>JAFROK010000030.1 GCA_017429695.1 Clostridia bacterium | reverse complement strand
CGCTTTTTGCGTCCGGATTCGGTTCAGCCGGAACATAATCAGCCGGCCCTGACAGATAACCATATGGTCCAGACACCGGCTCATCTGACTCTTCTTCCTCAACCATTTCCTCAAACAGTGCATCCTCTTCCGCCGCAGCCGAAAACAACGGGAAGATCATACAAACAACGAGCATAACCAGCAGCAGCTTTTTCATAACCTTTTTTCCATTGTCTCCGGTAAAGTGTCGATTATTGTTTTGTTGTCATTTGTGCATATATCGTGTTTTTCCGCGCGTTCCGGCGATGGCAATCACCGCGCCCAGGGCCGCGATGGCCGCTCCCACAAGCATCGTGGTTTTCACGTCTGTCACGTCAAACATATATCCGCCGATCAGGCTGGCCAGCACCGATCCGATGGTTGTCATGCTGAAGGCCAGACTCTGGGCCTTGGCGGAGTCCTGCTTCGCCACCACGCTGTCGGCGTATCCGACGATCAGCACGGTATACAGCGCATAGCTGGGCGCCTGCATGATCCGCGCGGCAAAAAAGGCCGGAATGCTCGGCGCCAGGGCATAGGCCAGGCTCTTAACCACAAAGAATACAAACGCCAGGCGGATATACTGAACGGTTTTCCACCTTTTCGGCAGCCGGGAGGCAAACATCATTACGGGGATTTCCGTAATCGCCGTAAACGCCGCCACATATCCCATTACGGATGTGTCGCCGCCGAGATTTCGGATTTCATTGATCAGGAAATTGCCATCCATATTGTGGGCAATATAAATAATGATCGTACCGAACAGCATCAGGCAGAACATCCGATTGTTCCGTACAAACGCCGCAAGCGAGGAGGAACGCACCTGCGTTTCCGCCTCATCCGGAGGGTTCATTTCCTCATAATGCCGCAGATCCCTGTCAATCATCCGGTTGCTGAAAGCCTGCAGCAGCACAACCGCCATTCCGGCAAAGGGAAGAAGCAGGTGCCGCCCGTCCGCTGTCAGGATGCCCAGCAGCGTGCTGAGAATCACAAAAGCGAAACTGCCCATCGACCGGGCAAACCCGAAATTGAGCGGCGCCTCCGCCCGTTCCAGCCGTACGCACAAGTCCAGGTTCAGGGCGTTCACCGGCATTGCGGCCGCCATATACAGCACATAGCACACCGAGGTCAACGCGTTGTGATACGGGAATATTCTCAGAAGCGCCAGCAGCACCAGCTGCACCGCCAGCAGCACCCGGATCACCGCCGCATGGCGAAGCGCCCGGTTCCGGTCAATCCATGCGCCAAGCACCGGGCTCAGTACCGCCCCGCCCACGTTGCCCAGCGCCAGGATAATTCCCAGCTCGCTGTTTGAATACCCGATCCCCTGCAGGAATACGGCGGCATACGCGGTCACAACGCAGAATGCCATCCAGAATCCGCCGGTAATCAGCGCGTAATGAAATGTCACGGGGCTTTTTGCTCTCTTCACGTTCTGCCCTTCCCTTCCGTTATTGCGCCTATTTTATCGGTATTGACGCCTTTTCGTCAATAGGCATGAAAAAAACCCGGCATTGCTGCCGGATTTTTTGCGTATATGGGATAGATTATTTGTCGTAATTCACAACCAGGCTGAAATCGGGAGCCTTCAGGCTCGCGCCGCCGATCAGGCCGCCGTCGATTTCTTCCTGCGCCATGAGTCCCTTGACGTTCTTGGGATTCATGCTGCCGCCGTACTGGATGCGGATCTTGTCGCCGGTGTCGCTGCCGTACTTGCGGGCAACCGCCTTGCGGATCACGCCGATGGTATCGTTCGCCTGCTCGTCGGTGGCGGTCAGGCCGGTACCGATGGCCCATACGGGTTCATAGGCGATCACAACATCCGCAACCTGTTCCTTGGTCAGGCCGTTCAGGCCGATCAGGGTCTGGTATTCAACCAGCGCGTCAGTATATCCGGCTTCCCGTTCTTCCTTGTTCTCGCCCACGCACATAATGACTTTCAGCCCGGCTTCCACAGCCGCAAGCACCCGTTTGTTCACGGTCTTGTCGGTCTCGCCGAAGTACTGCCGCCGTTCGCTGTGGCCGATAATGACGTATTCCACGCCGCAGGCTTTCAGCATGTCCGCGCTCAGCTCGCCGGTGAAAGCGCCGCTGGCCGCCCAGTGCACATTCTCCGCGCCCAGCTTGATGTTGCTGCCCGCGGCTGCTTCCTTCACCGCGGCGAAATCCACGGCGGGAACGCATACGACCACGTCACAGATGGCATCCTTGACCAGGGGCTTCAGTTCGGTCACCAGCGCCTTGGCTTCTTCGGGCGTCTTGTTCATTTTCCAGTTGCCGGCAATGATTGATTTACGCATATTTTTTTACCTCTCTTATTTCTCGTCCAGGCATGCAACGCCGGGCAGGGTCTTGCCTTCCAGGAATTCCAGGCTGGCGCCGCCGCCGGTGGAGATGTGGGTCATCTTCGCGCCCAGGCCCATCTGTTCCACAGCCGCCGCGCTGTCGCCGCCGCCGATGATGGTCACAGCGTCGCTGTCCGCCATTGCCTGTGCCACAGCCAGGGTGCCCTGGGCCAGGGTGGGATTCTCGAACACGCCCATCGGTCCGTTCCAGACAACCGTCTTCGCGCCCTTCACGGCTTCCGCAAACAGCTCCCGGCTCTTCGGGCCGATGTCCAGGCCTTCCTTGTCAGCCGGGATCTTGTCGGAGTCAACAACGGTGGTGTCCACGGGTCCGTCAATGGGATCCGGGAAAGAAGCCGCGCATACGGTGTCGATGGGCAGCAGCAGCTTGACGCCCTTTTCCTGCGCCTTGGCCATCATGTCCTTGCAGTAGTCGATCTTGGTCTCGTCCAGCAGGCTCTTGCCCACTTCGTAGCCTTTCGCCTTCAGGAAGGTGAACGCCATGCCGCCGCCGATGATCAGGGTATCGACCTTTTCCAGCAGGTTGTTGATCACGTTCAGCTTGTCTTCAATCTTGGCGCCGCCCAGCACCGCCACGAAGGGACGGTCCGCATTCTCCAGCGCCTTGCCCATGATGGACAGTTCCTTGCCGATCAGGTAGCCGGCTACATTGGGGCTGGTGTACTTGGTCACGCCCTCGGTAGAGCAGTGCGCACGGTGGCAGGAGCCGAAAGCGTCATCCACATACGCGTCCGCCAGGGAAGCCAGTTCCTTGCTGAAGTCTTCGATGTTCTTGGTTTCTTCCTTGCGGAACCGGGTGTTCTGCAGCAGCACCACGTCGCCGTCCTTCATCGCGGCCACAGCGGCTTTCGCGTTCTCGCCCACAACGTTGTCATCGTTGGCAAATACAACGTTCTGGCCAAGCAGTTCGCTCAGGCGGCCCGCCACAGGCGCCAGGGAGAACTTCTCTTCCGGACCGTTCTTCGGCTTGCCCAGATGGCTGCACAGGATCACTTTGCCGCCGTCAGCGATCAGCTTTTTAATGGTCGGCAGCGCGGCAACAATGCGCTTGTCGTTCGTGATTTTTCCGTCTTTCATGGGTACGTTGAAGTCGCAGCGTACCAGAACCCGCTTACCTTTGACCTGAATGTCATCAACCGTTTTCTTTGCCATGGATGTACACTCCTTTACCGTTATAATTCTCTTTATTGCATGAAACCCATTCGGGATTTGCAATCACTTGTTCAGGATCTCCAGGATCCTGTTCGCCGCGCCCTGGTCCGTCGCCAGCAGCTGGTGAGGCCGGTGCCGCATGATGGAGATAATCGCTTCCGCCTTGGAGGATCCGGCCGCCGCCGCGATCATTTTACAGGTCGGTTTCAGCCTGGCCAGGTCCACGCCCATCCCGGTGGCCGCCATCAGGCACCTGCCGTCCAGGTCGTAGTACGCGCCGAAGCTTTCCCCGGCCGCGCCTTCGCTGATCAGCCGTGCCTGAACGGACCGGTCCATGTTACGCTCCCGCATCATGTCCTTTGCCGTTCCGATCCCGTGCAGGATCACGTCCGCCCGTTCCAGCAGCTCCATCGCCTCGCTGACATCCGGCATTTTCATCATTTCCTGCATGGCCGCGGCATCCAGGTAATCCGGCAGATGCACCAGCCGGTAATGTCCGCCCAGCCGTCCGGCAATTTCCTCTGCCAGCGTGTTGGCCTGCAGTTCCACGTTCCGTCCCAGTCCACCCCTGGCCGGCACCACCATCACGTTCAGCGGCGTCTGGCTCTGGATGTTCTTCGCCACCGCGGCCACAGTCCGTCCGCCGGTCACTGCCAGGGTGTTCCCGCTCTGCAGCATGCCCCGCAGGTGAACGGCGCATACCCTTCCCACATCGGAGATGACCTGCGCGTCTTCGTCCGCGTCCCCTGGCACCACCATCACGCGGTCCACATGCAGCCTTTCAGCCAGTCGTTTCTCGGTTTCTGTCAGGCCGCTCATCACCCGTGAAAAGGCCCGGGCGTTTTCCAGTACCTCTTCCGCCTTGCTGCTCAGGCTCATGCCGTTGGCATCCAGTTCCAGGTATCCCAGGTCCTTCAGCAGCAGCGCCGTATTCCGTATTTCCCGTTCCGGCAGGTTCAGCTTGGCTGCAAGCTGCCGCCGTCCCACCGGCTGCAGAACGGAGATCCGTTCGAGAATCAGGGCCCGCCGCGTCATTTCAGTCGTCAGGTCGGGCGCCAGTTTCCGCATCAGCGAAATCATTCCTGTTTCCATCCGGCGCCCCTCCCTCGTTTCTGTGGGACAATTTCCGCCCTCGCGGGCAATTTGTGTCCCAATGCATTGTATCACATCCGCCGGATGAAAACAACCCCAAACTGAAACACAGGGAATGTCTTTTTCGTTTCATTCCGGACCGGCAGCACAGTTGCCGGCCCTTGTCTTATACCCGAATCATTTCGGTTCCGGCCAGGGCCCGCTCAATCAGCGCCTCAGTATCCAGGCGGCTTTCCCCTTCCAGGATTTTCTCCATTTTCGGCCTGGTCGCCGGATGCCTGGGCGTAAACACGGTGCAGCAGTCTTCATACGGAAGCTCGGATATTTCCAGCGTACCGATCTTCCGGGCCACGGCAATTATTTCACTCTTGTCAAAGCCGATCAGCGGGCGGAAAACAGGCATACCGACCACTGCGTCCGTCGTGCCCAGCGCCGTCATCGTCTGGCTGGCCACCTGGCCGATGCTCTCGCCGGTAATCAGCGCTTCGCTTTCCTCCTGCCGGGCAATCCGTTCCGCAATCCGCATCATATACCGGCGCATGATCAGCGTTGTATACTCTTCCGGGCATTTTTCATGTATCGCCATCTGGATCTCCGTAAACGGAACCACATGCACCTTGATTCCGCAGCAGCTGAAGCTCAGTTTCCGGGCCAGGTCCAGCACTTTTTCCTTTGCCCTGTCAGACGTATAAGGATAGCTGTGGAAATGCACCGCGTTGATCTGAACGCCGCGTTTGGCAATCATCCAGCCCGCCACCGGGCTGTCGATGCCGCCGGAGAGCAGCAGCGTTGCGTTTCCGTTCGTTCCCACCGGCATACCGCCCACGGCCGGGATGGACTTGACATACAGATACGCCTTATCCCGGATTTCGATGTTCATCATATAGTCCGGATGATGCACATCCACCTTCAGGTCCGGATTGGCGTTCAGGATCCGGTATCCGGCCTCCTCGTTAATCGCCGGCGAATCCATCGGATATCGCTTGTCGCTTCTCCGGGCGTTGACCTTGAACGTTCCCTTCAGGTCTTTCGTCATTTCAATCGCCTGGTTGCAGATCGCGTCAAAATCTTCCTTCGGCATTTCCACGGCGGGACTGACGCTGTGAACGCCGAACACCCGGGTCACCCGGTCAATGCATTCATCCAGTTCCGAAAAACCGCGCACAAAGATCCGCCCGTCGTGCACCCACACTTCCGCGTTCAGTCCCCGCACCGCATACCGTACCTTTCGTACCAGGGACCGGATAAAATAAGGCCGGTTCAGGCCCTTCAGAAAAATCTCGCCATACCGTACCAGCAATAATTCCTGCATTGTAGCTTCTCCTCGCAAACTGAAAACTGATATCTATCTCCTGACAAACCGCTTCAGCATCTCATACCGGGCGGCAAGCCGCTCCACGGTATACAGAATCTCTTCCTCCGTTGTTTCCCGGCTCAGGCTGAACCGCAGTGAGCAATCTGCCCGCGCCGTCGGAATGCCCATGGCCTTCAGTACCGGCGACACCTTCTGCTTCCGGCTGGCGCAGGCGCTGCCGGCGGAAACATAAATACCGTCTCCTTCCAGGGCAAACAGCATCGTCTGGCTTCTCACGGGTTCCAGTGCAACATTCAGGATATGCGGCGCACTGCTGTTCGAGGCCGGGTCAGGGCCGTTCACCTGTGCTGAAGGGATCTTTCGTGATATTTCAGACCAGAGTCTGTTTTTTAATTCCCGTATCCGACCGCAGTCTTCCGGATGCCAGGATGCCACTGCGGTGCCCAGGCCGAGAATCCCGAATGTATTTTCCGTTCCCGATCGGATTCCGCTTTCCTGCCCGCCGCCGAACTGAATGGGGCGAACGGGATGGTTCCTGGCAAATATCAGCGCGCCGGTTCCCTTCAGGGCATGGATTTTATGCCCGGACAGCGCATAGGACTGAATCCCGAGTTTGTTGAACATCATCGGTACCCGCAGGAATCCCTGAACCCCGTCCACATGGATGGCCGCTTCCGGGCACAGCCGGTTCCGAAGCTGCACGATCTCCTCCAGCGGTTCCGCTGCGCCGGTTTCGTTATTCACCTGCATCACGGTAATCAGGCCCGTGTCAGGCGTGATCATTTCCGCCAGCCGTGTTAAATCAACCGTTCCGTCATTCCCTGCCGGAATCTCTTCCGTCGGATAGCCCGTCCTTTTCAGTTCATCGGCGCAGGCTGATACCGCCGGATGCTCAACGGAGGAGATCAGCACCCGGCTTCCCGGACGGCGGGACCGCATATGTCCGAGGATTGCGAGATTGTCGCTTTCCGTTCCGCCAGAGGTAAAAACAATGCGGCTGCCGGCGGCTCCTGCGGCCTGGAGGACAATTTCCCGTGTCCGGTCAATCCGCTTCTGAACCTCCAGCGCCGGTTTGTACAGGGCGGATGGATTAAACCACGCGTCTTCCGCCATTTCAGCCACCAGCGCCTTTACCTCCGCGCATGGCCTGGTCGTTGCGCTGTTGTCAAGATATACCTGCATGCTTTACTCCTGATACACGCCTCTGGGCAGATACTGCTTGATATACCCGACCATTTCCTCGCTCGGTTCCAGGATAATCATCTTGCGGCTGCTGTCCTTACTGAAATAGAAGAAGTAGAGTTCCGCATCCCGGTTCAGGAACCAGTTCATCCGCTTGACATCCGGCATATTCAGGTACCGTTTGAACTGCTCTGAGGATACTTTCCCGAAGCATTCCACGTTCCGGACATTCAGGCTGCCCAGCGCCTTCCGTTTTTTATTGTTGTAAACCTCTGCAAAATCCAGCGCGCCGTTGGTGAAAGTATATTCAAACTCTGTCAGGAATTTGTCATGAATCAGGTAAGTGTAGACAGCGATACCGCCGCTGACCAGGAAAAGCCCCGCCGACGGCAGCACCTGCGCACCCGCGCCGGCCGCAAGGCCCCGGGTGATGCTGTTGAATGCGATCATCGCGGCAAGTCCCGCAATCACAATCAGGATCCAGCTGAAATAATACAGGATCCTGTTCACCGTATTCTTCTGCTTAATAACAACTTCCTCCAGAAAATGATCTGTCATGATTATGTTCCGCCTTTCTGCGAAAGGCACCCATGAGGTTATGAAACCGGGGGCCATTTCGCGTCAGATAGTTGTTTGCTATACTTTCTCTGTAGGCCTCAGCATACTACAGAACCCGAGGAGGTGAGTGGCGGGG
>JAFROK010000029.1 GCA_017429695.1 Clostridia bacterium | reverse complement strand
CAGAAAGAACGTTGGAGAACAGGAGACCTGGATCAAGAAGATCCGGATGCGAGAGGTTGACTTGTCTTTGAATCAGCCGGATCAGGATAAGAGCAATGGTGCAAACCGTGAGATGCGCAATGATATGCTCTTTTGTCCGGATGAAAATGGGCCTTGTATCAAGGGTGCTTTTCATGATATGGAACTGTTCTTCAATTTCCACAAGATTGCTGTAGGTGTTGAGTATTTCCATAGGGAACTGCACTTAAACAGACTAAATTGCTCTTCCCGGGTGATAGATCTTCCGGCTCATGGCCAGGGTATGTCGGATGTATCTTGGCCGGCTCTTCCCTGATCAGGAAGAAATGGAATGCCTGACCCGCGGTGCCGGGAATCCAGTGCACAGGAAGACCAGGTGTATCGCCGCTGTGGGAAAGGCATTCAGACAACTGAACCAAGTTGCCAGCGAACGCGATCTTGCTGGTCGCCTACGAAACGGGGAAACCCCGACGAGGTGGCCTATGAGGAAAGAACTGGCATGCCATTTGGATTTCTCCGTTTCGGGTAAAACCGAAAGGAGAAAAGCGAAATGGCAAATACAAGGATTACTGTTCAGGAACTGAATGCTTTCCGGCATCAGACACGCACCGGAAAGAACGGGGAAACGATTTATCACGCGCCGTTGGAAATCAATAACAGGGAGGATCTTCTGAACTACGGAATTGATTGGGGTGACTGCAGGACCATTGACTTTGGCGGAACGGATCGGCGTGTGGTCTACTTCTATGAAACGGACAACCGGGCGCTGGCGGAAGAGCAATGGAAGCTGCTGAACCGGGAGCATACGGAAAAAGTGAACAAAGTCCGGTGCATCGTGCCCGGAAAACGGAAAAACCTGATCCGGTGTCCTTTGTATAACAGCTGCAGGCGCTGCCCTTACGGGATAAAGCCGGAAGAGAAAAGCTTGAACACGATCAGCCTGGAACAGCTGAAAGAAGACGGGTGGGATATGGCAGAGAGTGACAATCCCGTGGAAGAGATCTGTGTGAGACGAATCCTGATGGCTGAGATGCAGGAAGCGCTGGGAGACCGGATGATGTGGATCCTGAAAATGAGACTGCTTTACGGATATACCACAGCGGAAATCGCGGCTGAAACAGGATACCCGCAATGGCAGGTGTATTACCTGCTGGTAGCAGCGAAGAAGCTGGCCAGGGAATGGCTTGCGGTATAACCAAAACGTGCCGGATGGAAATCATCCGGCACCATTTTCAGTATGTTTTCCATTTGCAATATCTTTGGTTTCATTATTTGCAATATTGGGTTTCGGCCTTTCGTTGTCAGGATTCACCCATTTATCCGTTTTGTGCCTCGATTGCCGACTCCGGCACCCACACGCGCTTCAGCTGTCCTGCTGCGTTATCATAGTATTCAAACTGCGCATATCCGTTTTCAATCTGATAGATCGTCCCTTCCGTTCCTGCCGGAACCGGATCCTTATGCATGGTATATTCATACCCTGGACCCCAGTAGGCATACACGCTCCGGTTCACCACAACGGATCGGACAGGGTATTCCTGCTGCACATCGTCCGCCTGCATATCCAGCCGTTTGACCCCGGTATATGCCCGTCGTTTTTCACCGAGATAGGTAAATTCCGTCTGGATCCACCAGATCCCGTTCCGGTCGTCGTATGCGGCTGATACAGCAGTCACCGTAGTCCCTTCCTCGAAATAGCTTCCCAGTTCCGTATACTGCGTACCGGGCCCGGACCGGGTTGCCATGCGCTGGTTCAGCCGCACCTGGGGATAATATCCGCTGTATCCTGCAGTCTGCTGCGGAACCGGCCGGGATGTCGGCTGCAGGGAGCTGCCCGAATCATCCGGCATAAACACAATATCGGATATGCATACCGTATCCGGGTTTCCGTTTCCCGGCTGCCAGGATGGCATCCACAGTTCCAGACGGTATACATTCCGGAACGTCCTTGGCAGCGCAATGCACTGATAGCCGTCAATCCATCCGGAATCGGAGCTGTCCGGGTCATAGGCGTCCTGCAACTGAACCTGGTATGTCACGGCGGACCCGTCTGTTGTATAAACGGAAATGTTCAGCTGTCGAATCCTGGCATTGGTGAAATATGCATTCCTGTCCGACTGATTCCCGTTTCGGATCCAGATATTTTTCAGCGTTGCGTTGCTGAAATAGAATGTCACATCCGGAATGCTGTCAACGCCGCTTTCATTCCGGCATACATGTTCGTAAACCGTTGCCGCATTTCCGTCCAGCAGGTATCCCGGGTATTCTCCCGCTTCCCGGGTCGTCCACCCGGTCGGCAGTGCCCCGTTCTGCGGGATTCCGTTCATCTGCAAGCCGTCCGCCAGCGCAGCGGAAAAACACAGGCATAACGCTGCCACCAGCCCGCTCCATTTCCCGATCCGCATCCTATATCCCTCCGCCGTGATGTGATCCTTCGCCCATATAACGAAAGAAGCGGATCTTTCCTTCCGCTTCTTTCTTAAAAATCACAGCAGGGCCCGCTGTATCTTCCCGCTGACCGTCTTGGGCAGCTCGTCCCTGAATACGACAATCCTCGGATACTTATACGGTGCCGTATGCTGCTTGACGTATTCCTGGATTTCCTTTTTCAGTTCCTCCGTCGGTTCCGTACCCTTGGTCAGCACGATGCTTGCCTTGACCACCTGCCCGCGGACCTCATCCGGCGCCGCGCTGACGCCGCATTCCAGCACATAAGGCAGTTCCATAATGACGCTTTCGATCTCAAACGGCCCGATCCGGTATCCGCTGGACTTGATCACGTCGTCCGCCCGGCCCACATACCAGTAGAATCCGTCCTCATCGCACCAGGCCAGGTCGCCGGTATGATACCAGCCGTCGTGCATGACTTCCTTCGTCTTTTCCTCGTCCCGGTAATACTGCTGGAACAGGCCGATCGGGATTCCCTTTGAGATATCCACGCAGATCTCGCCCGGCGTACCGGCGGGCACCTCGTTCCCATCCGGATCCAACAGTTCCACACGGTAAATCGGCGCAACCTTGCCCATGGACCCCAGCTTGTGATCCGCGCCGGCCAGGTTGCCGATGATCATCGTGCTTTCGGTCTGGCCGAAGCCTTCCATCACCCGCAGGCCGGTCTGCTTCTCAATCTGCCGGAAGACTTCCGGATTCAGCGCTTCACCGGCGCTGGAAGCATGGGTTACCGAGCTCAGGTCGTATTTACTTAGATCCTGTTTGATCAGCATCCGCCACATGGTGGGCGGTGCGCAGAATGTCGTAATGTGATACTTGGCAAACAGCGGCAGGATATCCGCTGCGTTGAACCGGTCAAAGTCATACACAAAGATCGCTGCTTCACACAGCCACTGGCCGTAGATCTTGCCCCATCCGGCCTTGGCCCAGCCGGTATCGGAAATCGTCAGGTGCAGGCCGTTGGGGTTCACGCAGTGCCAGTACTTGGCGGTATGCAGGTGGCCCAGCGGATGCTTGTAGCTGTGCGCCGCAATCTTGGGATACCCGGTGGTGCCGGATGTGAAATACATCAGCATCAGGTCGTCCCCGCAGGGCGTATCCTCCGTGCGGTTGTAATGCGTGGAATACATCTGGTATTCCTCGTCAAAGTTGTGCCAGCCTTCCCGTTCCCCGTTCACAATCAGTTTCAGTTCCAGGCTCGGCGCATCCTTGGCCGCCAGGTCCGCCTGATGGGCGGTATCCCCGTCTGCCGTGCAGATAATGGCCTTGACGCCGGCGGCATTGAAGCGGTATTCAAAGTCGTGCTCCTGCAACTGGGCCACTGCAGGAATCGCGATCGCGCCGATCTTTTCCAGGCCCAGGATGGCGAACCAGAACTGGTAATGGCGCTTCAGCACCAGCATGACCCGGTCGCCCTTTTTGATGCCCAATGCCTTGAAATAGTTGGCACAGCGGTTGGAAGCGCGCTTGATGTCATTGAAAGTAAACCGGTGCTCGTTCTTATCCTTGTCCAGATGCAGCATGGCCAACTTGTTCGGCACTTCCGCCGCAATCGCGTCGATGACGTCAAAGGCAAAATTGAATTTCTCCGTATTCTTGAAGGTGATCTTCACGGGCGTGCCGTTCTCGTCCTTCTCCACATCCGCATACCGGTGCCAGACACGGGTGCGTCCGTTTTCCGCCGGGAATTCCTGCAACGCCAGTCCGGGCATGGCTTTCTCCGGGGTGAGCTCCGGAATCGGCGCGCCGGTGGGATTCAGGACAATGGCATAGAACAGGCAGTCCTTGCCGCCCACAGCGATCATGCCGTGGGGCGTACCGCTGTCGTAATAGATGGAATCCCCGGGATTCAGCACGCTGATATGCTCTCCGACCTGGACCTTCAGCTGGCCGTCAATGACAATGTCGCACTCCTGGCCTTCATGGGTGGTCAGCTTGATATCCTCCTTCTCCGCTTCCGCGCTGTAGGCCGCCTGGACATACAGCGGTTCCGCGATCCGGTTGCGGAAGGAAGACGCCATGTTGTAGTAAATCATGTCATGCGCTTCTTCAATCCGCTGGCCTTCACCCTTCCGGGTCACGGTAAAGGAATTCAGATTCGGACTGGAACCCTCAATAATATCCCCGACGTCGACGCCGAAAGCCAGCGCGCACCGGTACAGGAACGCGAAGTTCAGGTCCGAACGGCCCATTTCGCAGTCGATATATTCCTGTTCCGTAACGCCGGTCTTGTTGGCAATCTCCGCGATGGTGAAGTTCTCAATCTCGCGCAGTTCGCGGATCCGGTGCGCCATCTCCTGGATTTTGAAGTTGAGTCCCGTCATCTGTGCCATTTTTTCTTCCTCCCCCGAAGGTCCAGGGCGATCGGAAAGCCCTGGTCGCGGCCGCAGCCGCGAAATCTTTAAAAAAATACTCGCCTCAAAGATACTGCTTTGAGACGAGTACGTATTTCCATACCCGCGGTACCACTCAAATTGCGGCGTTTCCACCGCCCCTTCAGGCTCCGTCAAGCCCTATGCCCTAACGCGGCAGGATCGGGAAGGTTCTACTTGCGCTTTTGCGCTTTCTTCCTTCCGGCTCCGGAGCTACAGCAAACGGACTCTTCCCGCGGCTCGCACCAACCGCCGCGTCTCTTCATCGCCGAAACCCGCTGCACTCTCCATCACAGCCTGTACGGGGAGTTTACCCCTTTCCCGCCCGCTTGTCAACCATGCCGGCGGCTTTTTTTGTTCGATTTCTGTTCCGCTACACCCAAAACGGTTCCAGTGGCAGCCCGTTCAGTCCGAACACATTCACCCGGTCCGACCAGTCTGTCCAGGCATACCGGGCTTTTTCCGGATGCTTCACTTTTTCTGACCGGAGAATGATCATATCATCCCGGATCTCAGCCTCCGCCGGCACAAGCACACCGTCTTCACCGGCAATCTCCATCAAGGCCGGTGCCTTCCCGTCCCGGGTTGTTACAGGCTGTGTCAGGTGAACCTCAATCGTATCGAGGGTTTTGGATACAAGCCTTACCCGTGGGGACACTTCCCCTTTCCCGTGCAGCATCGCGCCAGCCAGTTCCGCCAGGCGCTCTCCCACCGGCCGTTTACAGGTCGGATGGATGTTTCCGTATTCTCCCTGGTCCAGCAGGCAAATCATGCCGGTATGTGCCACGCTGTCCCGCACCTTTGCCTGGGCCAGCCTCGTCAGCGGCCAGCGGAACGTATCGCTTGCGCCGAAATCCAGCCACATCGGCAGCTGAACAAACAGGAATGGCAGTTCTTTGTCCTGGAGCGCTTCCCGCCACAGTCCGATCATGGCGGTCATCAGGATATCATAGTGCTCCGTCCGGCCCGTATCCTCTTCCCCCTGGTAAAACAGCACTGCCGTCAGTCCGATCGGGCATACCTGCTTCAGCATGGCCGAAAACAGGCCCGCCGGGCGGTATGGTGATCCGGGGCCGGCCGGCGGATTCCACGGGCAGGCGCCGCAGGCTTTTTCCACTTCCTGCCAGGCGCATCCGGGATGGACTTCCTTATAGGCGGCCACCCTTCCGTTCCAGTCGTTCAGGGTCCGCGTGAAGACTTCTTCTTCCTGCAGGTATTCCGCCATGGTTTTCCCGCCGCTCTTCGCGGCATATTCATCCAGGTACCGCTTTCCTTCCCCGCAGGCCTCCAGGGTTTCCTCGTCCATCCAGCAGGTCACGGAAGTTCCGCCCCAGTAGCATCCGATGATGCCAATCGCCACATCCGGATATTTCTCCCGCATTTTTTTCGCGAAGAAGAAAGCCACCGCGCTGTTATAGCCGCTGTTTTCAGGTGCTGCCGCCTTCCACCGGGTTTCACGCAGTGCCTTTTGCTGTTCCGGGCTTTCATACGCCTTCCTGGGCACGTTGAAAAAGCGGATCATCGGATCATGGGTCCGGGCAATCTCTTCCGGACCCTCGTCCGCATTTCGCAATTCCAGCTCCATGTTACTCTGGCCGCCGGCCAGGTACACTTCACCGATGGCCACATCTTCCGCGGTCACGGCATTCTTCCCGTCCATCATTCGAAGCCGGCATCCGATCTGCGCCTTCTGCGGCGGCAGGCATACCAGGAAGTGTCCGTTTTCCGCAGTTGCCACGCCTTCCGCCAGTGTCTGACCGGAGGCATTCTCAAGCAGGACGCTGACAGTGCTTCCGCTGTCAGCCATCCCGAAAATCCGTATTTCCTTGTCCCGGCAAAGCACCGCCCCATCCGTAAACAGGGAAGAAACGTCCAGCATGCTCATTTCCTCTTTCTGCATATTCACCGAAGGTCCAGGGCGCTTATACCGCCGCTGCCAGTGGCAGATGAAGGCGGTTTAAGCGTTGGATAAGGAAAGCCTTGGTCCTGCCGCGTGCGGTGCGCGAGAGTCGCGACTGCGACTCCGCGGTGCGCGTGCGATTCCAAACTCCCGCAGGAGCGAAACCCTTTTTCGTATGGAAGAATCCTGATTACTTTTTCAAGTATTCAAGATTCTTCCGGATCAGCTCCGCCCGCTGCCGCACACAGTCCGGGCTCCGCAGCGGATCCTCCGGCGTATTGAACACATAATCCTTCAGCCGTTCGATATCCGTTTCCGCCACATGCATCCGTGTATCGGAGGAAGCGTAATAAATATACACTTTCCCGTTGTCATCCGCAATCGCGCCGTTCGTAAATACTACGTTGCTGACGTCGCCGGTCCTTTCCCGCCCCAGCGGACCAAGCAGCATGCCGGAGGGCTCGGCGATCAGTTTCGCCGGATCCTTCAGGTCCGTCGCAAAAGCATACAGCACATACCGCAGGCCTGCCGCGGTGTTCCGCACGCCGTGGGCAATATGGATCCATCCCCGGTCGGTTTTGATCGGCACCGCGCCGGCGCCGTTTTTGGCTTCGGTAATCGTATGGTATTTCCGCCGGGAAATGATCCGTTCCTCGCCGACCACCGGGTTTGTGATATCGTCGCACAGGCCGAATCCGATACCGCCGCCAGATCCGGTTTCAATAAAGTCATCCATCGGGCGGGTATAGAACGCATATTTCCCGTCCACAAATTCCGGATGCAGCACCACATTCCGCTGCTGCGGAGAATTCAGTGTTTTCAGGTTCGGCAGCCGTTCCCAGTTTTCCAGGTCCTTCGTGCGCACGATACCGGCCGCGGCCACCGCCGCGGACAGGTCCGCGTTGTCGGGATCCTTGCTTTCCGAGCAGAACACGCCGTAGATCCAGCCGTCCTCATGCTTCGTCAGCCGCATATCATATACGTTGGTTTCTTCCTTCTCGGTATCCGGCAGAATCACCGGATAATCCCGGAAACGGAATCCTTCGGTCGGCCGGTCGCTCTCCGCCACCGCGAAGAAGCTCTTCCGGTCCGCGCCTTCCACCCGGACCACCAGGCAATACTTATCCCCCAGCTTGATGGCGCCGCTGTTCATCGTTGCGTTGACGCCCAGCCGCTGCATCATGAAAGGATTGGTTTCTGGGTTCGCGTCATACATCCAGAAAGGCGGAATATGCTCCCGCGTCAGTACCGGATTCCGGTAACGGGCATACAGCCCGTTGTAAAAATGCTCATCGGAAGGATTCGGCCGGCTCAAAAGCCGCTCATATGCTTCCATCAGTGAATCAAAACTTCTGCTCCGCATTTTCTTCTCTCCTCAATAGTTATGCACTGCTTCGTCGTCGCCGCCGTGCAGCACACTGTGTTCCTTCACGTAAGCCACAATCTCATCAATCGTCGTAAACGCCAGTCCCACATGGGTATCCGCCGCGCCGTAATAAATAGCGATCCGTCCGGTCTCCGCATCCTGCAGCGTCGCGCAGGGGAAGATGACGTTCGGCACAAACCCGGTCACTTCATAATCTTCTTCCGGCGTCAGCAGGTGATTCGCGCAGCGGTACAGCACTTTGCTGGGCTCGTTGATATCCAGAATCGCCGCGCCCATGGAATACACAAATCCGTTGCACGTAGTCGCCACGCCGTGGTAGAACATCAGCCAGCCTTCGCTGGTCTCAATCGGTGCGGCGCCGGCGCCGATCTTCACGCTTTCCCACCATTCTCCGCCGCTGCCCATCACATGGCGGTGCTTGCCCCAGAACACCATGTCCGGACTTTCGCTGATGAAGATATCGCCGAAGGGCGTATGGCCGCTGTCGGAAGGCCGGCTCAGCAGCCGGTAGGTGCCGTTGATCTTCCGGGGAAACAGCACGGCGTTCCGGTTGAAGGGAATAAAGGGATTCTCAATCCGGGTGAATGTTTTGAAGTCCTTCGTCTTCGCCATGCCGATGGAAGCGCCGTAGAAATCACCGCACCAGATAATGTAATAGGTATCGTCCACCTTCACCAGCCGCGGGTCATAGGCATAATGCGGCATTTTGGGATTTCCGTTCTCATCGGTGAAGGGCACCTTCTGCCGTTCCACATCCCAGTGAATCCCGTCCTTGGAATGTCCCAGGTAAACATAAGGAATCCCGTTGATCTGTTCCCCGCGCAGCACGGCAATGAATCCGTCCTCCCACGGCACCACGGCGCTGTTGAAGATCCGCGCGATTTCAGGCGTGGGATTCCGGCCCATCACCGGGTTATTGCTGTAACGCCACACCGGGCTTTCTGTCTTCAGGTCCGCCGGCCGGTCCTGCCACGGAATGTTGGGAAGCGCGTCCACATTGATCATTTTTACCTTGCTCATTTTCTTTTTCCTCCTCAATCATTTGATAAATGAAAACTGACAACTGATAACTAACCACTCACCCGGTACACCGGCTGTCCGCCGATGACCATCCTGCCGAATGGTTTATCCGATCCCGCGCATCGTTCCAGGATCGTCTTGATCGCCATCTCGATCATGGCATCCGTATCCACCCGGAAGGTGCTCAGGCCGATGTCTTCCTCGCTGCCCGGCGGGAAATCGTCAAATCCTGTCACCGCGATATCCTCCGGCACCCGGATTCCCCGCTCCTTCAGCCGGTCGATGAGGGCCCGGGCAGCCAGGTCGCAGTTGCATACAAAGGCGTCCGGCAGTTCCCCGGGCAGTTCCTGAAGCTTCAGCCCGCCGGTCTTTTCCCGGTCGGAAATAATCCATCTTTCCTCCACCGGAAGGTCGTTTACCAGCATCGCCCGGTAATACCCCAGGAACCGGTCCATGATGCTGCTGGTGGCCTTCATGTTGCCCACAAAACCGATCTTCCTGTGGCCCAGCCGGATCAGGTGGCTGGTAAGCCGGTATGTTCCGTAAGTGTTGTCACAGGTGACCGCGTCCGCATTGGCCTGTTCGTCGTAAAAATCCAGGAACAGCACCGGAATCCCGCACTGGGCGATCATCCGGTAATAAGCCTTTTCCGGCTCCCCCAGCAGGATCATGGCTTTCACTTTCCCGCTCCGGACCAGGTTCGGCAGGTTTCCCACCGCCTCGTCTTCCTCTTTCAGCAGCTCCAGCAGGCCGAAATGCCCCTGGTCGGACAGCTTTTTGATCAGTTCCTTGTACAGGATCGCATAGAAGGATTCCGCCTCAAAATACCGGTCCGGTATCAGGATCCCGATATCCAGATTTGGTTTCCGGGGTGCCCGGTCACCGCCGGGATATGCATATCCCATCTGTTCCGCGATCTGCACAATCCGGCTGCGGGTTTCCTCACTCATGCCCGGCTGCCCGCTCAGCGCCTTCGACACCGTCACCGCACTGGTCCCCGCCGCCTTTGCAATATCCCGCATTGTCGGTTTTTTCAACATGTCATTTTCTCTCCGTATTTGGCGCAATCCACAATCAAAGTCATATGCACCGAAGGTCCAGGGCGCTTATACCGCCGCTGCCAGTGGCAGATGAAGGCGGTTTAAGCGTTGGATAAGGAAAGCCCTGGTCCTGTCGTGCGCGGTGCGCGAGCTGCACATAACGGCCGCCGCCAGTGGCGGATGAAGGCCGATTGTGTGTTGGATTCACCGGCCGCGGTGCGCGCGCGATTCCTTGCCCGCAGGAGCGAAACTCTCCTTGTTGATGAATGAATGTCACACTTCTTCAGGAAGTGCGGCATTCATCATCTGCATGCACATTCGCCCGTTGTGATACGGGCACTTCCACTCATCCACAATCGCCTTGTGCACTGAGCTTCCGTCCACATACAGCTCATTGAACCACTCGCTGCCTTCCCGGCTGTCCACAATGGTGCTCCGGACGTATTCCCATTGATCCCGGATCCGTTTCAGCCACTCCCGGTCCCCGGTCATCCGCCAGCCGAATTCAAATCCGAGCAGTGCTTCCGCCTGCGGCCACCAGGCCCGGATCTCATTGTTCACGCCGTTCACAATTTCATACCGCAGCCCGCGGTCCGTGAATCCGCGTTCGGTCGCGCTTTTCAGCAAATCAACGCACATGTCCCGCCACGGTGCCCTTTCATTCTCCGGCAGCAGCGTCTCCGCCGCGTCCCAGATCAGCCAGCTGCCCTCGATATCATGCCCGTAACTCTGCATATCCAGCAGCGAATGATATTCATTGTCGCAGAATACTTCCTGCCGCCGTCTTTCCGGATTGTAGAACACCTGCAGGAAGCGTTCCAGCGCCGTTTCCCCTGCTTTGCGCACTTCTTCGTCGGCATAGGCCCGGTAAAGCTCCGCCTGGGATTCCAGCACATGCAGCAGCGTATTCATCGTCCGGGAAGCCATGACGCCGTTTTCACTCAGCTTTTCATTGCTCTCCGGGGAGAAATCCGCCTTCAGCGCTTCCAGGTATCCGCCCTCATCGCTGCAGCGGCTTTCAATCAGGTGAAACAGTTCCATGGCCAGGCAGAGCGCTTCCGCGTTTCCGCACATCCGGTAATATGCCGCCAGCCCGTATACCGCAAAGGCCTGGCAATAAGTGTGCTTCGTGGTGTCCTTCGGCTGTCCGTCATATGTCACGGACCAGTACACCCCGCCGTACACCGGATCCACAAACCGCTTCAGGAATTCAAAAGCATGATCCGCGTACGGGCGAAGGGAATCATCCTTCAGTTCCCGGGCCGCTGTGGCAAATGTCCACAGGATCCGGCTGTTCAGGATGCAGCCTTTATCCGCCTTCGGATCCAGGTTCAGTTCCTCGTCCATGAACCCGTAATATCCGCCGAATGCATCATCCTTCAGTTTTTCCCAGAACGGCAGGATCTTGTGGGTCAGGTGCTCCCTGAATTCATTCTGAATCACCCGTTCTCACTCCTCTCGTTTGTTAAGTTAACAAACTTAACAAGTTAAGCTGATTATAAACTTAACTATATTCACTGTCAACACTTTTTTTATTTTTCCCGGCATACAGTCCCGTTGTTTCTGAGATGCCCGCCGGACTTGCATTTGTCATGCTGAGCACAGCGAAGCATCTCCCTCCTTCCGAAAAATTAAAAGAATCGACCAATTCACTTCATGCTTTTGTCATGTTTTCAGATTGACACTTTCGTTCTGTTTTTTTATCCTTTTTCTGTTATTCCATTATGGAAATCACTCGAACGGAGGACAAGGATTATGAGCAGTAATATTCGCCCCGAAAGTATGCAGCGCATCACCACGCCCGAACTGGCGGAAGCCTTTATCGCGGAGCAGGTGGAAGAGATCCGGAAGCAGGTCGGAGATAAAAAAGTGCTGCTGGCGCTTTCCGGCGGTGTGGACAGTTCCGTCGTCGCGGCCCTGCTGATCAAAGCCATCGGCCGGAACCTGGTTTGCGTCCATGTCAACCACGGCCTCCTGCGCAAGGGTGAGCCTGAACAGGTGATCGAAGTGTTCCGCAACCAGATGAACGCCAACCTGGTCTATGTGGACGCGGTGGACCGCTTCCTGGATAAGCTGGCCGGCGTCAGCGACCCGGAACAGAAGCGCAAGATCATCGGTGCCGAGTTCATCCGTGTTTTCGAAGAAGAAGCCCGCAAGCAGGACGGGATCGCCTTCCTGGCGCAGGGCACCATCTATCCGGATATTCTGGAAAGCGTCGGCGTCAAGGCGCATCACAACGTGGGCGGCCTGCCCGAAGATCTGCAGTTCGAGCTGGTCGAGCCCGTCAAGTTGCTCTATAAGGATGAAGTCCGCGTTGTTGGTAAAACCCTGGGCCTGCCGGACGGCATGGTCTACCGCCAGCCCTTCCCCGGCCCGGGCCTGGGCGTCCGCTGTGTCGGCGCCATCACCCGCGACCGGCTGGAAGCCCTGCGCGAAGCGGACGCCATCGTCCGTGAGGAAATCGGCTCCCTGCCCGAAGTGCCCTGGCAGTACTTCTGCGTTATTCCGGATTTCCAGTCCACCGGTATCAAGTATGTAAACGGCCAGGGACAGCGCTACATGGGCTGGGCCGTGATCATCCGCGCGGTAAACACCAAGGATGCCGTTACCGCCACCGTACCGGAAATCCCGTTCAGCATGCTCTGTCGCATCCGTGACCGGATCATCGCCACGGTAGACGGCGTGAACCGTGTCCTCTGGGACATCAGCGAAAAGCCTGTAGCCACCATCGAGTTCGAATGATTATGTAAAACCGGGATGCCTTGTTTTTCAAAGGCACCCCGGTTTTCTTTTGCTTCGCGGTCCACTTTTGACCCATTTTTACAGTCCCTCCAGCATATCCGCCGGAACCCGGTTCTGATTCTCGATGCTTTCGATGATTCTGCCATCCTTCATCACAAAGTTCTGCCGCATCATCTGCGGAATCACCTGATTGTGAGTCACCATCAGAATGGTCGTGCCGAAGGCAGCATTGATTTTTCCAGCAAAATCAAGGTGTCCTTTGCAGTTGCTGAGTCCAGTGCACCCGTCGGCTCATCACAGAGCAGAAGCTGCGGGTTTTTGATCAACGCCCGCGCGATTGACACGCGTTGCTGCTGTCCGCCGGAGAGCTGGTTCGGATACTTTCTTTCAATTCCGGCCAGTCCAAGCTGATCCAGCAGTGCTCCGTATTCAATGGGTTTGTCGGTCAGCCGTTCGGCTACACGGATATTGTCGCGTACATTTAAATCCGGCAGGAGGTTGAAAAACTGGAAAATAAACCCGATACTGTCCCGGCGATACGCTCCAAGTTCCCGCTTTCCAAGCCCTTTCAAGGATTTCCCGTCGACCCGGATATCACCGTCGTCAATAACCTCGAGCCCGCCAATGCAATTTAAAAGCGTAGATTTCCCGCAGCCGGACGAGCCGATAATCGAGGCTGTTGACCCCTTTTCCATGGTGAGGTCCACGCCTTTCAGAATCTCCTGGCGTCCTTCTCCCGTTCCATAGCTTTTTTTCAAATTCGTTACCTGCAGATACATTTTTTTCTCCTTTCTCATTCCCTGCTTCTGAGATAAAACAGGGTGTCTGTGTTTCCCACACGCTTCATATCAAGGAGCACGGATACCAGAATGATTCCAAAGGCCCCTGTAAGATGCAGCAGGTATTCCGGCAGGTGGTAGTCAATCATCAGTCCGATGGGTGTCGATGCCAGCATTGAGGGCAGGAAAAACACGGAGATTTTATATCCCAGAAACAGGCTGACAGCCGTACTCACACAGATCAGGATAAACAGCCTGCCTGTAACAAACCGGATCAGCTCACCGTTTCCATAGCCGAAAGCCGACAGGCAGGCGATGTCCTTTCTGCTTCGAACCACCGCAAACTGAATCAGGTAGATCATGACCACCGCGTAAAACAGGATCGACAGGGCACAGAAAATTCCCCCGTTGGAAGTCGAAACCGGTTCCAGGGCTTCCACCGGTGCAATCAGGTCCTCTTTCGTGGCAGCGCTGAACAGCTTGTCCTTGCTGTAATCCAGCGCCGTATCCGAATAGATCATATTGTACGCGATGCCCTCCTTGTTCAGGAGCGAACGCAAATCACTGATTCTCATAAACACCGTGAGCAGCACGTTGTAATCTGTCTCGGCCCGGATCTGGAAGTCATAGGATTCCCCCGTCAGCGGATCAAAAACCGATAATGTGTCGCCGATCTTCAGGTCGTACCGGCTCGCTACAGCGGAGCTGATGGCCACGCCGCCGTCAAGGCACTTTTCCAGCCTTTTCCAGATCGTGCGCTCTGAATTGTTTCCCATTTGTCAGATAAGTATGATATAATAAAAATCAGCTGACAAACCTTTGGGACCCGATCAGAAAGAACGTTCGGAAGTATTTGCCGAAGACCAAGGAGGAAAGGACGCATGACACAAACAAACTCCTCTCCCCGCTTCACGGCCAGGGAATGGAACGCCTGCGGCGCTACCCAGTTTTACGGGAAGGACAGGAAACGAAGCTACATCGTCGAGGTTTGCCTGTCGGAGGACATCCGCGGCGACCTGCTTCAGCAGGCGGTGGACAAGGCGCTCCGGCGCCTGCCCTATTATGGCGCCACTTTTGTGCGGAAAAAGGGCCTCTATTACTACGCGGACGACGATCTGCCCCTCCTGGTGACCGAATCCGAAACACCGCGCGTTATCGGCGGCAGGATCACCAATTTTCATATACTGGACGTGACCTGGTGGAAGAACAAGATTTCCTTCGCCATGTTCCACGGCCTTTGCGACGGCCTGGGCCTCAACCGCTGGATTGAAGCTGTGCTTTATCACTATGTATGCCTCAAGGATGGCAGGCAATACAGCGACGAAGGTATCTACACCGACAGGATTCCCTATGATCCTGCCGAGCTGGCGGATATTCACGCCGAGCGGCACAAGGCCGATATCAAAAAGCTCAAAGAGATGATGGGAAACGAGAAACGCTTCCGCCTGCCGGAGTTACGGGAAAACAAAGTCGATAAGATGTATTCCCTGCCCCTGAAGGTGAAGACGGAGGATTTCCTGGGATGGTGCAAGTCCAACGGTGCTTCCCCGGCAGCCGGCGCTGCTGCCATCATGACCAAGGCCATCGCCCGGGAAAATAATGTCCTCGATGGCGTGATCATGAGCGTAATGCCCATCTCCCTGCGCAAAGCCCTCAATGTGGAAAAAACCTTCAAGAACTGCTATGCCGCCATCTTTCTTCCCACTGCGCCGGAGGATGCCCGCGATCTGCCTCCGGGTGAATTGGCCGCCAGGATTCGCGCCGGAATGCGCACACAGATGAGCGGCGAGTTTCCCCGGCTGGTACGCGCCGGCATGAATACAATGATCCACTTGGGTGCGAAAATGCCCGGTTATTATTTAAAGACCAAAGTGCTGGCCATGGGGGACAACAATCCCCAGGACACCTTCTTTGTGGACTACGTGGGCGGACTGCGCTGCAACGACTACGCTGGGCAGATCACCGAAGTACGCTATCTGAATGCGCCTCCGGCCAATGGCGCGTCCTTCGTGCTGATGAGCGAGACAGCCGGTTATTTCCACATTAACTTTACACAGACCATCGAATCCGACCGCTACTATCTGGCCTTTGCCGCCATATTGGATGAGCTGGGCATTCCCTGTGAGAAGCTGCCCTATGAATCCTATCTGAACCCTGTAGTAGAGCTGCCCCGGGAGCAGCGATAACCAGAATGTGTCATGGGGACAGTTGTCACCCACTCATTCAAGCAAGCTGATTAAAACCCGGGCCACCTTGTTTTCTAAGGCGCCCGGGTTTTCTATTTGCCTGATTTTACCTGCCGCATGAATCTGCGGCTGTTCTCATGTATACGCACCGATTTCCGAGGTAGCACGAATGAACGGCGGTGGTCCTGCCGCGGATCGTTTTTCAGGGCGGCTTCGATGGCGTTCTGACCGGCGAGCACAAGGATTTCCTGATCTGATCCCACGGCCGTAAAGAAACCGTCCTCAACCAGGAAAGCCTGTCCCTGCGCATCCTCTCCGGTATACACCTGCGCGTTGCAGTAAACCGATTTCAATGTCCGCACCACCTGTCCGGGAAATCGTCCGCAGAAGCTGACTAATGGGAGGATCTGCGGGTTTTCTCCTTAATTACAATACAATTTCCATAAAAACCCGTTCATCCAGGCATGAACCCCCGGCATATATCCGGTATTTTCCGGGCTCCACGATTTTCTTACCTGCTGATTCCATGTAGATTTCCAGGTCGCACGGATTCACGGTAAACTCCGCCGTCCGGCTTTTCCCTGGCGCAATATCATGCAGCCGTTCAAAACCGATCATCCGGCGAACCGGATGCACTGTTTCCGAGGCCGAAACCCGTTGGATATAAAGCTGCGCGACTTCATCACCGCTCACTTCACCCGTATTGGTTACAGTAACGGAGATTTTCAGCCCGCCGCCGTGCTTTTCGGCCCGCAGGCCGCTGTATCCGAACTTCGTATAGGACAGGCCGAATCCGAACGGATACAGTACCGGCTGATCAAAATACCGGTATGTTCTGGGGTGTCGGATCAGATCGTAATCCTCCATAGGCGGCAGATCTTCGTCCCCTCGGTACCAGGTCATCGGAAGGCGTCCGGCCGGGTTTGCTTCCCCGAAAATCGCGGCCGCCAGGCCGTTGCCGAGATCCTGGGAGCCGGTCGCATTGGTCAGGATTGCCGGTACGTGTTCCTGCAGCCAGTTGATCGCATACGGATAATTTGTAATCAGGACAACTGCCGTGTTCGGGTTTGTCTCGTATACCGCCTCCGCCAGTTTCTCCTGCAGCGGGATCATCTCAATGGTGCTCCGGTCAATCTCTTCCTTTGCGTTCATGACCGGGTTGCATCCCAGCGCAACAATGACTTTCTTCGCTTTCCTCGCCAGCGCCTTTGCCCGTTCGATGCCGCTGGAAACGATCTCCACCGTAAGCGTTGTCGCTTCTTTTTCGGAGCCGGCCCATGCTTCCTCCACATTGCCGCCTTCCTTGGTATTGCTCTCCGGCTTTTTCCGGATCAGCGGATCCGTTTTCAGCTTCCCGCCTTCCAGATACACGTTCCGGTTGCCGAAGCAGTAAAGTTTCACGCCGCATTCTTCGTCATTCCAGTATTCGGTCAGTTCGACGCAGTTCGCGTTCCTCGGTTTCGGCGTGCGAACCGCGTTTGCTGTGCCGATCGTAAAGTTTTCAAAAATCATAAACGTAAACGGCTCGTCGGAGGACAGGCTGATTTTACCGTCTGTTCCCACTGTCGCGAATTTTCTGTATTCCGGCGCATACAGGAAGTTACTTCCGCTGCCCCAGTTCAGCTGTTCAAAGACAATTGCATCCTCCGCCTTATCCACCAGGACCAGCTCCGCCGGTTCCGGTTTTTCAAAGTTTCTGTACGCCCGGGCAGGATGGCTGCCGCCGATGTATTGATTCCCGACCCTGAAGCGGAACAGGTTCAGTCCGCTGTCATACGGAATCCCGCGGTGCATTTTTTTCTCGAGTCCTGCCTTCAGCGTCACCTTGTACAGGGGGTTCCCGGCGTACCAGTCCATAAACCAGCTGTTCCCGACATGACCGATCAGCGCGATATCATCATCCCTGTCCAGCGGCAGGAATCCGTTTTCGTTCTTCAGCAGGATATTGGATTCCATGCTCATCTGCAGGGAGATCCGCTTTGCTTCGTCCGTCCCCACGTCCGCCATGTCCAGTTCCGCATAGGGGTCTTCCGGATCAAAGGTCCCCTGGCGGATCAGTTCCGATATGGTACAGAGAATCGATTGATCCATCTCCGCCTCGGTAATAAGGCCCCGTTCATATGCTTCTTTCGCAGCTTTTTCCACCTCGAACGGATTGTCCAGCATCGCGTCCACACCCGCCCGGACTCCCTCTGCCAGGGACTCCGCGTGCGTATCGTAATAATGGTGGAAGTTTACAGTCTGCAGGAAGTCTCCGCCGTCTGTCATGGCATACCGGATTCCCCACCGGTCCTTCAGAAGATCCTGAACCTCATGGTTCAGCATAGCCGGGATATGGTTGATCTCGTTATAGGAAGTCATCACGCCTTCCGCGTGTCCTTCCTGCGCACAGTAACGAAACGGCTCCAGCTCGTAATCATACTTCACCTTGTCGCTGATGTCGAAGCTGTCGTACGCCCGCCGGTATTCCTGGTTGTTTGCGTAGAAATGTTTCAGTATTGCCCCGGTCCGGATCCGGTCGCCGCGCATACCTGGAGCAACGGGCGTCCCGTCGTAATTGTGTTCATCCTGCATGCCGGTAATATACGCAGCCGCCATCTTTCCCGTCAGGTACGGGTCCTCCCCATAGCCCTCTTCGGTCCGCCCCCATCGGGGATCTCGGCACAGGTCGACCGTGGGAGCCAGGCGGCAGTGGCCGGCTTTCCCCACGGCATTTTCAAACGCGCGCGATTCCTTTCCGGTAATATTCCCGGCTTTGCGGATCAGTTCCCGGTCAAAGCTTGCAGCCATACCGATGGGCTGGGTAAAGGATGTTGTCGGAGTGGGCGGATAAGCTTCCCCCTGTCCGGCCCGCGCCTGAACGCCATGCGCCCCTTCTCCCCCGCAGGTGGACGCGTCAATTCCCAGCCGTTCATTCCGGATCCGCAGGCAGAAACAGGCAAATTTCTCCTCAATGGTCATCTGCGAAATCAGCCACTTTGCCCGTTCCTCAACCGGGAGACCGGGGTTGTACAGAGGAGTATCCGGACAGTGTTTATTCTTATTGTTCATATTCGTTTCCTCCGTTCTTCCCCGGTATCATAAACCTTATAGTTTACTTTAAGTCAACACCATAAAAACCGCCGCCCGCGATCTTCGCAACATCGCTGAGCTCACTGCTCACAGCGATCATTTCCTGCAGCTTCAGCATTTCGCTGACAGGAAAAGCGGCTGTCTCACCAAGAATAAAGTGAGGCAGTCCTTTTTGTATGGATAAAGAACATACCAAAAACACCCAAAACCGTAAAGGAATCGGGCGTTTGCAGTATAATGTAGGTGATGATCTTTTCAGATCATTTTGAGACAGCTCCCTTCGGAAGCCAGCCGGCGCTCAGGCCGCGCCCTCAGCGCTGCCTTATTCTCTGATTGCTGGCGTCTGTAGTCTGCCATGATGGGCAGCTGTTTTCCGGGGTGTTGAATTCGATTGTCCTTGACATGGGGAGTACTTTGGTTCTCCGGGTGCTTCCGGAGTTCATCATTTCGGGTCGGTCCTTTCTGCATAAATTGCATGGCATTTGCCGGGCGGTTTCGTCCCGCCGGGCGGTCTGTCCGGCTGCCATGGTTTTATATGCGGCAGAAAATGCAGGCGGCATGATCAGTATGTCCGGCGCCGGATCAGGCCTGCTCCTTATTCGCCGCGGGTTTTTCAAAGAACCGGATGCAGCACGGTACAATAAAGGAAATGTAGAACATCTGGATAAAGCAGGTCAGTATGGTTCCGGGAATGCCGGCAATCCACTCCTTTATCACCGGGATGATCGCCAGGTTGAGGAAATAATAGCCGAGCAGGCCGAGCACCACGCGGGCGATTCTTCTGATCATCGGGATATCGTCGGTGGTAAACCGGATAAAGCGCCTTTCCAGAACCCAGCCGATCAGGATGGCGGCGCACCACCCGACTCCCTTATAGGTGTCGTTCGCCATTTTTGCCCCATCCACCAGCAGTTTCCCGTCCTGGTAATCCTTGGGATAAATCTTGAATGCGGCGTACAGCGCCACCCCCACCGCCAGAACAATGCCGATGCAGGCCACCAGCCAGTCCTTGCCCGGGTGGGCGTCCACCCACTGCAGCAGCCGGAGCGTCAGCCACATCACCAGCAGTCCGGCCGCCATGCCCACCAGCACGTCCTGCGGCGTATGTACGCCCAGGTAATTCCGGCTCAGCGCGACCAGGAACGTCAGGATAAGCAGCGTTATGCGCAGGAACCGCGGAAAATCCTTTCTCACCGTGCCGCTGCCGAAGATGGTCGCCGCGTTCATGGTATGGCCGCTGGGAAAAGAATACCCTGTGGCGGTCGTTTTGGCCGATTCCGTTGCGCTTTCCCAAGGTTCCACTCTGGCGTCCCGGATCCACGGACGGTACGCGCACGCGGTCACCTTCAGCGCGCCGTTGACCAGGCGGCTTCCGGCCCAACCCAGCATCAGATAGCTGCCGTATTTCTTGCTGACAGCCCAATAGATAATCGCCATAATAATGGGTACCACGGATACTTCGCCGAAAAAGGTCATTTTCCTGAAAAAGTCAACCAGTCCCCCGCCGAATCCATTTCTGAAATCCTGTAAAGCCAGAAGAATATCAATATCCATCGCATACTCCCCCTTTTCCGGATTATTCTACCATATCCCTCTTTTTTGCAAATGAGCGCCGCGCAGTCGTAGGTAATTCCGTCCATATCCCCGTTCAGATAAGTTTTTTGCCGGGGCCTTTCAATTCCACAACCGTCTCACTTCTCCCCTTTTCGAAAATTACCGAAACTCAGCTCCCCGTCCTGGCTATCCACAGAAGCGGTCTTTTCGTAAAAATGCGGAACCGCCTTCCGGATGCCTTCCACCGTGTAGAACGGATCATCCGGCGCAATCGGCAGCGTCACGGTCCGGCGTGTGGCGCCCGCCTTGTAAATTGCGGTAATCAGCTCAATGGTCCGCCGTCCGTCCTCGCCGGTAATCGCAGGTTCGTCATCCGTTTCCAGCGCCGTCAGCACATTTTCCAGCTGCCCTGTATGCATCTCATACGGCAGCGGCGGCAGCGCGTTCAGGAATTGCTCCGCTTCCTTCGCAAAATTCTCGTCCGGCTCCGCCAGAGGAAATCCGTTCGGTTGCGGCCGGGAAGCAAACACACTGTAAGGAAAAGCGATTTTTGCCCTCTCGCACTGGAAAATCAGTGCCTGATCCTCCCCGTGATCCACCACGGATGCGGTAACCACCGCCAGCGCACCCGGATACTCCGCAACGGAGACCGACAGATCCTCCACCTCGGCATTGTCATGGCCGGTGTTGGCCAGCACACTGGTCATCCTCTCCGGAGTGCCCATCATCCACCCCAGCATATCAATATGATGCACGGCATGGTTCAGCGTGCATCCGCCGCCTTCCTTCTCCCAGGTGCCCCGCCACCACAGGTCATAATAGCTGTGACCACGAAACCACAGGGAATTGACTGTCACATGGCGGACCTTCCCGGCCATGCCGCTGTCCAGCAACGCCTTCAGGTTACGGACCGGCAGGCGGAAACGGTTCTGGGCAATGATCGAAAGCTTTTTCCCGCTCTCGTTCCGTGCTTTCAGCATCCGGTCGCATTCTTCCAGGGATGCGGCCATGGGCTTTTCACATACAACGTTTTTCCCGCTGAGCAGGGCGTTAATGCTGATTTCTGCATGAACAAAAGGCGGCGTGCATACGTCCACCAGGTCGATATCCTGATCCAGGATGTCGTGATGGTCCAGGAATACCCCGGCGTCCAGCTGATATTGCTGCCGGACCTGTTCCGCCTTTCCCGGAACGATATCCACCAGTGCCACAATCCGGCATCGTTCCGGGAATTGCAGATAAGCGCGGATATGGGCATGCGATATCCCGCCTGTACCGATAATGGCGACTTTGATCATGTTTGATTCCTCCTGTCCGGAAATGCAGTTCTCCTCCATCGTGGCGATGGGGAAATGCCGGCCATGCCGGTGTTGGATAATCTGAAATCTGCGGCCGGATCTACGGGATCAGTTCCATCACCGCAAAAAGCTCCAGCTCCGGCAGTTCAATACGGACGCCGGATTCATCCGGCTCCGTTCGAAGCGGCAGATTTCCGGGCAACAGCGAGGCGGACCGGAAGCCCGGAACCGTCAGGTGGATTCCGCGAGCCGGAGCAACCGGGCTTTCCTCCTGCTCGTTGATCAGGGCCAGGTAATGCTTCCCTTCTTTTTCCCAGCGCAGGAGTTCCACAAAGCGAGGGGCATCTGTTTCAGGAATTTCTTTACGGATCAGTCGACGCACCAGTCCCTCCACAAATTTACGGCTCAGGTAAGGCTGATTCATTTCCAGCGGTGCAGAAACCCACAGCAGGAGGCTGCCGCTGACCCTGCGGAGGGTCATGGCGGGAATGCCGGTTTCCTTTCCCGGCGGATTGGAATGGATGGCGGCAAAATGCTCGCTGCCGGGCATGGTCCATGGCAGGACGCAACGGGCAAGCACTTCCGTATCCTCCGAGATGACACGGCCGGTCCACTGCCGTCCGGCCCATGTCAGAGGCGCACCGGAACTGAAGTCTTCCATCCATTCCGGATAGTTCGCCGGAGCCAGGTAAGTAAAAGTTTCCTCTGTCTGTCCCGTCGTTTCCACTCCCAGCAGTTTCGCCAGCCGTGGATGGGAAACCGGACCGGAGACATAGAGGCTTCCGCCGCGGCTTACATAAGTTTCCAGCGCGTCCATCTCCTCATCGGTGACCGCAGCCACATGGGGAATGACGATGAGCCTTCCGGAGTAGCTATGGAGGTTTCCGCTGCCCAGTATGTCAAAAGGGATATGAGCGTCCCGCAGAATTCGGGTCATCCCCAGGGGAGCATCCGCATAGACGGAACTTCCCCGGCTGACGTCCGCCGCAGGCGTCCCGGACTCCCGGGGATCAAACTTAGCCTCGGAAGCAAACCAGATGCCTGCCTCCGTCAGCAGGTTCCCGTTGACAAAGGGCTCAAAGGGCCGGGTCTGGTCATAGACGCGCTTCATCAGTTTCCGGTAAATTTCCGGCTGAATACTGCCATCCGGATTGATGGCGTCCACCAGCAGAAACGCACCGCCGTGAAGCAGGGCTGTCGCTGCGTGCAGAACCAGCTGTTCACCGGATTTTGTGGTGGTATGGAATGCCAGCTCCGGGTCGCAACGTCCGGTATGGTAGCAAAAAGGCAGATGTCGGGACACGTTCCGGTAATATTTGTTGATAAAGCTCTGCTGAAGGAAACCGCCGTAATAATCCCCGCTGCAGAAGTCCGAGGCCATGGCCTGCTTTTCTGTGACACCCCAGAGCCAGGGTTGTGAGATCATGGAATACTGATGCTCCACGGTAACATCCGGGCGGATTTCCCGGACAGCCCGTGTGGAGGCTTCGGCAAACTCCCGAAGCCAGCGCTGGCGGGCATCTGTAAAGAGGCGGAATTCGGGGCTGTTCCAGTCAACGGTCTGCGGTATCCCGAGACCCGATTCTTTCCTCCACCGGTCCGCGCAGGCGTCGCAGCAGCAGATGTCCGGCCAGAAGGCCATATCCAGGAAAAACCCCTCAGCCTCATAGCGGGCAGCAAGATCCTGCAGTGCATCCCGGACATATGCCCGGTAGCCCGGCTGATTGGGGCAGCAGATTCCGTACCGTCCGTTCCGGAAACAATCCTTCCCCCGGAAATCCCTGAAATGGATTCCCTCCGGAGTAACCAGCCGCCATTCAGGGTGTTCCTCATATGCCAGGTTATCAAAGATCTGGGAATAATACAGGACAACAGCGATCCCCTCCCGGTGGCACAGGCGAACCATTTCCCCGACAAAATCCTTACCCTTCAGGCCCCGGTGCATCCGCCCGTTCGGCCCCGGCCAGTAATTCAGCCCGGTATGGCTCCGGGCCTTGACCATCGCTGCCTGGACTCCGGCTTCCTTCAGGCAGGAAACATATTCCTCCGGATCCAACTGTGAGAGAAAGGATTCATCCCAATCGGCAATGTGCATATCCAGAAGATTCCGCCGGTAGTTTCCATCAATCCACATATATGGTTCCTCCCTTCCCTCCGTCGCTGTCCTGCAGGCATGAAGAAAAGAATCACGTCTCTCGCGGGCATATCGGCTGCCTGCAGGACATATGTCCGGCGAACCGTCAGGAAGTAAAATGCAATCAGCAGCAGGATCAGGACAAAGGCCGTTACCGCAATGCCGGCAATGGATACGAACCGTGAAGCATTCCGGCTGGCCACCAGGATCAGGCTGTTTTCACAGGAAAAAATGATACTTCATGCAATTTGAGGCGTCTGGCCATACCGATTCATCTCCGCGTTCAGTTTGTAATTGCCGGACAGGTTTGTTCTATGCCGTTTTTCAATGATTCCAAACGTCTTCCTGCCGGACCATGCGCTCCAGAAGATCCACATACAGTTCGTGGAAAGCCTTCATTTGCTCCGGATCGAACAGGCCTTCCGCATATTCCATCTCGGAATCAAATCCGCCGTCCCCGTATTCGTTCTCCAGCAGTTCCAGCTCCAGCCGGGCGCCGGCCGCCGAGAATGCGTCCACCAGCGGGATCATCTGCGGATGCAGAGCATCCAACTCGTCCGCGTTGATGCCCAGCTGCAGGTTCACTTCCATGCAGTCGTTCTGATAGGCGCCGTAGCGCTCTGTCATAAAGTCATAACTGTTGTGGGCGATGCCTTCCGCGACCTGGTCCTGGACCGAGTCCAGCAGTTCCTTCAGGGAATGGATTTCCGTCATATCCGCTGCGGCCGGCAGGTTCCGGATCAGCATGCCCACGGCGGATTCTGCTTCGGGTGAAAGACGGTTGTTGAAGATCCAGTTGACCATCACGCGCGGTTCCCCGGTAAAGCGGGACAATGCGATCAGCGCGGATGCGATCGCCATCACGGAATGGGTCACGCCCCAGTGTTCTTCCGCCTTTCGGACCTGCTCCGCGTCAAAGGAGAGGCGGTGCTCCCGGCCTGCCTGGTTGATGTTTCCGTCGTCTTTTGTGGACGGGACCATATTGCACCACGGATCCTCGCCGTACCGTTCCTTAAACCATTCCCGGCCTTTCTCCGTCGCGCCTTCTGCGATACGTTTCTCCTCCTCCGCCACCAGGGCAAAGTAGCAGTCACGCTTCAGTTCCTTCCCGTAATAGGCGTTCACCACGTCCGCCATGACCACGCCCAGGGAGCCGCCGTCCATCAACAGGTGATGCACGTCCAGGAACAGATACAGGTTCTCCGGCGTCCGGAAAATTTTTGCCCTGCACAGGCAGGAATTCAGGATCCTTTCGAAGGGCAGCACCAGCACGTCGTACAGCATCTCCGCGGTTTCCCGGCGGATATCGGTAATGGTAACTTCCTTCAGCACGCCGGGCATATACTGCTGTTCCAGTTCAAAGTCTTCATTGAAACGGAACACAGTCGAAAGCGCAGGATGGTTCTGCAACGCCTTATTGTATGCTTCGCACAGGCGCTCCGCGTCGACTTCCTTCGGGTCAAACCGGGCCAGAATATGCATGTTGCTCCACATGGTGGAGTTGGGCCGGTAGAGCTGGGTGTCAATCATCTGCAGCTGCAGGGGCGTCAGGCCATGCGGCACCTTCCGGGCTTCCTCGTCCCGCTCCTCAATGCTGCCCTGGAAAACCCGCGTATTCACTGCCGCGGCAATCGCCCGGGGCGTCCGCTTCTGGAACATGTCCGCCGCACTGAGTCCTTCCAGTCCGGCCTCAGCCATCGCCACCATGGCCTTGAGCGAGTCGCCGCCCAGGTCAAAGAAATCGTCCAGGACGCCAACCTTGTCCTCTTCCACCTTCAGCGCTTTGGCGAACGCACGGCACAGCGCTTTCTCCGTCTCGGTTTCCGGTGCAACATACGGAGCCCGCAGTTCGCTGAAGTCCGGTGCCGGAAGCGCTTTCTTGTCCACCTTGCCGCTGGATGTCATCGGCATGGATTCCATGGCAATCAGGACGGAAGGAACCATATATTCCGGCAATTTTTCCTGCATGTGCTGTTTCAGCTCTTCTGCTGAGACTTCCGTCTGGGCGGTATAATAACCTACCAGGTATTCCGTGCCGCCGCTCTTCCGTACGCACGCCGCGCCGGTTTTAACGCCGGGATATTCCGCCATGACCTTTTCAATTTCATCCAGTTCGATCCGGAAACCGCGCAGCTTGATCTGGTTATCCACCCGGCCAAAGATCCGGATCTTTCCGTCTTCCGTCCAGGCGGCCAGGTCGCCGCTGTGATAGGCACGCATCCCGTTATGGGTAAAGAAGGATGCCGCTGTTTTATCCGGCAGGTTGATATATCCGCGGCCCACCTGGTCCCCGCAGATGATCAGCTCGCCCCGGATGCCGACGGGCATTTCGTTTCCGAAGGGATCAGCTACATAGAAATATGTATTGGCAATCGGCGGGCCGACCGTCACAACCCGGCTGTCGGTCATCTCTTCCGCAGAACAGCCCATGGTCGCTTCCGTGGGACCATAGACATTGAGGATAACACTGTCTTCCCGCAGCTCACGCAGCCGTTCATACAGCTGGGCCGGGAAGGCTTCCGCGCCGATATCGAAGAAAGTCAGCCGCCGGATCGCCTCCCGGGTCTCCGGAATATCCAGCAGGTTCAGCAGGTAGGTAGGCGTACAGGTCATGCCGTTCACACCGTTTTCCCGGATCAGCTTTGCCAGCAGTTCCGGAGAGTGGATCTCCTCTTCCGTCGCGATTACCACGGGATTGCCGTTGCACAGGGGAACGAATTCCTCCACCACGGATACGTCGAAGGAGAAGGATGCCAGCGCCAGGTTCACCCTTCCCGGAGCGGCGTAGTGCATGATCTCCAGGGACTTTTCGTTCCGGTGGACGTAGTTGGCAATGTTGCCGTGCTCGATCATCACGCCCTTCGGGCGGCCTGTCGTGCCGGAAGTATAAATACAGTAGGCCAGGTCACTCGCGCCCACGTTTGGCCATACGTCCTTCTGCCGGTCTTCAGCCAGCAATTCCTCAAAGGTGACGATGTTGAATTTCCCGCTGTCCAGCCCGGCCCGTGCTGCCTTTAGTTTTTCCGTAGTCAGCAGCAGCGGGATCTCCCCGTCCTGCATACAGAAGCTGATTCGTTCGTCCGGATAGTCCGGAATAAAGGGAACAAAGGCTCCGCCAGCCTTCAGGACGCCGATTTCCGCCGCATAAGTCCGGACCTCCCGGTCAAACAGTATGCCGACCAGCGAATCCCTGCCCGTTCCGCGGAAGCGCAGCGCAGCCGCGATCCGGTCGGACAGCCGATCCAGTTCACGGAAGGTCAGGGTTTCCCCGGCCGCAGTCACCGCAGGGCTGTCCGGTTTTTCCACCGCCCGGCGGCGGATCTGCTCGTGCACCGGTGTGAAACCGATGTCCACCTTCGTATCGTTAAACCGCTTCAGCGTTACCCTGTCATCGTCTGACAGGATACTGACCTGGCCGATCGTTTCCGCCTTCATCAGGCCTTCGGCCACCGTGAACAGATCCTCGGCAAAGCCGAGCACCCAGGCCTCTGTGAATTTCTCGTTCCGGTATTCCAGCGTGACATTGTACAGGCCTTCCGTGGCAAAGAACTGGATGGACATGCAGCCCGTCACCATGCCGGTGTGGTACTGCTCCATCCACCGCCGGTCACCCATGAGCAGGTTGTCGTCCGTATCCCGGCCCATCTTATCCGTAAACAGGTCGCCCTGGTAGATGAATTCCACGTCCTCGTTCACCGGGCAGGCCTTCAGCACCTCATCGAAGGAATAGATGTCATTCGCCATGGAATTGAACAGCTGTCGGCTGATTCCGCGCAGGTATTCTTCCACCGGCAGGTCCTTCCGCAGATCGCCGTAGACCGGAATCCGCTTGATCAGCGTGCCGATGGTGCGGGCCATTTCGCCCAGCGGCCGTCCGTTGTAGACCGTGGAGAAGGAAACCTGCTTGCTGTTCAGGTATTTCCCCAGCATCAGCGCCATGGCGCCCATGAAGAAGCTGCTCTCGGAGATATGCAGTTTGTCACAGAAAGACTTGACCCGCTCCGTCGTCAGGGTTCCCGGCTCATAGCGGACATTCTCGCTGACGCCCGGCGTCAGCGGGCCGTTCAGGTCCCCGCTCAGGGCGGGAATATCATCCATGTCCTTAAACAGGGTCAGGTAATAATCCTTCGCCTTATCATGGGACCCGTCCGCCAGCAGGCCTTCCTCATACATGGCCGCCTGCTGGACCGTAAAGTCCTCCCCGATCAGTTCCTTTCCTGCCAGGGCCCGGTTCATTTCGGAAATGAAAAGGCTGATCGCGCTGGCGTCAAAATAGATCAGGTGCGTCTTGATGGCCAGCCAGCACCGCTCCGGCGTCCGGTAGACCGCCGGACGGATCATCAGGCTGTCCATCATCGGAACGATGGGCATGAATGCCTTCATGAAGTCCAGCCGGCCTTCCTCCGGTCCGTCCGTCACCGGAATTTCCAGTTCAGCCTCCGGAACCGGCACCGCGCTGGGCATCCCCATGCTGTCCGCGTGAATGATGTATTTCATGCCGGGATGTGCGTCCAGCACCTTCCTCACCGCATCCACCAGCTGTTCGGCAGTTACGCCTTCCGCGGCCCGCGCCATATATGGCAGGGTGTAGGTCGCCTTGTTACCCCCGGTCAGGCTTTCCAGGTAAATTCCCATCTGGGTCTTGGTCAGCGGATAGGCGTCCCGGTCCATCTTCGGTTTTTCTGCGCCGCGTTTGGATTCAATGAACGCCGCCAGCTCCCGGGGTGTGGGATGGGCCGAAATATCCTGGAAGGACAGCGTCGTTTCCCCGTCGCTCAGGTGGCTGATCAGTACCGCTGCGCTCAGGGATGTGCCGCCGCAGTCGAAGAAGTCCGCCGTTGCGCCGGCGCGCTCCATCTCCAGCGTTTCCGCGAAGGCCCGGCAGATCCGCTCCTCCTGTTCCGTCTGCGGCGGTTCATATTCCGCCTCATTGGTTTTGATCTCCATCGCCTTGAGCGTCGGATAGTCAAACTTGCCGCGGTCGTTCCGGGGCATTTTGTCCAGGTGAATGAAATATTCCGGAATCATGTAACCCGGCAGCCATGTGGAAGCAAATTCCTTCATTTCCGCAGGGGAGGTTTCCTCTCCGGTGTAGTAGCAGCAGATCAGGTCGCCGCCGTGAACCGTCACATTCACGTTGGCCACCTCGTCGATACCTTCCTTTTTCCGGACCACCTGGTCGATTTCACCCAGCTCGATCCGGTAACCCCGGACCTTGACCATCCGGTCGTTCCGTCCATGGAAGATCAGGCTGCCGTCCTCCGCCCAGGCCATCTGGTCCCCGGTGTGGTACATCCGCTCGCCCGGCCGGAAGGGATTTTCCGTAAACCGCTTCGCAGTCTCTTCCGGCAGGTGGTTGTATCCCAGCGCCAGCCAGGGTGTGGTCACGCAGAGCTCGCCGATCTCGCCGGGCTTTTCAATCCGGTTCCCGTCCTCGTCCAGCAGGTACGCATACACGTTGTCCGCCGGTTTGCCGAGGCTCAGCGCCCCACCCTCGCCCAGGCGGTGAATCAGGATCGCCGTGCCGGTCTCGCTGGCGCCGAAGAACTCGACAACGCCCGGATCGGTAATATTGTCCTTGTTAACGAATTTTTCGCCGACCATCGCCACATATTCCAGCGGCAGCGGCCCGTGAAGCTTGCGCAGCACGGTAAACATCTGGGGCGGGATATACATACCGGTGATCCGGCACTTTTCAAACAGCGCCCAGATCATGTCCATGTTCTTGCGCTCTGTCTCGTTGGCAATGTAGACGCTGCCGCCCGAGGTCAGCAGCGGCATCGTGTCAAAAGTGCCGGCAATGAAACTGAACCCGGCGATGTTCAGCGACCGGGAGTTTTCTGTAAACTTCGTCACGGAGCCCAGCACCTCCGGCGCGTTGCCCAGCATCGCCTGCCGGTGAACCACGCCCTTTGGCCTGCCCGTGGAACCGGAGGTATAGAGAATGTAGCCTTCCGCATCCGGGTCCGAAAGGTCCAGGGATGCGTCCCCTTCGGGCTCATCCCCTTCTGCGGGGAAGACTTCCTCCAGGACCAGCTTTGGCGTTCCGCCCACGTCCTCCGACTTGGCGGCCGTTGTAATACAAAGCGCGCAGCCCACATCCTCCAGGATCGTACGCACCCGTTCCCGGGGATACTCCCCGTCGATCGGCACCGCGGCGCATCCGGCCCGCAGCACAGCGAACAGTGCCACCACGAATTCCTTCGTCCGGGGCAGGAACAGGGCGATCCGTCCACGCTGCCCTTTCCCGCCGATACTTTCCAGAATCTGTTCGGCCAGGTAAGCGGATCGCAGATTCATCCGCTCATAGGTATAGGTGCCGTAAATATCAAGTACTGCCGGATTGTTCGGATGTTTCCGGGCCTGTTCCAGGAACTGTGTCACGACCGTTTTCATTGGCAGATCTCCTTTTTGTTTATCGTCGTTTGAAGCAGATGCAAGTCTTATTCCCAGGCGGATTCATCCGGTTCGGGCAGGTCGCCGGATTTCTCCCGTTTTTTCCACCGCATAAAGCATACCAGCATGACCAGGATTGCCAGCACTTCCGCCGCCGGGGAGGAATACCAGATTCCGTCGGCGCCCATCAATGCCGGCAGCAGGAACACCATGGCCAGCGGACCGATGAAGCTCTTTGTCAGCGCGATGGCCAGCGAGTCGCCGCCCTGGTTCAGCCCTGTAAAGTAGGAGGAACTGTAGGTGGTCACGCCGGTCAGCAGGAAGTAAATGGAGATGATCCGCAGGGCATGTGCGGACAGGGCGGTCAGTTCTTCGTTATAGCCTACAAAGATCCGGGACACCGGTTCCGCCAGCAGATAGCTCAGGACAGCCATCAGGATCCCGAACCCGCCTGTCAGTATCAGGCCGTTGCGCCGCAGGTTCCGCAGCTCCTTCACGTTCCGCTGGCCCAGGTGGTATCCCACCACCGGCACGATGCTCATGCTGATTCCGTAGAATACGGCGATGAACAGCCCGCCCATATATTCGCTGACCGCATAGGCGCCGACGCCGTCGTCCCCCAGGAAGTGCAGCAGCCGCAGGTTGAAAATCAGCGCCACTACGGCATAGGAAATGGCATCCACCATCTCCGACGCGCCGTTGTACAGGCACTGCCCCAGGGAGCGCAGTTCCCGGCCAGTGCGGACAAAGTGCAGGTTATGCTTCGGATTGAAGAAATAGAACATCGGAATCACCGCGCTGACCATCCAGGCCAGGCCTGTGGCAATCGCCGCGCCCCGCATTTCCCAGCCGAATCCGGCCACAAAGGCCCAGTCCAGCAGGATATTGGCCACGGCGTTGGAAATCGTGGTAGTCAGGCCTAGCCCGGGTCGTTCCGCGGTGATCAGCAGCGGATGGAAAGCCATGGACATCATCTGGAACGGCATAAAGAAGGCCAGCACCCGGCCGTAGGTAATACAGTCCGGCATCATGGCTTCCGAAGCGCCGACCCAGCGGGCAATCGTAGGCAGCAGAATGTAAAGCGCCGCCGAGAGAACCAGGCTCACCGCTGCCAGCACAGTAATCATCATGCTCAGCAGCTTGTTTGCTTTATCCTTCCGCCCTTCCCCCAGTTCCTTGGCAATCAGGGCGCTGGTGCCTGTGCCGAACATCAGGCCCACGGACATAACGATCAGCAGCGGTGGGAAAATCAGGTTCTCCGCCTCAAAAGCCGCCTCACTGATAAAGTTTGAAATGAAATAGCCGTCCGCAATCTGGTAGGTGTTGTCCACCAGCTGCATTCCGATGCTCGGCAGGGCGAACAGCAGGATTTTGGACATCGTGAAATGGTCAGACAGTTGAATGCGTTTCTTCATGAATAACCTTGAATTCCCGGGTATATGTTGTCACTACACCTCATCCCCGCTGTTCATAGCCGGAATAGAGTATCTGGGAATGAGTTTATCACCTGAGCGGTCGAGATACAAGGGACATTTGATACCCAGCTTGTCATAGTAGTTGTTT
>JAFROK010000028.1 GCA_017429695.1 Clostridia bacterium | reverse complement strand
CGTCAACCCCCAGAGGAAAATTTCCGGTGGTGTCCGACTTCTCAAAGCCGGATGACCAAATTACTACGCTGATGATCCAGAATTTGGATTTCAGTAGACCAATTTTAGAAAAATCGTGTCCAGTTTTTGTTGACTACTGCAGACTGTCCCATTTTTATTATAACCTCCTCCTGAACCACCTCTGCACCCCCCATGGGGGGTTCACTCATGGGTCTTATTGAATTGCTATTCTACGGGGATCATTTTATAATCAAAGATACGAAATAGCTCCGATAGGTCCTGCTAACAGGCAAATAACAGGCCCTTTTTACAAGCATTTCGTAATTTCCGGCATCCTTAGTGGGTGCCGGCCCTTATTTTTCAAGGGTTTCAGGACTTGATTCAGCTTTTTTGCATCGAAAATCCCGAAAAATAAACAGGAAAATAACAGGAAATTTACAGGAAAGACTGCACCTGAGTTCCGATTAGTTCTATTGAGTGCGCATGGCGGTATATGTATAATTAAGATGACGAAATGGGAAACCGTTTCGTTTTTTGAGTCCTCGTTTTGCTTGCGGGGGCTCTTTTAATATGCTTTGCGAGGTGCTGTATGGAAAATATTGATATGATCGCCGAAGAAAAGCTGCCGGTCAGTACTGCTTCTCCCGATTCCGGAGTGACTGCTGTGGATCCGTATCGAACCCGGTTCAAGAAGGGCAAGTCCGGTAATCCGAACGGGCGGCCGAAACTGACTCCGGCGCAGAAGGATGCGCTGGAAACCATCAAGTCGCTTGCGCCGAAGGCGGCGGAGGTGATGGAAAGCATCCTGGACAGTAAAACCGCTTCCCTGTATGCCAAGATTCAGGTCATTACCCTGATCCTGAACCGGACGTATGGCCTGCCGGAATCTTCCGTCAAGGTCACGAATACGCAGCAGACGATGGAGGCTTCCATTGCCTGCATCCAGGGCCTGTTCCAGGATTTGGTCCCGGGAGGCAGTGAAGATGAGTGAAGTCGCTGGGGCGGATGTTGTTTCCGTTACGGATAGCTTGCCGGATATGCTGCCTGCTGATTCGGATTCGGTCCAGGAAGAAAGGGACGGGGATCCGGAGGTTCCGGAAGACCTGCGTTCGGTCGGCTTGCGATGGATTCATGAGTCCATGGCTCATCCGGAGCGGATCGGTATCGCTGCCGGATTCAAGGACCTGACGCCGCTACACGGGGAGTGGATTATCCAGATGGTGCTGGGCAGGGAAGATTATACGCTGCAGGCGCATCGCGGATCATATAAATCCTCCTGCCTGGCGGTGGCGATTGCTTTGATCCTTATCTTCCAGCCGGACCGGAATATCATCTTCATCCGGAAGGCGGATAACGATGTATCTGAAATGCTGTCCATGGTGCAGAAGATCCTGTCCTTTGATATCTTCCATGCCTTTGTCCGGATCCTTTATCCGGGAAAGGAATTGGAAATCCCGTCCATCGGAGCGGATCACCTGTCCACGAACCTGTGGACGTCGCCCATGGGCGCACCGCAACTGCTGGGAATTGGCCTTCGTGCATCCATTACCGGTAAGCATGCGTACTATGTCATCACGGACGATATCTGCAACCTGACTGACCGGATCTCCCGGGCGGAAAGGGAACGGACGAAGCTCCAGTATGACGAGCTGCAGAACATCCGCAACCGGGGTGGGAGGATCATCAACCTGGGAACGCCATGGCATAAGGATGATGTGTTCAGCCGGATGCCGAATATCCACCGCTACGATTGTTACCATACCGGCCTGATTCCCCAGGCCAAGCTGGATGAACTGCGCCAGTCCATGGCGCCGTCATTGTTCGCCGCGAATTATGAACTGAAGCATATCGCTTCAGAAGAAGCATTGTTCGATACCCCTCCTGTCTTCACGGATGATGAAGAATTGCTCCGGGATGGCATATCCCATATTGACGCAGCGTATGAGGGAAAGGATTATACCGCCTTTACCTGCGGAAAGCTGCGGGATGGCAAGCTATACCTCTATGGGCGGCTGTGGCGGAAGCATGTGGATAAGGTGCTGGAAGAAGCGCTGGAAGAGGCGAAACGGCTGGTCTGCTTGCCGGTCCAGTGTGAGAATAACGGTGATAAGGGATACCTGAAAAAACAGATCAACCGGATGGGATATTGGGGCCAGGAATACTTTGAGCCCATGAATAAGAAAATCAAGATATCTACATTTCTCAGGAAATGGTGGCCGAGGATCGTTTTCCTCCGGGGAACGGATTCGGAGTATATCGACCAGATCCTGGACTATACAGAAAGCGCGGAGCACGACGACGCGCCGGACTCCGCAGCTTGTGTATGCCGGTATTGGGACAAGCGGGATTGGTAGGGAAGACTCTCAGGCTCGCTCGCTGCGCTCGCTCGCCAGCTGCCGCCCCAGCTGGTCTCGTTATCCCCGGTTGCTTGCGGCTCTTGCGCCCCGGTTCCGCAGCTTTTCTCCGAACTATCCTGATAATATTGGAGGTGCTTCCTTTGTCCCGTCCATACAAAAAGAAAAAACCCACCGGTTCCCGCGCCGCTAACCTGGCCAAAGGCCAGAACGCGGCGCCGGCGCCTTCCGTGCTTGCGCAGGCGGCGATGCTGGCGGATCCCGCCCGTTCGGCGTCGGATGGCTTCGCCAATCCGACCGCCTTCCTGGGCGAATCCTCGCCCCTGATGTCCTCCGGTACCTTCTTCCGGCGCGGCCTGACCGGCAACATGGAACTGCTGACCACGGCCTACCGGGAGAACTGGATCGCGAAGCGGATTATCGACATGCCTTCCGAGGATATGACGAGGCAGTGGTATAAGCTGACGACTTCCTTGCCGGATGAGGATATCCGTGACCTGCGCCGATTGGAGGCGAAGCATTCCATCCGCCGGGAGATCACCAACGCGATCCGCTGGGCCCGCCTGTACGGCGGCTCCCTGGCCGTGATCGTCGTGCGGAACGTCGGGGACAGCCCTTTTCGTTCCGGCCGAACACGGAACGAAAAAAACCTATCCGCGAGCATGGTCCGGTGAGTGATGTTACGGAGGGTTACGGAGGACCTATGAGGCCGGAATGAAACGAAAAGGGTCGTCCCCTCCGTTCCAGGCGGCGATGCTGGCGGATCCCGCCCGTTCGGCGTCGGATGGCTTCGCCAATCCGACCGCCTTCCTGGGCGAATCCTCGCCCCTGATGTCCTCCGGTACCTTCTTCCGGCGCGGCCTGACCGGCAACATGGAACTGGCGGAACGGCGGGGACAGCCCTTTTCATTCCGGCCGAACACGGAACGAAAAGAATCCGTCCCCGCCGTTCCGCGCTCGTTCCGCGGAACGGAAAGGGTCGTCCCCGCCGTTTCGTCCCCGCCGTTTCTTCCGCGGAACGGAAAGGGTCGTCCCCGCCGTTGTCCCCGCCGTTGGGAAAGACCATAGGAAAGCGGAACGGAAACAAAAAGTTGTCAGTGTTTGTCAGTATTTGTCAGTGTTTGTCATATTGAAAACATGTCAATCATGTGATATTGTTATACTGTCGGAAACGAATGGACAGGGCTCCTGCTTTTAATCGCAGGGGCTTTTTTATGTGCATCCTATGTTCCATGCGACGGAACGCGAGGGGACAGTTCTTTCCGTTCCAGCCGAACATGTAACGGAAAAAACCCTATCCGCAACCTCAATCGGCGCGGCTCCACACTGTGGAGACCGCTTGTTTCGGTTGACCTCAGAACCGATGAAATTTCCGCCACTGGCGGTCATCGGTTCTTCGCCCCTGCGTTCCTGAACCAAGGCCGTGGAACGTAGAGAAGGCAAAACACTAAAACACTAAACACTAAACACTAAAACGGGGGACTGCTGATGGAATATTACATGAAAGGCGTAACGGTTCCTATACCGATTGAAGACAAGCTGGTTGTGGTTCGGCGGGGAAAGACGGTTGAATATGAAACCGAGCGAGTCTATTTGCCGGAAACCCAGGACACGCGGGTAAAGCGGATGGTGATCGGGAAGGTGGATCCTACGAACCCTTCGCGGATGACGCCGAACGAGAAGTTCTTTCAGCTGTTTCCTGAAAGCTCGGTGCCGGAGGCGGAACGGGACGCTTTTTTGCGGGAATGCCGGATGCGGCGGGATATTGCCGAGGCGAAGCGGAACCCGGAGGAGCTGGCGGCACGGATTGTGGACGGGCTGGATAAGCTGAAAACGGAAGGAAGGCGGGACAGGATGGAACCGGGAATGACCGAAAGGCGGATTCTGTTCAACATGTTTGAACAGGTCTACTACTATATGGAAGAGCTGGCGATGAAGTTTCCCAACGACATCGTGGATGAATACAAGGTGCGGGTGGTGAACGAGCTGCTGGAGAAGTTCCGGGGATGCTTCGAGACGGAAAACATGGACAGGCACCTGGAGCTGATCGATCCGCCCCGGGAGGAGACGGACGAGGACGGGAAGAGGAAGTTGACCGGGATGACATACAGCGACGTGATGTTCCTGCTGAAGTGGTACAAGGTATTCGGCAGCTGAGATTGAAAGGGGGCTGCAGGCCATGGACCAGGAAAATGCCCTTGAGACGATCCGGAGTCTGGCGCCGCTGGCGGCAGAGAAGATGCGGCAGATCCTGAACGACCCGAAGAGCTCCCAGTACGCGAAGATCCAGGTGATTACGCTGATACTGAACCGGACATACGGAATGCCGGAAAGCTCGGTGAAGCTCGCTTCGAACCGGCAGAGCATGGAGGAGAGCATCGCGTGCGTGCGGGACCTGTTCCGGGACCTGGAAGAGAAGGAGAAGGAAGATGGCGGAGAAGAAACAGAAGAAGGGATTCGGCCTGGTGCGGACAGCGATGGACCACCCGGAGCGGATCGGACGCGCGGCGGGGTTCAGGGACCTGACGAAGCTGCACGGGGAATGGATCCGTGAGATGGTATTCGGGACGGCGGACTATACTTTGCAGGCCCACCGGGGGAGCTACAAGAGCTCGTGCCTGGCGGTGGCGATTGCGCTGATCCTGGTGCTCAAGCCGGACCGGAACATCATTTTCCTGCGGAAGGCGGACAATGACGTGAGCGAGATGCTGGGCATGGTGCGGAAGATCCTGGACAGCGATATCATGCACGCGCTGGTGAATATCCTATATGACGGGCGGGAACTGGAGGTGCCGGTATACAGCTCGGACCATCTATCCACGAATTTGTGGACGTCGCCGATGGGCGCGCCGCAGCTGCTGGGGATCGGGCTGCGGTCGTCCATTACCGGGAAGCACGCGTTTTATGTGATTACCGACGATATATGCAACATTACGGACCGGATATCCCGGGCGGAACGGGACCGGACGAAGCTGCAGTATGACGAGCTGCAGAACATCCGGAACCGGGGCGGGCGGATTATCAACCTGGGGACGCCATGGCACAAGGAAGACGTTTTCAGCAAGATGCCGAACATTCACAAATATGACTGCTACAGCACGGGACTGCTGAGCACGGAGAAGATTGACGAGCTCCGGGCCGCCATGGCGCCGGGGCTTTTTGCTGCCAATTATGAGCTGAAACATATCGCCTCCGAGGACGCGATGTTCGATACGTCGCCGGTGTTTACGGACGAGGAGGAGATGCTGCGGGACGGGATTTCCCACGTGGACGCGGCTTACGGCGGGCGGGACTATACGGCGCTGACCTGCGGGAAGCTGAACTACAACGACGGGAAGCTGTACCTGTACGGGCGGCTGTGGCACGGGCATGTGGACAAGGCGCTGGACGAGATCATCGCGGAGGCGGATCGGCTGATGTGCTGGCCGATGTACTGCGAGGAGAACGGCGACAAGGGATTCCTGGAGCAGGAGATATTCAAGCGGGAGAGATGGAGCAGCGGGTATCCGGAGCACCAGAACAAGGCGGTGAAGATCGCTTCGTTTTTGCGTAAATGGTGGCCGAGGATTGTGTTCCTGCGGGGGACCGATGCGGAGTATATTGACCAGATTATGGACTATACCGAGAACGCGGAACACGACGACGCGCCGGACTCGGCGGCTTGTGTTTGTCGGTATTGGGACGAACGGGATTGGTAGGGTAGTCTGGCTATTAAGACGGAATGTCGGCAATTGCGACGGAACGTTGGCAAGTGCGACGGAACGTTGGCAAGTGCGACGGAACGCAGGGGACGGTCCTTTTTGTTTCAGCCGAACATGCAACAAAAAGAGCCGTCCCCTGCGTTCCTGAGACGAGGCTGTGGTATTACTAATTGTATTACGGGAGACTTAGGCGGTTGCGACGGAACGCGAGGGGACAGTTCTTTCCGTTCCAGCCGAACATGTAACGGAAAAAACCGTCCCCTGCGTTCCTGATTCGGCGCTCTGCTTTTTCGACAGAGGAACCTCAATCAGCGACAGTTAAGCTGTAAAGGGCGATTTACCCTGAGAAGCGCGCACTTACCCGCCACCCGCAGCGGGCGGCGGCAGTGCTTTAAAACTCCCGGTTCTGCTTCATAAATGGAGCAATATTCACATGGATGATACCGTTTCGATGCTGAATGATATCGTTCCGGGTGACCAGGTATTTAGGATAGTTATCCTTAATGCTTTCCAAGGGTCTGTACTCCCTGTCTTCTGTTTTCAGGCTGTCCATGATGGTCATAGCCACCTGAATATATGCATATTCCTGCAAATCCCTGTGCAATATAAAATCGCATTCAAATTTACCAAACCGGCCGATGCTGACATCGTATCCCTTTGATCTTGTATAAATATAGACAGCATTCTCCATGGCCGGTCCAAAGTTGATTCGTTTATCTGTGTTCATTGTGTAATAGAAACCGGGATCCGCCAGATAGTATTTTTGTTCTCCGGAAACAGACCGGCGCGACTTCAGGTCAAAGCGCTCACAGGGATAGATGATTTTTGCTTCCTCCATCAGCGTGATATAACGGTTCAGCGTTTCCCTTTTGATCGGCATTCCGTTTTTTCGCAGATCGTCCACTATATTGGTCAGGCTCATTGTTGCCCCGAAGTTATTGATGATGTATCGCTGCACCGTTTCAAAAACGGACACCTTGCGGATTTTTGCCCGTTTTTTGATGTCTTTCTGGAAGATCTCACGAATAACGCCGGAAATATAAACTCTTTTCTCCGCGCCTTCGTATTGGAGGGCCTGCGGAAAACCGCCTTCCAGAAGATAACGGTCAAATTCCTCTGTCAGATCAGGAGACACTTCTTTTCCAAGAAAAGTTTTCATCTCAAGGTATTCCGGAAATGTCAGTGTAAAAAGCTCAAATTCCAGATAACGTCCGGTCAGTTTTGTTGCTAATTCACCGCTGAGCAAATATGAATTGGAACCGGTGATAAAAATAGAATACTCTTCCTCTTCCCGGTATCCGTTGATCACTTCCTCAAAATCCTTCACATTCTGTACTTCGTCAATGAACAGGTATTTGGTGCCGGATGCTGTTGATCTTTCCTCTATCAGGCAATCAAGCTGATCTGCAGTTTTGACTCTTCTGAAGCCTCTTTTGTCAAGGTTCAGGTAGATGATCTGCCGGTCATCTGTTCCGCTTTCCCTGAGTTCCTTGACGATGGTTTCCATCAGACAGGATTTCCCACAGCGACGAACGCCGGTGATGACTTTAATCAATCCGGTATCGTGATAGAAGCCTCTGATCTTTTTGAGGTAAGCTTCGCGTCTGTATAGCTTCATCAGGCGTTCTCCTTTAAGTGCTTGTTTTCATTTGTTTCAGCTTCTATTATATTAATGCGGGAATTAAAGTCAAGTTAAGGGGGCATATTTTTACTTTTTTTATAGAATATCACCTTTAAACACGTCACATATAGCACATACATTTTACCTGATACAGTAGATTATGAAAAGGGGAACAAACTAAAATATTATTATGACCAATATCTTCACTGCCTGGCTCGATCCTGAGCTGGGCTTTCTTGTTTTTACCGTTCGGCGGATGACGTACAGGCTTTCCCAGGGTACGACCACCGTCACGCATACGGATTCCCAGGCGGAAGGCTGCATCCACCCCGGTACGCCGGAGATGGTCCAGCTGCTGCCGGAAGAAGAACGGCACAAGGAATTCATTGCCATCTATACTGGCTTCCCGCTGTCTCTGGGCAGCAATCTCGGCGGCGTCACCTGGACGGCCGCTGACCGAATCCTGTATGACGGAAAGGTCTGGAAGCTGGCGAAGCTTCGGGACTGGTCGCAGTTTGGGTATTATCAGGGATTGGCAGTCCTTACGGATGAACTATTATAAGATTATCACAGCTGACTCAGGACTTGTCTAGCAGAACTTTTCGATGTATAATTCTTATGGGTGAGAATATGGCTCGGATAAAATGGTTTGAAAATGAGCAGATTGTCGTTTACATATACGGAGAACTGTATGAAAAACACCATCTCCGGCATGTTTTGATCCTGAAAAAGGATGAAGATTGTCAATATGGATTTGACGGCCAGCCCATTCAAGGCACAAAAAGGCTAAAGAAACAATCCGATCATGATTTGGTTTCATCCTGGATTATCAAGAATGCAGATAAATTGGAAGAAGCGTGGAACCTGATCAACCAGGGTATTAACCCCGGAAAGATTGATTGATGGGAGTGATATCAAATGATAAGAGCCAGTAAGGTTCAGCCAATGAAAAACTATTTGATTTGTGTATCTTTTTCAGATGGGGATAAGCGAATCTATAATTGTTACCCGCTGTTGCAATATCCGATGTTCAGCCGACTGAAAGAGGAGTCTTTCTTTAAGAAGGTTCATGTGGATGAGATGGGTGTCGTTTGCTGGGACGATTCAACAGATCTTCCGCCGGATGAGTTGTACAACAACTCTGAATCTGTAGTGGAGTATACAAGAGTTAGCTAAGCAGGCGGAAACAATATGAAAAAGGCGCGTGATAATGCTCACGGGCCTTTTTACTTTATATTATTTCAACCGTTTCCGGAGGATTATATGGTTTTTGCAAATTCAGCTTTCAATACCGCCATATTCCGAGCACTCTGTGCCTGCATGGAGCTTTCGCCAACATCCGCGGATGCTTCCGCGTTGATCCGGCCGTTCCCAAACGATCCGGAAAGCCCACCGGCGCCGGGCCGGTCTGTGAATGTGATCTATTATGATGTCACACCGGAAGCAGCTCCGGATGCCGGTTACCAGACCTTCACCTCAGACGATCCAACAACCACATCCGCGAAACCGGTTGTCTCTTCGTTCCTGCCGTATCGGCTGACGCTGATCTGCTATGGCCCGAATTGTGAAAACAACGCCCATCGTATTCGATCCTTCATCTACCTGGACGGCAGCGGCTATCCCCGGAGCATCCTCCGGAAGGCCGGCATCTTCCCGGTACCCCGCCCGTCCACGCCGGTGCTGATCGATGAGGAGGAGGGGAGCCTGCTCCGCAGGCGTGCTGACCTGCTCATCCCCCTGCGGGTGATGGATACGCTGGTCAGGACGGAGAGAAGGTACGGGATTACGGAAGCGCCGGTAGTTGTCATCAGAAGATCTGAATAATTCGTTTTCTTTTGTTCTTTCTTTCCGGGAAGATTGTTTCTGCTTTTTCCGTTTGATAGAATGAAGGGGAAAAGAGGAGGCGGAATCGATATGAAGAAATGGTCCGTTCTGATTGCTGTACTTCTGACAGTGCTTTGCCTGTCTGTCTGTCATGCTGAAAGCGCTTTTGATCCTGCAGCTGTTGCGGTAGGTGATATTGTGACTTTTGGCCATTATGAACAGGATAACGATCTGGATAATGGTCCGGAACCCATCGAGTGGATCGTTCTGGATGTGCAGGATGGGAAGGCGTTGCTGCTGAGCAAATACGGGCTGGAGGCAATACCGTACAATGTCGACTATGTGGATGTTACTTGGGAGACGTGTACACTGCGCGCCTGGCTGAATGATCATTTTCTGAACAAAGCATTCAATGCGAAAGAACAGGCTGCCATCCCGACAACAAAAGTGGATAACAGTGATGCTCAGGGGTTCGACTGGCCTATAAAGAGTGCGTCAGGCGGGAACAATACGGAAGATAAGGCTTTCCTGCTAAGCTATGCGGAAGCAAACCGATACCTCGATGTTACGCGTTTAGACAATGAGAACACAAAATCGCGCGTTACACCGACGGAATATGCGATTAAAACCGGTGCTTATGTCATCAGTGCGTATACGACTGCGGATGGAGCGCCGGCAGGATGGTGGTGGCTCCGGTCGCCTGGCCCTCTTCAGAGCAATGCGGCTATGGTGTTTTATGTCGGTGCGCTCAATTATAATCTTGTCTATGATTATATTGGTGTTGCCCGTCCTGCTTTATGGGTTGACCTGAAAGCTGGTGTTTTCTGATCTTTCAATCCCTTTATTTTTCTACGCCGGTGAAATTCACCGGTGTTTTTCATTGCGCTCAAAAGGAGGTTTCTTCCTATGCTTTCCATCTCCACCATTGCCCGGGTGGTCGTTAACGCCTCCCGGACTGTTTCCGTTCCCACGTCCTTCGATACCGGCCTGATGCTTCTGAAGGACGCCAACTATGCCGCCGCCAAGCGCCTGCGGACATACAACTCCGCAGCCGAAGCTGCCGCCGGCCTGGTTGCCGACGGCTTTTCTTCTTCCACGGAAGCCTACAAAGCTGCGGTCAAATACTTCTCCCAGTCCCCGGCACCGGGGCGTCTGCTGGTATCCTGCTATCCGTCCTCGGAGACTCCCACTCAAGCGTTGGCGGCCCTGCTGGATCTGACGTCTGATTTCTATGGCGTATGCCTGGGAGCTGCGGAAACGGACGCCAATATCCTGGCGCTGGAAGCGGCCGTTTCCGCCCAGGAAAAGCCCTGTATGCTCTTCCTGCCGCTGATGGGCACAGCGGCGGATGTTGTCGTATCCGGCGGCTTGCTGGATACGCTGTTTTCCCGTTCCTCCCGGCGCAGCGTCTGCACATATGCCGCTGTGCTCTCCGACGCGGCCGCCGTGATGGGCTGCGCCATGGGGCTGCAGCTGGCGTCCGCAGCGTCTTCCTTTGCGCTGTGTTACAAGACGCTGCAGGGCGTCACGCCCTCGGACCTGACCCAGACGCAGATCGACGCCATCCAGGCCCTGGGCGGAAATGTGTTCGTCACCCGGAATTATACTTTCCATCTGCTGGAAAAAGGAAGCACCCCGTCCGGCCTGCGCTACGACGAGGTGCTGTATATGGATATGATCGCCGCGGACCTGCAGGCAGCGGCCGTTTCCCTGCTGGCGCAGAACACCGGTAAGCTGCCCCAGACAGACGATTCCACGGCGATGTTCATCAACCTATTCTCCGGTATCCTGGCCGGCTATACCGCCAGGAATGTGCTGGCCTCCGCCGAATGGCGTGGGGCTGCAGTCGGTCCGTTGCAGAACGGGGATATCGTCGAGAACGGCTTTGCCCTCTGGGCGGACAGCTACGATACCCAAAGTGAGGCCGACCGCGCAGCGCATAAGGCCATGCCGATCCAGGTGGCGCTCACCCTGGCGGGATCGCTGGAATCGGTTGTGATTAATGTGAACGTGCAGCTATGATGGGTGTGAATGGGAAAACAAAAAGCGCCGGGATGACCCGACGCTGTATTTCATTCATTATCGCGGTAATCCGAGCTCAGATGAAACAACATATCCGACTTTTCCGTTGTATGTTACCTCAACATAATGACGATTTGTATCGGGATCCCATATCAGTGTATCCGAAGTTGTGTCAACAACTGTTCCATTTGGAATGCTGCCAATCTGTTTGGATTTTTTACTGGCTTCTTGGAACAGACCCGCCTTCACATTAGGGATGCCGGTATTCACTGTATGGTAAACACCACCGATGGCCTGGCTCATTTCTTCCATGCTCAGTTCCCGCATATTATTCTTGTCCATTTCCGTATCCTTTCAGCAATATGCATCATCTTTCCGAAAACTTTGCCGTTATACTATTTTTTTTCGCTTTCCACATATACAAATCCTGCTGCCAGATAAAGGAGGCTCCTTCAGTGCGATCGCCGTTACCCATTCCTGCTTCGCTGGCGCTTGCAGCAATGGACGGCTGTAGCATGGGCCTCCCTACACCTTTTTCACTTGTGTTCGCTGTTACCCGCGGATGGCTCGGCGTTACCAGCGCTGAAGCGCTGACGCCTGCATGGGCGATCTGTTACCAGCGCCGAGGCGCTGACAGATCTGCCTGAAGCGCGGACAGCTTGCACATGGGAGCCGTTACCCAAATACCCATAAAGGGCACAGGTCATAGATTTGGACGGCTCCGCATTACTACCACTCGTAAAAAAAGGAGGTCGGCCGCATGGCCTATAATGTTTATTCTTTCCCGGACGTAAAAGCCGTCCTGAACCATGCCGATGTCGGGCAGTGCAACCTGCACCAGTCCGGTATGGGAAAGATCACCGTCTCTTCCGCCGGGGACCTTTCTTCCCATACCACCACGGCGGACGGGTACGTCATCGTCAACCGGCTGAAGACCATCAACGGGACGATCACGATTGAGGTGCCCCAGGGCTCCGTGGCGGACTGGTTCCTGCGGAAGTGGGCCCGCTGGGCCAGGTCCCTGCAGGATCCGAACCGGATCGCCCTGGGCGTGCTGACGATTACGGACACCGTCGGCGGCTATACCATTGTCTGCACCGGCGTATCCCTGCAGAAGGTTCCGGACCGGGTGTTTGACCGCACCGCCGGGAACGTGGCGTATACGTTCCTCGCGACAACCATTTCGGAACAGTAAAAGTTTTTGTTCCCCTTGTCCCATAAGGCTTCATAGCATATAATGGATGTGGACAGGGAGTAACACGCGGAGCTGGCACCTGCAGTCCGGTGAGGAAAGCAGGTGATGTCCATGAGTGCATATGAGATTGTCATGATCTGTATTGCCTCAATCGGCCTCATACTGAAGATGATTCAGATCCTAACCGATCGAAATCAGAAACCGTAAGCATGAGAAAAGCCACCGCGTGTACAAGACGTGGTGGCTTTGAGTTAATCACCAACAGGTGACAGCTCCGGGCCTCATTCTCCCTGTCTTTTATTATATGCTTTTTTATCTTTGTGTCAAGAATTCGGAGGAGTTTCTATGCGCGATATTATCAGGAATAGTTACTGTTCACGGAATGGGCGGACAAGAAAAATGATATGCCCAAGCCATAGAGCATATCAAATAAGCACACAGAGTCAGCAAAGCATTAATCAGGACGGGGCAAATCTTGAAGCGATTTCCTGATATAGATTCAGTTTT
>JAFROK010000027.1 GCA_017429695.1 Clostridia bacterium | reverse complement strand
TCTTGTCGTTCAGTTTACAATTCATCTTGGAACTCCTCCCCATTGGTTTCGTTAGTGCTTTGGTCGGCTACCAACGATATTCTATGGGATGGGGTTCCTTTTCTCAACCTCCGTTTTTACCCCTTAACGGGAATGCTCCAATTGTGTCTTAACAGAATACTTTCAGTTCCATTGCCCGCTGGGGAGGGGGAAGCTATGCCCATTATACATGAATTTCTATCTCAGTCACCTCGAAATTTTTTGCTTTGGTTATCCGGCTTGTCGCCTTCGTTCTGATTTCGGGGCATTGCGACTTTTACTTTTCCCATACTTGGTCGCGTGGGCGGTTTAGTTCAACGGCAATTAAACGCAGTCCACCGTTTACAGCAGGTCGCGTACCTGCTATTATTTTGTCGGTGGACTGCGTTTAATTCTCAGTACATTCTGTATGTGAAGAGCAAAATCACCTAACCACATGCGGTTAATCAAGCGTTCACTTTCAAGCAAAACCATAATTGTAGCCGTCAATTCTTTTAAGGCAAATCTCCCCACAAATATCTGGTCGATGACAGAGAGATGAAGGTTTTCCCTGCTAAGGAGGAAGATCATTGCTTAGATTATTCTTGTTTGCACTAGTATTTTTAATTCCATTGCCTGTAGGTTTTGTTTTTCATAAAAAAGGTGACACCATTACCTGGGGATCTTTTTTGAAATCCTATCTTTGCGGTCAGTTCCTTATGTGGGCAGTGTTTCAGATCCTAGCTGTACCGATGATTTTCCTCAAAACATCTTTCATGTTATTGGTTGTTTCTTTCTCCGTTTTTATGACAGCAGCAATGGTTTTAGGAATCTTTAGCATTATCAAAAGTCCGAAAAACTTCAAAATCAAAATCCCAATCGCGCCTGTCATTTGGGTGATGTTCCTCGTAACCATCATTTTGATTGGCTTCCAAGCATATAAATATTATTCAAGCATGCATATTGATCAGGATGATGCCCGTTTTATCGCAGAGGCAAATGATGTGCTCTACTATAACAAGATGTTGCTCTATCAGCCTGAAACGGGCGAATACTTCGGAAATTTTTCCGGAGTTCCGATCCGGGATGTTTATTCACCATGGCCGATCTATTTGGCATTTCTTTCCAAAATGACTGCAACGATACCTTCGGCATTGGCGCATACTTATTATGCTCCTCTTCTGCTTGTTATCAGTTATCTGGCATATGCCTGCATGGGAGCCAGACTCTTTAAAGGGACAAGCGAGAGAGTCATTTTCCTTTTCCTAGTTGCAGTTATTCATCTTTACTTTGCCGGTCCTGCAATTAATGAGGGTGCACCGCCGGTACATACCCTAACCCGAATTTGGCAAGGAAAGGGCGTCGTTGAGGCGATAGCTATTCCAGCGATTATCTATCAATTACTCACAATCCAAGAAGATAACAGTCCGACAAACTGGATTGTTCTCACTGTGATGTGCTGTGGATCATGCCTGTTATCCGGGCTCGGGATCGTTTTGCCATTAATCCTTATTGGTATTTTTGGCATTTACATCATTTGCTGCAAACGGTTTAAGGACATTTGGTGGTTCCTGCTGTCTATAGCACCGGCTGGAGTATTTGAAGTGATTTATTACATGAGTGCATATTGACAAACAGTACATGTTTTACCTGTTAAGGAGAAATAATGGAAACATTTTTTGAAAATGTTAATAGGCTGATTGGCACTGATATGCAGTTGGACCTGATGAGATTGCTGGGAGTCAACCTGCATGAGGTTATGCGGGAGATCATCAGCGAAGAAGCAAGGACAGCAATGGCCAACCTGATAGAAAGCGGCGTTGAAGGAAACTGGTTCTATTATATCGCTCTGGTATGTCTTCTTTTGCTCCTCCTCTTCTGGAAAAAAAGGAGAGTTTCTTTTGCAATTCCGGCCTTGATTATTATAGTTCTTGTAATGAATCCTTTAACAAAGGAAAAGTTTGAAAAGGTTACCGAAACCGGTTATTTCTGGCGACTCCTATGGATTGTTCCAATCATTCCAATATGTGCTGCCTTACCTGGGATGATCGAAGAAAAAATCAAATTTCAATACACAAAAGGAATTATTGCTGTTGCATTTGCCGGATTATTTGTTCTTCTGGGTTCATATACATATGATCAGCGCCTTGCGCGTTTTTTCAAACCAACCAACGAAGTAAAAATCGAGCAACCGTTTGTTGATATAGCGGAAACTCTTCTGACATATGATGACAACCCGTATGTGGTTGCCGATGCCTGGCCGAGCGTTTTTATACGGCAATATACACCGAAAATACGAATGCTTTATGGTCGGGATATACTTGGCTATGGCGTCCAAAGTGAACTAGGGAACAGGGTATACAATTATTTGTGTAATGGTCAATACTCAAACGTGGCTTCAGCGATGCTTGATGACGGATATCAATATCTTGTGACAAATAATACATACGAAGGGAAAAATGATGAATTAAACAAGGCTGGTTTTCAATTTTTAACACAAGTTGATGTGTATGGAATATACAAGGTTCATGGTATCCCTTCTGTTAAAAAAGAAAGAAATGAATTGGGACAAATTGTTTCTGTAACCTGCCTGAATGATTACGGCCTTCCAACGAATGGCGAAAAGGGTTATGCGACTATTACCTATACCTACGATAATGATGGGCATATTATTCGCGAGTTTTGTACAGATCTGGAAGGAAAAGGCGTAGCAGATGATACGGGGATAGCCGGATATGAAAGAGAATATGATTTAAGAGATCGCCTGATTGCTGAAAAGAATCTTGATATATGTGGGAAACCGACTCTTAATTCTGCTGGTTATGCAAGTTATAAAAATGAATACAACAGGAAAGGGGAACTATTGCTAAGGACATTTTATGACCTGGATGGTAATATTGTTCAAACGGAAAGCGGCATACTGCATTAATTCTATCCATCTTTTTTAACACAAGCACAAGACTCATGAATGCTAATTAAGGATTACCCACAAGGAGGATTAACTCATTGAGCCAGCAAAAGCAACCCGAACACCAGAGCACTTTCCGCAACGGGAAAATCCTGCGCATCGGCAAATGCCAGATTGAGCACTGGCATGTCATTTCCCTGCTCATGATTGCCTATGACTTCGTGGCTGTATGCGCCGCCTATTTCCTGGCGCTCTGGGTCCGTTTTGACGGGAAATACAGCGCGATTGACAAGCGGTTCCTGGAACCCTTCAATCAGTTTATACTACCGTGCGCAGCCGGGAGCATTATCATTTTCCTGCTTTTTCGGATGTATAACTGTATGTGGCGGTTCGCGAGTTTTTCGGAGTTTGTGCGGACCGTGCTGGGTTCTCTTGTTTCTTCTGTGCTGCATACCATCCTGATTACAGTTCTTCTGAAAAAGATGCCGGTATCCTATTATCTCTTTGGTGCTGTTTTCCAGGTGATCCTTTTACTGGGCATTCGCTTCTCCTTCCGGTTTATCCAGATTCTGAAACGACGCAGTGAGAATGCAGAGAATGATTCGAAAAGAATCATGCTCATCGGCGCCGGCAACGCGGCCCAGGCGATCCTGCGGGAAATGTCCCATGCCAAGGAAGTCACCGACAAGGTTGTTTGTATCATCGACGACAACCCCAACAAATGGCGCCGGTATATGGATGGCATTCCGATTGTCGGCGGACGGGATGATATTCTGAAGGCGGCGGAAGAATTTAAAGTTGATGAAATCCTGATGGCTATTCCCAGTGCCACCATGCAGGAGAAGCGGGATATCCTGACGATCTGCAATGAGACCGGATGTAAGCTGAAATCCCTACCGGGACTTTACCAACTGGTAAACGGTGAAGTCAGCGTCAGTGCCATGAAGGATGTGTCCATTGAAGACCTGCTGGGCCGGGACCCTATCCAGACGGATATGAAGGAAGTATTTGACTTCATTACCGGTAAAACGGTCTTGGTGACAGGCGGGGGTGGGTCCATCGGATCGGAACTATGCCGGCAAATCGCAGCGCACCAGCCAAAGCAGCTGATTATCTTCGATGTATATGAAAACAATGCTTACAGCATTCAATTAGAGCTGCGAGAAAAATATCCGGAACTGAACCTTGAGACGATTATCGGATCCGTTCGGGACAGCCGGCGGATGTTTGAACTGTTTGAGAAATACCGGCCACAGATTGTTTACCACGCGGCGGCCCATAAGCATGTTCCGCTGATGGAAGACAGTCCGTGCGAAGCGATTAAGAATAACGCTATCGGGACCTATAAGACTGCATATGCCGCCATGGTGCACGGATGCGAAAAGTTTGTGCTGATCAGCACGGATAAGGCTGTCAATCCGACGAACATCATGGGTGCTTCTAAACGGCTTTGTGAAATGATTATCCAGTCTTTTGACAAGAAGATCAAGGAAGGAAAAGCGGGAGATATTCCCCAGCTTTTTACTCATGAAGGACTGGAGAATGCCGATAAGGATGGCACAGGCAAAGTTTTTGATGACATCAAAACAGAGTTCGTTGCTGTCCGATTCGGGAATGTGCTGGGTTCTAATGGCTCGGTGATTCCGATCTTCAAAAAACAGATTGAAAAGGGCGGACCGGTGACGGTGACCCATCCGGATATTATCCGGTACTTTATGACGATTCCGGAAGCAGTGAGCCTGGTGATGTTGGCGGGAACATATGCCAAGGGCGGAGAGATTTTCGTATTGGATATGGGGTCGCCGGTAAAGATTGCTGATCTGGCCAGGAACCTGATTAGGCTTTCCGGATTCAAGCCGGATGAGGATATCAAGATTGAGTATACCGGTCTTCGTCCGGGAGAGAAGCTGTATGAAGAAAAGCTGATGGCGGAGGAAGGGCTGCAGAAGACGGATAATGATCTGATTCATATTGGGAAACCGCTGGCGTTTGATGAGGAAGTGTTCCTCGGGAAGCTGGAGAAGTTGATGGAGACGGCTTACAGCAATAAAGAGGAGTGTATCAGGCGGTTGGTTCAGGATATGGTGGAGACTTATCATCCAGCTTGAGGAGATCCTTCGCTTCGCTCAGGATGACGATAAAAAGGCGCTCAGGATGACGATAAAGACGTTAGGGATGACAAAAGGCGCTTGGGATGATGACGAAGAGCGCTCAGAATGATTTTGAAGAGCGTTCGGAAAGATAAGCTTGACAGAAAGGACCTGATTTGTTTTGAAGAAGAAATTCTGGGACAGTATTGCCAAAGACCTATGGATTGTACTGCTGGACATTGTGGCGGTGAATGCTGCCTATTTTCTGGCGCTGGTTGTCCAGTTTTCCATGAGGGGTATCTTCAGCGATATTGCGACCGATACATATATTCCCGCATTCTTGCGATTTGCTCCGATTTATACGGTGCTATGCTTAATCGTGTTTGCCCTGATGAAGCTTTACGGTGGTATGTGGCGCTTTGCCGGGATCAATGATATGAACCGGATTATTGCTGCCAACGCCATTACGATTGTGATTCAGATTATCGGAACGATATTCATCCTTCCACCGAGCGATAAGGGCCGGATGCCGATTCTGTATTATGTGATTGGTGCGGTGCTGCAGTTTGTGTTTGTCAGCCTGATCCGGTTCGGATACCGGATCTTCCTGGTGGAAAAGAAGAAAATCGCGGCCAGAAATACGCCGTCTGTGCCGAGTATGGTCATCGGGGCTGGAGAAACGGCCAGGAAAGCGATTCACCATCTGGAAGATACGCCGTTTAGGGTGACGGTGGTTGTGGACGAGAAAATGGCCGGAAAAACACTGGACGGGATCGGCGTGGTTGGTGATTATGCGGAAAAACTGCCGACTGTCCGGGCGGTATTTATCGCGGATCCGAATTTGAGCGCTGAAAAGCGGAAAGAGATTAAGGAAAAATGCGAAGAGGCTGGTATTGAGCTTCAGGACTATACCGGTTATCTATCCAATCTGGGCGGACGAATTCCGACGAGCAGTCTTCTGGAACTTGTCAAGGGGAAGGTTATCTTGGTTGTTGATGGGAAAGAGACGGAGTACAGTTCTGGTGAAGAAGCGCTTCAGAACTTGAAGGACCGGTTTGAGATTAAGAGTATTGAAGGGGCCAAGGTGGAACTGATTAAGTCGAGTTCTTCGGCTTATGTCGGGTATGATGCCTGGGCGCAACAGCATAAAGAACAAACGGGAGAAGATGTGAGTTTCTTCTGATAAGAATGGGGTGTATTGCTCCGGTGGGCTGGAACGCAGGGGACAGGCCCATTTGTTCCGGCCGAACACGTAACAAATGGTACCGTCCCCGCGTTCCATTCGTCCGCTCCGGTTTGTATTCAACAGAAAGATTCCTCGAATTCGTTTGATAGAATAAGATTAGCATATGTCGTGAGGTTTTTATATGATTGATATCAAGAATGATCCGCGGTTCAGGGGATTGGAGCCTTTTCCTTCCCGGGTTTGGCTAGCTTCGCCTACTATGCATGGGGATGAACAGCGGTGGGTGGATGACGCTATTCTGACCAACTGGGTTTCTACCGTTGGTAAGAATATCGATGAGATTGAAAAACAGATTGCGGAATATGTAGGTGTCAAATACGCAGTCGGACTTTCCGCTGGAACGGCAGCGCTTCATCTGGCGACGAAACTGGCCGGAGAGCGGCTTTACGGGATGGCCCGGCCGAATGAAGGTACGCTGCAGGGCAAGCGAGTGTTCTGCTCGGATGTGACCTTTGACGCTTCCATCAATCCGGTAGCATATGAAGACGGGGAAGCCGTATTTATTGATACAGAACGGGATACATGGAATATGGATCCGGAAGCTTTGAAGAAAGCTTTTGAGATGTATCCGGATACGAAACTGATTGTCCTGGCGCATCTTTACGGGACTCCCGGCAAGATGGAAGAGATTAAGGCGATTGCGGATGAACATGGCGCACTGATTGTCGAAGACGCTGCGGAGAGCCTTGGGGCGAAATATAAACTGAACGGAAAATGGGTGGAGACCGGATCGTTGGGAGATTATAACTGTATCTCCTTTAACGGGAATAAGATTATTACCGGTTCTTCCGGCGGAATGTTTTTAACGGATTCCAAAGAAGACGCTGAAAAAGTGCGGAAATGGTCTACCCAGAGCCGTGAAGCGGCGCCTTGGTATCAGCATGAAGAGATTGGGTATAATTACCGGATATCCAATATTGTGGCCGGTGTTATCCGGGGACAGCTGCCTTACCTGGATGAGCATATCAGGCAGAAGAAAGCAATTTATGAGCGGTATAAAGAAGGGCTGAAGGATCTGCCGGTGACAATGAATCCCTTTGACGCGGAGAAGTCGGTGCCGAACTTCTGGCTGAGCTGTATGCTGATTGATGAGGACGCTATGGCGCCCCAGGTTCGGGGAGAGAATGATTATTTATACCGGTCTGAGAGCGGGAAGAGCAGTCCTTCTGAAATCTTGGAAGCGATTGCGGCTTTCAAGGCGGAAGGGCGGCCAGTATGGAAGCCGATGCATTGCCAGCCGATTTACCGGACACATAAGTTTATTACCGTGGAAGGGAACGGAAGAGGACGGAGCAATGCGTATATCGCCGGGAGCGGCGTGGATGTCGGAGCGGATTTGTTCAGGAGAGGATTGTGCTTGCCGAGCGACAATAAGATGACAACGGAACAGCAGGATGTTGTGATTGAGATTATTCATCGGTGTTTTGGGTGAAACGGAGAACGGGTGGTTTTCAAACGGGCTGCGACGGAACAGGGGGGACAGTCCCTCCGTTTCGACCGATACGAAACGGGAAAGGGACAGTCCCCGCTGTTCCTGATTATTGAGGGCGGAATTTTGAGGAGAGATATGGGGACAGCGGGGTTTTCTTATGTATGCGAAGGGCTTTAAACGGATCATCGATTTGGTTTTGAGTTTGTTGGGTTTGATTGTTCTTTCTCCGGTGATTTTGGTTTTGACTATCGTTGGGGCTATCAAAATGAAGGGGAATCCTTTCTTTCTGCAGCCGCGGCCGGGGAAGGATGAACAGATTTTCCGGCTGATTAAATTCCGGACGATGACCAATGAAAAGGATGAGAACGGAAAGCTTTTGCCGGACGAGAAGCGGCTGATTCCCTATGGAGCTTTTTTACGGTCGACATCTTTGGATGAACTACCGGAGTTGATTAACATATTCATTGGCGATATGGCGATTGTGGGGCCGCGGCCGCAGCTGGTGCGGGATATGCTGTTTATGAGCGAGGAACACCGGAAGCGGCATACTGTGCGGCCCGGACTGACCGGGTTGGCGCAGGTGAAAGGGCGGAACGCGATTACCTGGGAAGAAAAGCTGAACTGGGACCTGAAGTATATTGAGAAGATTTCATTTGCAGGCGACCTGAGAATATTGCTGGAAACAGTGGCGGCGGTGTTTCACCGGGACGGGATTACGGACGGGGAAAACGCGACGGCGCTGGATTACGGGGATGAACTGCTGAAGGACGACAAGGTCAGCAAGGAACGGTATGACGCGCTTCAGGCGCAGGCCAGGGAACTCCTGAGAAGGTTTGAGGAAGGATAACAGAGGTCATGCAGACAGCAGGCTGGGAATACTATAATCACGCGGCGATTCCGACCACGGCCCCGCACGAAGCGGTGAACCTGCAGGCGGTGGAAGACGGTAGCATATGGCAAATGAACGGGGGAAAACCAATCCTGGCCCGGTGGTCATATGACTGGGACTGCGGGCAGGAAACCGAATGGTGGTATGTGATCAAAGATGAGCCGTTTGACATATCCGCGCTGAAGAGCAAGCGCAGGTATGAGATTAACAAGGGAAACAAGAACTTTACGTTCAGGAAGATAGCACCGGATGAATTTACGGATGAATTATTCCGGGTGACGGTTGAAGCTTACAAGGGATGGCCGGAGAAATACAGGCCGAACATTACGGAAGCGGGATTCCGGGAAACGATAAAGGAATGGGGAAAATATGATGTATTCGCTGCGTTCGGGGTGGAAGACGGCCGGATGTGCGGATATGCCCTGCTGGAGGACATGGGGGCATCAGTGAATTTCACGGTGCTGCGGACAATTCCCGAAACGGAAAAGCTGGCGATTAACGCGGCGATGGTGAACGGGATTCTGGAACAATACAAGGAGCGGTTTGACGGAAAGTTTTATATCAACGACGGGGCCCGGGCGATCCGGCATGAAACAGCTTTCCAGGATTACCTGGAAAAATATTTCAATTTCCGGAAGGCATACTGCCGGCTGAATATCCGATACAAAAAAGGGTTCGGGGCTGCGATAAAAATGCTGTATCCTTTCCGGAAGCTGATTCCGGGAAAAACAGGAATCGGAAGCATGCTGGCAGGACTGCTGAAAATGGAAGAGATCCGAAGGAAATGCGGGAGTTAAGCAATGAGCGATCTTGTTTCGATCATTATGCCGTCCTATAAGACGGAAGAATATATCGGGGAAAGCATCCGGTCTGTTCTTGGTCAAACGTATGAGAACTGGGAGCTGATCATCGTGGACGACTGCTCCCCGGACAACACGGACGCGGCAGTGGCGCCGTTCCTTTCAGACGCCAGTATACGATACCTGAAGAACAAACAGAATTCAGGGGCCGCGGTGAGCCGGAACAGGGCATTGCGGGAGGCAAAAGGAAAGTGGATTGCCTTCCTGGATTCGGATGACCTGTGGAAACCGGAGAAGCTGGAGAAGCAGATCCGGTTTATGGAAACGAATGGGTATTCCTTCTCCTATACCGGATACTGCGAGATTGACCTGCAGGGAAAGGAAACGGGTGTACATTATACCGGACCGAAGAAGATCAGCAAACACGGCATGTTTTGGTACTGCTGGCCGGGATGCCTGACGGTGATGTATGACCGGGATAAGATCGGGTTGATCCAGATAGCCGATATCAAAAAGAACAACGACTACGCCATGTGGCTGAAGGCCTGCCGGAAAGCGGACTGTTACCTGCTGGATGAAGAACTAGCAATGTACCGGCGGGGCAGGACGGGAAGCATCAGCACACACAGCATCAAGACGATGATCGGATGGCACTATAAGCTGTTCCATGAAGCGGAAGGAATGAACGCTGTTTCATCTGCGTTCTGTACGATGCGGAATATGGCATTCGGATATTACAAGAAGATGAGATACAGGAAGACAAACTGATATGGCGAAGATTGTTGCACGGATGCGGGGCGGCCTTGGGAACCAGCTGTTCATTCTGGCCTATGCCTATGCGCTGGCGGAACAGGGCGGCAAGGAAACGGAGATCGTGCTGGATACACGGGAATATGAGACATTCAAGATCCGGAATTATGAGCTGAAGGAAGTGATCCGGGATCCCCGGGTGCGGATGTATACGGATCAGGACAAATCCCGCTTCTATGACCTGACGCGGGAAATGTTCCATATTTCCCAGCGGCTGATCCGGAAGGAAACCGGCAGCATCCGGATGCTTTCCGGTATGGGATTGTATTACGGCAGAAGAAACGCGGAATTCTGCAAGCTGAAATCGAAAAAGAAAAATTACATCTACGGGTATTTCCAGGATGAACGGATTGCCGGCGCGCTGAAAAAGCGGATCGGGAAAGAACTAGTTCTGCCGGAAGTTGAAGTTCCCGGCGAAGAGAATGAAAGACCGCGGATTGCTGTGAGCATCCGCATCGGCCAGGATTACCGGGACCAGGGATGGCCGATATGCGAAGCGGCGTATTTCCAGAAGGGGATTCAGCACATTCGGAAGCAGAAATACCCGGGGCAGAAGGTCGATGTGTTGGTGTTCTCGGATGAACCGGAACAGACGAAAACGATGAACCTGGCGGAGGACGTTTATTTTGCCGAAGGACTTTCCCCGACGGAACAGCTGGCCCTGATGGCAAAATGTGACGATTTTGTGATTTCCAACAGTTCCTTCTCCTGGTGGGGAGCCTACCTGGGAGCGAAGGAAGACAGCATCGTTGTGATGCCGGAAGACTGGTACCAGTGGCACGGGAAAACAGCGGATACGAAGCTGGTTTACCGGAACGCCGTGATCCTGTAAAAAAACGGAGCAGAAGACAAGATGAAATATGAGCTGGTTATCATCGGGGTGAACTACTGTTCCAGCGAGCAGACGCTGGCCTGGGTGAAGAGCATCCGGGCGGACAGTGGAACCCTGATTGCTGTGGTAGACACCTCGGCGGAGAAGACGGATCCCGAACTGGAAAAGCGGCTGCGGGAGACGGGGAAAAACGTCATGTACCTGAATGCCGGGGAGAACCTGGGGTACTTCGGCGGGGCGCGGTACGGACTGAAGTGGCTTACGGAAAAGGAGATCGCGTTTGACGCGCTGATCGTATCCAACGTGGACCTGCGGTTTGAGACAGAAAACCCGGCCGGGATTATCCGGATGTATGACATGGAAGGTGTTGGTGTGCTGGCACCTTCCATCCTGGAAAACGGGAAGGACATGAACCCCTACAAGCTGGAGCGGATGACCCGGGCACAGCAGGAACGGCGGATTCTTTACCTGAAGCATCCGGCATTCCAGAAGGCGGTGGACCTGATCAGGGGCATCCGGAAAAAGCAGCAGCAGGCCGCGGATTATCCGGATGGCATGAAAATCTACATGGGATACGGGGCGTGCTTTATTTTCCTGCGGCGGTATTTTGACAGGGGCGGGGACCTGAACCTGCCGCTGTTCCTTTACGGGGAAGAGCCTTATGTGGCGGAAATGTGCCGGGAACTGGGGCTGGATATTATCTACGCGCCGAAGATTAAGATTCAGAACGTAGGGCATGTATCGGTTTCCACAATGCCATCCAAACGGCAGCGGGATTATATGATTCAATCGGCAGAGTATTGCATTGAACACTATTACCATTCGTAACAAGGCAGCAAACAGGGCAGCGAATGACGAGGCGGAGGGAGAAACGGCATGATCAAACTGGGGATCTGTATGATCGCTGTGTTTCTTTCCGTGATATGGCGCAAGAACAAATGGCTTTTCCGTTTCCTGTTCCTGCTGATGTTCCTGATGGCGGCCGGAGACCTGACTTCGCCGGATAAGGACGCCTATATTTCGTATTATGAGACGATCCGATCAATCAATATCCATGAGGATGTGGAGATCGGATTCCAGGCGCTGATGGTTTTTGCGCAGACGATCGGGCTGAATTTTTCGCAGTTCATCTTTGTATACGTCGGCATATGCTTCTGTATGTTGTACCGGCTGTTTGACAGACTGTCGGACAACAAGGCGATGGCTTTGAGCCTATATATGCTGTTTCCGTATATCCTGGACGCGGACCAGCTGCGAAGTTACCTGGGACAGCTGATTATCCTGATGGGCATTGTGAAGCTGGTGCAGAGCAAAAAGCCAAACGTTATCAAGTATCTGTGCTATGTGTTAGTGGCGATGCTCTTCCAGGAATCCTGCGCGATCTTCGTGATCTATCTGCTGGTACTGCTGGACAAAAAGAAAGTTCGGAAATATATCCTGATCCTGTCGGGCCTACTGCTTGCCGGACGGTACCTGATTCCGGTGCTTGCCTCCAGGCTGACGGCTTTCAACCTGCGGAAGGTGGCGGATTATTTCACAAATACTGCGGGAAAATCGACATGGATTATTTATGCGCTGTTCTACCTGGCGGTGATCCTGATGACGCTTTACTATGGGAGCCAGGGAAGGCTGACGGCGCGGAAGCGGCTGGACGACATGATTGACCATGGGGACATATCCCTGTTTGAAGGCGCCGGGAACGATGTGCTGCTGAAGGTCAACATGATTTCCATTGCGCTGATTACCCTGATACCGATCAATCCGCATTTTGAGCGACTGCTGCGGCCGGTGCTGATGCTGGACTATATTACGCTGACGAACATGGTCGGAAACCGGCTCCGGTATAAGCATGAATATGTGATTGTGGGCTCACTGCTGATCCTCTGCCTGGGACGGTTTGCGACCTACCTGCTGGGCGGCGGATGGGAAAGCTATATTGAGCCTCTGTTTTTCCATGGATCGATTATCTGACAAAAGTTTGTTTTCAGGAAGGATTTCATTGTGAAGAGTACTATGGTTTTGGCGACATACAACGGGAGCAAGTTTATCGGGGAGCAGCTGGAAAGCATTGTGAACCAGACACGGAGGCCGGACCGGGTGATTATTGCGGATGACCGGTCCACGGACGGGACGCCGGAAATCTGCAGGAAGATCCTGGAAAAATCCGGGATTGATTATGAGATTAGGGTGAACCCCAAACAGATGGGCGCGGCCCGGAACTTTATGAAGCTGGCGGCGGAAGCGGACGGGGACGTGATTTTCTTCTGTGACCAGGACGATATCTGGGACACGGATAAGATCCGGCAGACGATGATCCCCTTTGAAGAGAACAAAGACTGCACGATGGCGTTCTGCGACGCGGATGTATGGTATCCGGAGCAGCCTGTGACGCAGACGATGAATGAATTCATCGGGTTTGATACGGGCATTCAAAAGGGCGGGGAAGGATTCCTGGACATGAACCGGTTCTGGAACCAGCTGATTAACCGGAGCCTGATCAACGGAATGAACATGGCCGTTCGGGCTGACGTTGCCGCCAAACAGGCGGAGCCGCTGATGATGCTGCATGACGCCTGGTTTACGCTGCAGGCGGCAGCCATGGGGAGGGTTTACTGCATTAACGCCCCGCTGGCGAAATACCGGCAGCACAGTGCAAACGTGAGCGGCGCAGACGGGCGGCTGACGAAGAAGAAGATGAGCAATTCCCGGCAGAAGGTATTGAAATCCTTTGAGGGAACACAGGAAAGGATCCGGATTATCCGGGAACTGGACGAAGAACATCATATGCTGAGCAAGGAAAACCGGGAAAAGCTGAAGGCCTACGCAGCATATGAAGAAAAGCGGGAACAGGCGATTACCAGGCACAGTGGAATTTCCTACCTGATGAATGAACGGAAATACAAGGGATACGGCTTCAGCAGTTCAAAGCAGCTGATGATACGGGATCTGATGGTAACGATGTCCCGATAAAAAACGGAGGGTATGGCGTGGTCAGTGAACTATACGCGATTGAAAGCCTGAACGCGGAAGTAATCGCGCTGGAGAATTCAAAGACATACCAGGACGGGCTCCGGTATGATTTTTACAAGAACGTGGTGAAGAAGCACAAAGTGGTGCGTTTCCTGGCGAAGAACATGTTCAACAAAGCGCGGATGGTGCACGAACCGACGCCGTCCGACAACTGGGATGAGGTGGAGTGGCGAAAGATGCTCCATTACGGCAATCCGGATCAGCGGGTGGCGATATATACCTGCATCACCGGCGGATATGACACGGTGAAGGAACCGATGTTCCGGAGCCCGAACGCGGACTACATTCTTTATTCCGATGATCCGGATATCCTGAAGGGACAGGAAAGCGCATGGGAATACCGGCCGATTCCGGAAATAACGGGACTGAGCGGGAACAGCAAGATTAACCGGTACATCAAAATGCATCCGTTTGAACTGTTTGAAAAGGAATATGACTATGCGATTTACCTGGACGGAACGGTGCGGCCGGTTTCTGATATCACGGTGCTGACGGAGCTGATTGACAGTGAGGTCGGACTGGCGATTCACAACCACCGGTACCGGGACTGTATCTATGAAGAGCAGCAGGTTTGCGAAGCCATTGGCAAAGGAAACGCGGAACAGCTGAAAGCCCAGACGGAACGGTATCGGGGGAAAGGGTTCCCGGAAAAATTCGGGCTGGCGGAATGCACGGTGCTGGTGACGGATCTGAAAAACGGGACGGCGAAGGATCTGTACGCAGCCTGGTGGGACGAATTCTGCAGGTCTGAGAGCGGACGGGACCAGATGAGCTTTCCATATGTTGTGTGGAAAAGCGGCATCCGGATGGAGAAGATCTGCACGCTGGGGAAGAATTTGTATCGGAATCCGAAGATCAGGATCTATTCACACTAAAGTCAATATTTAACAGCTGATGACTGATTGACGAAGGAGATCCTTCACTGCGTTCAGGATGACAACCAAACGGGTCTTCACTGAACAACAGAGCAGCGTGTTACTGCAGAATAAGATTTATTAATGATTGTAATTTGAAGGTAAAAAGATGGCAAAGAAGACAGAAGGCCGGGTGACGATTGCCAGGCGGAACGTGATTGCCGGACTGATCAGCCGGGGGGTTATGATCCTGATTCCGTTCCTGACGCGGACGCTGCTGATCCGGCTGATGGGCGCGGAACGGCTGGGGGTCAACAGCCTGTTCACTTCGGTGCTGAGCGTGATCAGTTTGGCGGAACTGGGCATTGACAGCGCGATTACCTACAGCATGTATAAGCCGATCGCAGAAGGCGATACGGACACGGTATGCGGACTGCTGAATGTATACCGGAAGCTTTACCGGTATGTGGGACTATTTATCCTGGCGGTGGGTACGATCGGGATTCCGTTCCTGCGGTACCTGATCAGCGGCGAGGTTCCGGAAGACCTGAGCCTGCCGCTGGTTTACCTGATCTTTTTGGGGAATACCGTGGCCGGGTACCTGTTGTATGCACATAAACGGTCGCTGCTGATTGCTTTGCAGCGAAACGACTATGTGAGCAATGTTTCCACGATTATTGTCATATTCCAGAATGTTGCCCAGGTGGCGGTATACGCGCTGACAAAGAACTACTACCTGTACGCATTTGTGCTGATTGTATGCACGGTTGCGACGAACCTGCTGTTTCAGTATCTGAGCAACAAGTATTACGGAGAGTATCAGCCGAAGGGAACCGTTACCGCCGAAGTGAAAGGCAACCTGAAAAAGCAAATCGGCGGGCTGATGATCACGAAACTTTGCGTACAGAGCCGGAATGCATTTGATAACATTGTGGTATCGGCTGTGCTGGGACTGGCGCTGGTGACGATCTACTCCAATTATTTCTATGTGATTAATGCAGTGCACAGCGTTCTTGGCGCGATACTGATTTCCATTACTTCCAGTATCGGGAACAGTATTGCAGTGGAGAGCAAGGAAAAGAACCTGCAGGACCTGAAAAAAATCCAGTTCCTGTACATCTGGATGTCCATATGGGCGATGACCTGCACGGCACTGTTATATTCAGACTTTATGACCATCTGGGTTGGCGAGGAACTGGTGCTGCCGTTTGTCTCAGCCATGATCTTCTCGGTATATGGCTTTGTCCTGTGCCTTGGAGATGTTAACGGCGCATACGCGGACGCCAACGGCGTATGGTGGCATAACCGGAAATTCTCTGTTATGGAAACGGTGATCAATATTGTGCTGAATATTGTGCTGTGCCACTTCCTGGGAGTCAACGGGATCATCATTGCATCGATTATTGCTACTGCATTCTCAAATTTTGGATATATGCCCTATACTGTGTTTAAGCACTATTTTGGGTTACAATACCTGAAGAAGCAACTGTTGAGTTTACTGATGTATTTGATTGCATTCGGGATTTCCGTTACGCTCAGTATCCTGGTGAGCAACACAATAACGGCAACCGGGATACTGAAGATGATTATTCAGATTGCTGTTGCTTCTGTTATTGCACCGGCGTTAATGGTGATTTCCAGTCTGAGGAACAGTACAGCCAAAGAGGCGTTCCAGCTGGTGCTCGCGATTGTAAAACGGACAAAGCCGAAGACAGAAGAGTAAAACAAAGAAAGTAGGACAAGACAGATGGCGTTCTCTGAGCATCTTGTAAGTGTTATTCAGACAGAAAGCAGGTATCCGGCCAAGGAAGGTTTGTTCCGGCCGGACCAGGCTTATGCGGAATATCCTTTTGAAGAAGTATCCGGGGAGAAGAATCCCGTATACGATGCGGTTCGTGAATCATTCCATCTGCTGGGAATGGACGCGGAGCACTACGGGACAAAGGAATGGAATCCGCTGGGCGAGGTGATCCGGGAAGGGCAGAATGTACTGATTAAGCCCAACATGGTGATGGACTACAACGGGAAACCAGGGGAGGGCGTGGAATGCCTGTATACCCAGCCTTCCGTTGTGGCAGCGGTTGTGGATTACGTGGTGATTGCCCTGCACGGGACGGGAAAGATTGTCATCGGCGATGCGCCGATGCAGGAATGCAAGTTTGACAAGCTGATGGATGAAAGCGGATACCGGGAAATGCTGGATTATTACCGGGGAAAGGGAATCGACATTACGATTGTTGATTTCCGGGAGCTGACATCCACGGTGGAACACAACATGCATTACGCGACGATCAATCCGGACGCGAAGGGCGTTGTGGTGGACCTGGGACAGGAAAGCGAATTCGCCGGGGCGACGGAGAAGGAAATGCAGAAGGCGCGGATTACAAATTACGATCCGCGGATTATGCCGACCCATCACAACGGGGAAAAGAACGAGTATCTGATTTCCAAATATATCCTGGATGCCGACGTGATTATCAACATGCCGAAGCCGAAGACCCATCGGAAGGCGGGGGTGACGATTTCGCTGAAGAATTTCGTCGGCGCCAATGTCCGGAAAGAATACCTGCCGCACCATACGCAGGGATCGATTCATGAAGGCGGAGACGAATATGAGAAGAAAAACGCCTTCCATCTGCTGCGGTCCAGGCTGCAGGACAAAAAGAATATCGCGGAGGCGGAGAAACGGTACAAGGCGGCCTCATTTTATAAATGGATTATTATCGGATGCTCCGGATACCTGCGGCTGACCCACGGCGTGAAGTATGTGGAAGGAAGCTGGTACGGAAACCATACGATCAGCCGGACGATTTCCGACCTGAACAAGATTGTGTTTTACGCGGACAAGGACGGGAAAATGCGGCCCGAAAAGCAGCGGCAGATGCTGATTGTGGCGGACATGATTATCTCCGGGGAAGAAGAGGGACCAGTTTGCCCCACAGCAAAGCCGGTAGGGATTATCGCGGCCGGAATCAATCCGGTGGCATTTGACGAAACGATTACTTACCTGATGGGCTTTGATCCGGAGAAGATTCCGACGCTGGATTCGGCGGAATCAGTTCATGAGAAATACCGGCTGAAGAGCGCGGAAGAACCTACCGTTGTTTCCAACATGGATTACTATGACGGCAAAAAGCCCGAGGAAATTGCCGGAGAACACCTGTTGCACTACATTCCGACTGACGGATGGAAGGGACATATTGAACGCAACACGGAGAAGGCGGGGGACAGGGTATGAGCGGACAGGTGGTTCTGAAAATCAAACAGAAGCTGAACCTGAATCAGTATCTCCCGGACAACGTATACCTGAAGCGGCAATGGGAAAAGGTGACCGGGACAAAGCTGAATCTTTCCGACCCGAAAACGTTCAATGAAAAAATCCAGTGGCTGAAGATTCATGACCATAATCCGAAATATACGGAATATGTGGACAAATACCTGGCCAAGGAACGGGTGAAGGAAATCTTGGGGGAGGAATATATTATTCCGACACTGGGCGTATGGGATCGTTTTGACGAGATTGATTTTGACCGGCTCCCGGACCGGTTTGTGCTGAAATGCACGCATGATTCCGGGAGTGTGTTCATTATTCCGGACAAGGATAAGATGGACAAGGCGGGCATCCGGGAGAAAACTGAGGAAGCGCTGAAGCACAACTTCTATATGAACGGCCGGGAGTGGCCTTATAAAAACGTTCAGCCGAGAATCCTGGCGGAGGAATTCATGACGGATGAATCCGGATATGAGCTGAAGGATTACAAGGTGTTTGTATTCGGCGGAAAGGCGAAGTTCATCCAGGTGGATTTCGACCGGTTTACGGACCATCACCGGAACTTCTATGATCCGGAATGGCAATATGTGCCCTTTACGACACTTTATCCGACGAATCCGGAACGGAAGATTGACCGGCCGGACTGCCTGGAGGAGATGCTGGCGGACGCGGAGAAGATTGCCGGAGCGCTGGACACGCCGCCCTTTGTGCGGATTGATTTTTATGTAATCGGAAGCAGGCTGCTGTTCGGCGAGGCGACATTCTATCACGGATCCGGGCTGGAACCGTTCATGCCGGAAGAATACGGAAGGATCCTCGGGGACATGATTGACCTGAGCAAGGTGAAGAAGGCATGAAAAAAGAGATTTTTGTGCTGACGATCAAACCGTTTGAATGTCCGGAAGATCCGATGTATGTTCCGATGGTGGCCGGGGCAGCAGTGTTTGATACGAAGTATCCGGAGAACTATGTGCTTGACAACACCGGCGACAATATCTCCGAAAAGAACAGGCCGTATTCTGAGTTTACGGCGACCTACTGGATATGGAAAAACGCCCAGTGCGACACGGTGGGCATTAACCATTACCGGCGGTATTTTATCCGGGGCGGGTGGATGGCTTATTTCCTCTCGCTGGCAAGCGGAAAATTCTTCCAGAAGAAGCGTCTGCGGGGGATAGACGTGGACCGAATCTTTTCCAAAGGGATCAACTGCATCCTGCCGAAAAAGCAGTTCCGGCTGTTCCATACCATGCAGGAAGAATTTGAGATTTACCATTCGAAGACGCTGCTGGAGGACACGGAAGCGATAATCCGGGAGACGCAGCCGCAATATTTGAAAACATACCGCCAAGTGATGGACGGATACGAGAATTACCTGAAATGCAATTGCATATTGCCGAAATATTTGTATGACAAGTACTGCGAATGGATGTTCGGGATTTTCTCGGAACTGGAAAAGAAGGGATACGGGAAAACCTTCCGGGAATTCGCTTTCCTGGGCGAGCGGTTGATGAACGTATGGTTTGAATTCCATAAGAGCGTCGGCGTGATAAAAGCCAAGGAACTATTCTACGTCAACACAGATTACCGGCTGAAAAACATCCTGAAGAATGATACGGAAGTGATCCTGCCCAAATGCATGAAGGGACCGCTGAAGCTGTATCGGAAGATTCTGAAAAAAGCGAAAGGTATCGAATGAGATGCTTTGTGAAGAAAGATTTTCTGAAATATACGGACGGGATCCTGAAGGATTGAGCTTTTCCCCCTACCGGATCTGCCCCATCGGGGCGCATTCCGACCACAACCTGGGGAAGATTACCGGACTGGCCATTGATAAGGGGATCCATATTGCCTTCCGGCCGAAGCAGAACGGTGTGATTGAGATGGCGTCGCTGCAGTTCCCGAAGCGAGCCCAATGGCACATCCGGGAGATTGGCGACAAGACCGGTGACTGGGCGGATTACCTGCGGGGAGCGACCTGGGCGCTGGCGAAAGCGCATCCGCTTTCAGTGGGGCTTTGCGGCGTAATCGAAGGGAGTCTGCCAATTGGCGGGTTGTCCTCTTCGGCAGCGGTGATCCTGGCTTTCCTGGACGCGTTGGCGAAGGTGAACCGGATTCAGCTGGGGGACCAGGAACTGATCGATATTGCCTTTGACGCGGAGAAGAACTATGTGGGCGTGAACGTGGGGACGCTGGACCAGAGCTGCGAGGTGCTCTCCCGGGCAAACCACCTGCTGTATCTGGACTGCAAGGATAACCGGTATGAGTTGATTCCGGAGTCGCCGGACATGAAGCCCTACTCGATTGCGATTTTCTTTTCCGGGCTGGAGCATAGCCTGGCGGGATCAAAATACAACATGCGGGTGGATGAGCTGCGGGCCGGGGTTTATGCCCTGCAGGCTTTCAGCGGATATGATTACGGGAAGTTCAACCAGGCGAACGCCCGGGATGTGGCGTTCTCGGTTTACCAGGCATACAAGGACAAGCTACCGGCACCCTGGGCCAGAAGATGCGAGCACTGGTATACGGAATTCCAGCGGGTGGAAGCCGGGGCGGAAGCATGGCGCCGGGGAGACATTGAGGAATATGGCCGGTTGAGCTTTGAATCCGGATGGAGCAGCATTCACAATTGGGAAAGCGGCGCGCCGGAGCAGATTAAGCTTTACGAGATTATGCGGGAGACGGACGGGATTTACGGAGGACGGTTCTCAGGCGCCGGGTTCAAGGGTTGCTGCATGGCGCTGATTGATCCCGGAAAAGCGGACAGCATCCGGGAGAGCGTGGAACGAAAGTATTTAATGGCTTATCCGGAAATGACGGGGAAGTATTCATTCCATCTGTGCAAATCCGCGGACGGATTGGGGGCAAGGCTATGAAATGCGTGATTCTGGCGGCAGGGTATGCGACCCGGCTGTATCCGCTGACGGAGAATTTTCCGAAACCGCTGCTGAAGGTGCAGGATAAAACGATCCTGGACTGGCTGCTGGCAGATATTGATTCGGCAGGATGCGTGGATCAGTATATCGTTATCAGCAATCACAAGTTCGCGCCGCACTTCCGGGAATGGGCGGCGGGACATACGCTGCCGATTAGCGTTGTGGATGACGGAACGGAAAGCAATGAAACGCGGCTGGGTGCGGTACGAGATATTCAGTTCGCGATTGACGAACTGGGATTGCTGGATGACCTACTGGTGATTGCCGGGGACAATCTGCTGGACTTCTCGTTGACCGGATTTATTGCTTATGCCCGGGAGAAGGGGACCAGCTGCATCATGCGGTATTATGAGCCGGATATGAACAAGCTGCACAAGACCGGGGTGGCGGAGATTGATGAGAACGGGCTGATTATCCGGATGGAGGAAAAGCCTGCGGAGCCGAAGAGCCACTGGTGTACACCGCCGTTCTACTTCTACAAGGTAGCGGATGTGCCGCTGGTGAAGAAGGGCATTGAGAGCGGCTGCGGCGTGGACGCGCCGGGGAGCTTTATGGCCTGGCTGGCGGCCCAGACGCCGGTATACACCTATGAAATGCCGGGAAAACGGTATGATATCGGGAACCTGGAGAGCTATCAAAAGGTACAGGAAACTTATCACGGAATTGAAGCATAAGGATGGAGACAATGGGCATGAAGATTGCAGTTGCGGGTACCGGATATGTGGGACTTTCATTGGCGGTTTTGCTGAGCCAGCACAATGATGTGACGGCGGTGGATATCATTCCGGAAAAGGTGGAGAAGATCAACCGGTGGGAATCCCCGATTCAGGATGACTATATTGAAAAGTTCCTGGCGGAGCATGAGGAGCGGAAGCTTTCCCTGAAGGCGACAACGGACGGGGCGGCAGCCTATGCGGACGCGGATTATGTGATTATTGCAGCACCGACGAACTATGACCCCCAGAAGAACTTCTTTGACTGCTTCGCGGTGGAGGCCGTGATTGACCTGGTGCTGAAGAGCTCCGAGAAGGCGATGATGGTCATCAAATCCACAATTCCGGTGGGCTATACGGAGAAGGTGCGGAAGCAGTTCGAGACAGATAGAATCTTGTTCAGTCCGGAATTCCTGCGGGAAAGCAAGGCGCTGTATGACAATCTGTATCCCAGCCGGATTATTGTGGGATGCGATGAGAAGAGCCGGGCAGCCGCGGAGAAGTTTGCGGAGCTGCTGGTGGAAGGCGCGGAGAAGGAAGATATCCCGGTGCTGCATATGGGATTTACCGAGGCGGAGGCTGTGAAGCTGTTCGCCAATACCTACCTGGCGCTGCGGGTTTCCTACTTCAATGAGCTGGATACTTATGCCGAGCTGAAGGGGCTGGACACAAAATCCATTATTGACGGCGTGTGCCTGGATCCCCGGATCGGGAGCCATTACAACAATCCGTCCTTCGGCTACGGCGGATACTGTTTGCCGAAGGATACCAAACAGCTGCTGGCCAATTTCCAGGATGTGCCGGAGAACCTGATTCAGGCGATTGTGGAAAGCAACCGGACACGGAAGGACCATATCGCGGACCGGGTACTGGAAAAGGCTGGGTACTATACCGCTAACAGCATGTGGAATGCGGAAAAGGAACGGCCGATTACCATCGGGGTATACCGGCTGACCATGAAGAGTAACAGTGACAACTTCCGCCAGAGCAGCATCCAGGGCGTCATGAAGCGGATTAAGGCCAAAGGCGCAACAGTGGTGATCTATGAGCCGACGCTGGAGGACGGATCCACGTTCTTCGGGAGCCTGGTGGTCAATGACGTGGAGCGGTTCAAGAAATGCTGCGACGCGATTATCGCGAACCGGTATGAATCGGTCCTGGATGACGTGCAGGAGAAGGTTTATACACGGGACCTGTTCAGGCGCGATTAAGCAGTTCAGTCGGGAGCGACTGAACTGCAGGTGACAGGTATCAGGTATCAGGTTTTAGGAATTCGTGTGGGAAAATTGTTGAGGATGGAATAAATGAAGCAAGCGGTAGAGTTAAACGGGAAGACGATTCTGGTGACCGGGAGCCCGGGGTTTATCGGGGCGAATCTGGTGATCCGGCTGCTGAAGGAAATGAACGGCGGAACCGTGATTTCCCTGGACAACATGAACGATTATTATGATCCGAAGCTGAAGGAATACCGGCTGGGCTTGATTGAGCAGGCTGCGGAGAAGTCTTCGGTTCAGCATGTGTTTATCCGGGGCAGTATTGCGGATAAGGCTTTGATTGACCAGGTTTTTGATAAGTATGCGCCGCAGGTTGTGGTGAACCTGGCAGCCCAGGCCGGGGTGCGGTATTCGATTGACCATCCGGATGTGTATATCGAGAGCAACATCATTGGATTCTACAATATCCTGGAAGCATGCCGGCATCATCCGGTAGAACATCTGGTTTACGCTTCCTCCTCGTCGGTATACGGCGGGAACAAAAAGGTGCCTTTCAGCACGGAAGACAAGGTGGACAATCCTGTATCCCTGTACGCAGCGACAAAGAAGAGCAATGAGCTGCTGGCGCACAGCTATTCGAAACTTTACAATATTCCCTCTACCGGGCTGCGATTCTTTACAGTATACGGACCGGCGGGACGTCCGGATATGTTCTACTTCAGCGCGACGCAGAAACTGGCCGCCGGAAAGACCATCCAGATATTCAATTACGGGAACTGCAAGCGGGATTTCACCTATGTGGACGATATCGTAGAAGGCGTATACCGGGTGATGCATGGCGCGCCGGAGAAGAAGAACGGGGAAGACGGACTGCCGCTGCCGCCCTACGCGGTATACAACATTGGCGGAGGAACGCCGGAGAACCTGCTGGACTACATCAGCACGCTGCAGGAAGAGCTGGTACGGGCCAAAGTGCTGCCGGCGGATTACGACTTTGAAGGATACCGGGAACTGGTTCCGATGCAGCCAGGGGACGTGCCGGTGACTTACGCAGACAGCAAGGGACTGGAAGAGGATTACGACTTCCGTCCGACGATCGGGATCCGGGAAGGACTACGGAAGTTTGCAGAATGGTATAAGGAATATTATGAGTGATTAGTGGCTAGTAGTTAGTGAATAGAAAATAGAACGGAAAATGATGAGGATATGGCGATGAAGATTTTTGTTACAGGCGTTGGCGGGCAGCTGGGGCATGATGTGGTGAACGAATTGACGGCGAGGGGATATTCTGCGGTCGGATCGGATATCGCGCCGGCATACAGCGGGATTGCGGACGGATCCGCGGTAACAACGGCACCGTATGTACAGCTGGATATTACGGACCGGGAAGCGGTGCTGCGGACGATTACTGAAGTGAAACCGGATGCGATTATTCACTGCGCGGCATGGACGGCAGTGGACGCGGCGGAGGATGAGGACAAACAGGAACTGGTTCACCGGATTAACGCGGAAGGCACACGGTATATGGCGGAAGCAGCGAAGGCTGTGGACGCAAAGATGCTGTATATTTCTACGGACTATGTGTTTGACGGCAAGGGCGAACGGCCTTGGGAGCCGGATGACACTTGCTACGCGCCGTTGAATGTATACGGACAGAGCAAGCTGGACGGGGAACAGGCGGTGACTTCGCTGCTAGAGAAGTTCTTTATTGTCCGGATTGCCTGGGTGTTCGGACTGAACGGGAAGAACTTCATCAAGACGATGGTCAATGTCGGGAAAACACATGATACAGTACGGGTGGTGAACGACCAGATCGGGACACCGACCTATACATTGGACCTGGCTCGGCTGCTGGCGGATATGATCGGGACAGAAAAATACGGATACTACCACGCGACGAACGCGGAGGAAGTACCCGGCGGATATATCAGCTGGTATGATTTCTGTGTGGAGATTTACAAACAATACGGATTGAAAACCAATGTAATTCCGGTGACGACAGCGGAATACGGGTTGAGCAAGGCGGCCCGGCCGGAGAATTCCAGGCTGGACAAGAGCAAGCTGGAAAAGGCCGGGTTTACACCGCTGCCTTGCTGGAAAGACGCGGTTAAGCGGTACCTGGAAGAAGCGAAGCTGTAATTGGACCTCGAAAAAATTCTGCCACTCAATTTTTCTGCCACTCGATATGGACGGAATAAAAAACAGGAAGGGGAAGCGCGAAGGATGGAAGAAAGGCTGAACGGGAAGCAGCAGATCAAGGGCTTCCTGGGTGCAATTCCTGTATGCGCACTGATTACCCTCTGCATGGAGGTTGGGCTGAGTTTTCTGCATCGAACGGTTTCGATCCAGAAGCACCTGATTCATTTTGCGATCCTGCTGCTGGCAGCAGAAGGGCTGGTGCTGCTGTATGGTGCGGTGCCGTCCGTGAGGCGGATATGGGCGCGGATTGACCGGCGGATACTGAGCGTTGAAACCCGGAAACGCTGGGTGGACAATACATATTCCGCGATTGCTATTCTGATGACGCTGCACCATTTCTATGTGCTGCTGTATTATCCGAAGCTGCCTGCCGGCGCCAGCCGGCTGGCGCCGGTGTGGATTCCGTTTGCCATGGTGACGGTGTTTATGGGGAAGCTTTGGCGGAACAAGGGGTTCTGGCTGGGATCCCTGCTGGTGGCGTTTCTGTTTGAAAGGACCTGCCTGAAGGATCCGAACCTTTCCGGTGAGACCATGGTGTATATGGTTTCCGCTTTGTATGCATTGATTATCTGCTACGGGTTCTTTGACGTGATTCGGCCGGAGAACCGGCGGAATGTGCTGCGGATTATATGTGCGCTGTGGACCGTGGGGACACTTGTACTGTCCGGAATTGGGTTATATGTGACCTGGACGGGCGGCGGCGTGAAGAACCTGGGAGACGCTTACGCCTATATTGATACCGGACGATTGGACCTTTTTGCGGTGGCGACAACCAGCGGCGGAATCCTGGCCGGCAGCGCGATGTTTGCGCTGGCTGGATTTGCCGCTGCGAAGAAGACTATCTGGAAGGTATTATACCTGATTGCCCTGATTCCGATGATGATCGCGAACGCCATGACGGATACCAGGTCTTCGCTGGTGATGCTGTCCTTTGCCTTGGGCGGGATGGTGACACTGGGAATATGGGGACTGGTGAAGAAACGGGCGCCGGTTCGCGGAAAGATGAATGTTGCGCTGGCGGCCGGGCTGGCGGCCTGCATGGCTGGATGCACTGTATTGGCAGTGGTCGGACAGCAGGGACTAAAGAACGGATTTATTGAGATCCGGAACCGGGGCAGCGTGATTGTTTCTTCCGCAATGGCGGAAGCGGGCAAAGAAGAGAGCGAACAGGAAAGCAACCTTCCCTGGACAAGCAGCCGTGATGTGGTCAGCGGTGACAAGGACCAGATGAAGCAGATGCTCAGCGGGCGCTGGGATATCTGGGAGGGAGCACTGCGATACGCGAAGGAACATCCAGAAACATTGTATTACGGACTGTCTCCGGATGGCACGGTGAGGACGGTGACGGATCCGGATCCGCACTGCCATAATATCCTGGTTCAGGTATTCATGGAAGGCGGAATTCCGGGAATCGGGCTGTTCCTGGGACTGATGGTTTATTTCTGCATTTGCGCGATTAAGCTGTGGAAAAGATGGGACCTGCCGCTGTGGCAGCGACTGCTGCCGGTGCCGGCGTTGGCAGTGCTGCTGATGGAAATGGTGGAGTGTCTGACGCACTTCGCATACGGGCATATTCCGATGACGGTGCTGTATTTCTTTATTGGGGCGACGGTGGCGGTGAGCAAAAGCCATAAGAATAATAATGATGTGCCAGATAGTATTTGATATTCCAAATGAAGTTTTGTACGATACCAGAATGAATAAAGAAGAAGCCAATTCTTTTGCAAGGAAAGCCGTTGCACTCTGTTATTATGTTCAGAACGGTGTTTCTCTTGGGTACTGTGCAGAGATAGCAGGGATGAGCAAGGAACTGTTTATTCGATATCTAAACGAGAACAATATATCCATTTTCCATTATGATGACGATCAGGAATTCATGGAGGAGCTCAACAATGCGTAAAGTGGCTGTTATACTACGCCGCTGATCGCTTTGGCTGGAATAGGGCGGTTGGAGAGTAATCGTATTTGCAATATGCCATGATCATTACTTCGGCCAAAACACGATTCAATCGCATTTTAGCCGAAATGGTGAAAAACACAAGTAATAAAAATGCATCTGTCTTTTATGGGATTACGATGCTTGTGAGCACGGGAATAAGCTGGATTGCATTTGAAGGGCATGCAGGCATGATCAATATCTTTCTGCCTGACATATCCGGAACTTTGCCCTTTAGCTTTAATCCAACGCAATTCTAACGCAAATCTGCGTTAAAGTTAACAGAACTGCGATAGAATCTGCGTTAGAATGGTAAGGGGCACTGGATAAATATCGGAAAACCGAGGAAACAAAGAGATCTACACAGGTAAAAGGTTAACGCAGATTTAACGCACAGTCTGCGTTAAATCTGCGTTAGCAATGAAAACAAGAGGAATGAACGGATTTAAAACGGAGAAATGGACATGGCAACTGTATAAAATCAGAGCGCCGAGGAATTGCAGAAAGAGTATACGATATGACAGAAAAAGAACAACAAGCGCTTGATACGAAAATCGAAGCATTGGAGAAGAAAGTAAGCAAAGTCCATGTCGAATATGAAGCAATGCTTGAAGAATTGAACGGGCTTCTTATCCAACGCTATCCGGAAAGACAAGAGGACGCAATCAAAGAAAGATTGTGGAATGCATACAAGAAGAGTAACAAGGACATCGATTTCATCATTGACTTCATCGAAAATGCTGATGATGAAGATGATTTCTGGAATTGAAGATGGGCAGAAAAAGTTTCACTCAAAAAAAGTGTCACTCAAAACGGATGAAAGTTTGCAAAGAGGTAATCTGTGGAAACAATCAGTGTAGTGATTCCGGTGTTTAACAGCGCGGCTTATCTGCGGGAGTGCGTGGACAGCGTGCTTGGGCAGAGCTATTCCGCACTGGATGTGATCCTGGTGGATGACGGGAGCTCGGATGAGAGCCCGGAGATCTGCCGGGAATACACGGAGCGGGACAGTCGGGTGCGCTTCCTTCGTCCGGAGCCGATGAGCGTTGGGGCGGCGCGGAACTACGGGATTGATCATGCCAATGGCAAGTACCTGATGTTCGTGGACAGCGACGATGTGTGCGAGCCTGCACTGGCGGAGACGCTGCTCCGGAACAGAGGGGACGAAGGATCGGGAAGCGTGCTGCCGATATGCGGGATCCTGGTGACGGACGCAGATGGGAAGGAAACCGGGGCTTTCCGGGAGGAAACGGCAACCGGGCGGATGAGCGTTCAGGATTATATCCGGAATATATTGGGAAAATGGCAGAGCAATCCACTGTGCGGCGGGGTGTACTGCAAGCTGTTTGAGACGGATGTGCTTCGGCAGCATGGGATCCGGTTTGAAGAAAAGACGACTTACGCGGAGGATTTTCTGTTTAACCTGGCGTATCTTTCGCATGTGGATTTTGTGACGGTGCTTTCGGACACGCTGTACCGGTACCGGATCGGACGGAGCGGATCGCTGACGGAGAAGAACCTGCAGAAGGCGGATCCGGAGGAGATCTGGAAGCGGCGGAAGCAGGTGATCCGGGCGTATGAGGATGTTTTCAGGCAGTACGGGCTGGCGGAGGAATGCGAAGGAGCGATCCGGGCATTCCGGCTGAAGAATGTGACGGACGTGGTGGAGATGGCCGTGCGGCAGGATGCGCGCGGGGAAGAGTTTGCCGCGTGGATGGCACCGCTGAGGGAATACCTGCAGCAGGAAGCCGGGAAAGGTTTTTCGGAAGTGCCGGGGAAGTACCGGATGACGCTGCGGTTTCTGAATGCGGGGCAGTATGAGCTGCTGAGAGAGTATGAGAAAACCCGGCGGAAGATAAGGATACTTCGCGGCCGAGAGCGGTAACTGAAGGGTTGCGCTAGTAACGCAGGGGACAGTTCTTCAGTTCCGGCCGAACACGGAACGGAAAAACCGTCCCCGCGTTCCAGAAGTCCCGGTCCGGGTTGAACAAGTTGGTTGTTAGTTTCTTTGAAAGACGAGGATGGACATGGAAAAACGTCAGATACAGGTTGGAGGACGGGCATTGGGGGTTAACGCGGGGCTGAATATTCTGCGGACCGTATTGACCATGCTCTTTCCGGTGGTGACCTTCTGGCGGATTGCGAATATCTTTTCCGTGGATACGGTGGGACTGTATCAGTTTGCCAATGCTGCGGCAGGATATTTTATCATGTTCGCGGCGCTGGGCATCGGGACATATGCACTGCGGGAAGGGGTGGCCCGGCGGAACAACTATGAGCAGATGAGTCAATTTGCTTCGGAGATGTTCACGATTAATGTGATATCTACTGTGGTTGCATATATCCTGCTGGGGATCTGTATATTCGTTGCACCGAAGTTTCATGAATGCAAGGAACTGCTGCTGATTCTTAGTGTGAACATTGCCCTGATGACCGTCGGGTGCGACTGGATCCATGCGGTATATGAAGATTTCCTGTTTATTACGCTGAGAACGATTGCGGTATATGCGCTGTCGCTGCTGCTGTTCTTTTTGCTGGTGCAGACGGCGGATGATTTATATGCTTACGCATGGATTACGGTGCTTGCTACCTGCGGGGCGCAGCTGCGGAATATTCCGGCAAGGCGTAAGTACTGCAGGGTCAGGCTGGTGGATCCCAGACAGGCGATGCAGCATATAAAGCCTGTGATGATCCTGTTTGCCAATACGGTGACGACGAGCCTGTATGTGAACGCGGATATGCTGATACTGGGCTTTCTGCGGGCGGACAGCGAGGTCGGGCTGTATTCGGTGGCGGTGAAGATATATTCGCTGTTCAAGACGCTGCTGGCAGCGGTGATTACCGTGGCCACACCGCGGCTGGCCGCAATGTGGCAGGAAGACCGGGAGCACTTCGGTGAGGTGGCCGGGCGGATATTGCGGATGCTGATGACGCTGCTGGCACCGGTGGCGACAGGGCTGTTTTTCCTGGGAGATTCGCTGATTGAGGTGATCTCCAACGCGGAATACCTGGCGGCGACCGGGGCGGTAAAGTGGCTGTGTGCCGCGCTGATGCTAAGCATTGTCGGATGGTTTGTGACGGCGTGCGTGCTGATTCCTGCGAAGCAGGAGAAGGCCGTGCTGCGGATTACGGTGATCGCGGCGGTGGTAAACGTCGGGCTGAACTTCTTGCTGATTCCCAGGATGGGATTCATGGCGGCGGCGATCACAACGGTGATTGCGGAAGGACTGGCATGCGTCCTGGGATGCATTAAGGCCCGGAAGATGATGAATATCCGGAAGGTATTCCTGGGAAAGGCGCATGTGAAGTATACGTTGTCGCTGCTGGCCGGGTGCGGATGCGTGGCCGGGATGTGCCTGCTGGTGCGGCAGCTGGATGCCGGCGGGCTGATTACGGCAGGGATGTCGTTCTGCGCGGCGATTCCGCTGTATACCGGCGTGACGACGGCGCTGGGGAATGAAGAAGCCGGAGAGGTTCTGGACCGGTACCTTAGCAAGGTGGCAGGGGGCAGGTCGATATGAGTAAAGGTTTACTGCAGAAGCCTTGGATACGGGTTGTCAGTACGGTTTTGGTTTTGGGAATTATGGTGGCTTTGTTCATTTTTTCCGGTCAGGGACAGGAGCAGTCGGAGGGGCTGAGTTTTCCCATCGGGGACGCGGCCCTGGAGACGGGGGTTTTTGAGAGCTCTGTTTTTGACGGGGTGAAGGAACAGTATGCGGAAGAAGGGGAACCGTTCTGGCTGTTTGTGCAGCGGCTGGTGCGAAAGATGGCCCATGTGGTGATCTTTATGGCACTGGGCGGATCGCTGCTGATATGCCTGGAGAGCTGGCTGGGAGAGAGAAAGCTGCTGTGGCTGTGGAGCTTTATCGGCGGAACGCTGTATGCGGCTTCGGACGAATGGCATCAGTCGATGGTGCCGAGCCGGAGCGGGAGCATTGAAGATGTGCTGATTGACGCCGCAGGGGTTGCGGCGGGAGTATTGGTGACCATACTGGTGCTGAAGCTGATTAAGAAACATGTGACGAAACGGAGAGGAGATTCTTCGCTGCGCTCAGAATGACAGATAGGCGAACACTAAAACACTCGAACACTCGAACACTAAAACACTCGAAATTTGGATGGAAGGGGATCATTAATATGGGACAGATTACGGTGGAAAAAAACCTGGACGGGATTGAGGGACTTTGCCTGATTAAGCCGGCGGTGCACGGGGATAACCGGGGATACTTCATGGAGACATGGAGCAAGCGGGATATGGCAGAAGCCGGACTGGATATTGACTTTGTGCAGGACAACCAGAGCCTGAGCACGAAGGGCGTGCTGCGGGGACTGCATTTCCAGAAGCAGTATCCGCAGACGAAGCTCGTGCGGGTGATTAAGGGCGAAGTATATGACGTGGCGGTGGACCTGCGGGCCGGATCGCCGACATACGGGAAGTATCACGGGGAACTGCTGACGGAAGAGAACAACCACCAGTTCCTGATTCCCAGGGGATTTGCCCACGGGTTCCTGGTGCTGAGCGACGTGGCGGCGTTCTGCTACAAGTGCGACGATTTCTATCATCCGAACGACGAAGGCGGCATGGCATGGAACGATCCGGAGATCGGGATTGTATGGCCGAAGCTGGAAGGGAAGTATCCGGGAAGCGCTTCCGCGGAAGGGTATACGGTGGACGGCGCGGCGCTGAAGCTGAGCGATAAGGACCAGAAGTGGCTGGGGATCAAGGATACGTTCAAGTTCTGACAGGGAGGGGGAGCCAAACGGTTTCCCCTTTTTCTTTTGGCTGCTCTGCTTTTTCGATTTAAAGTGCTAAAATGCCATCGTGTGGCTTTGTTGATATTTATTGTGATATGTATATGAATGGAATCAGAATCATGACTTTGAAAAGAAATCAGACAGCTTTTTCATTGCCAGCCAGTAATTGCGTTCATGGCGGGATGCGGCCTGGGCTGCCTGCTTTGTCTGGATATCAACGGGCAGCAGGTAATCCGGCCGGACAAGGCCTTCCAGCAGGCAGGAACGAAGTTCCCGGAGCTGGGAATCAGTATAGCCGGCCTGCCGGCTTTCCTGCATCAGGCAGTTTGCGGCATAGAGATACAAATCATTTTCAAAATCCTGCTCCGGAGTTCGGAAACGGAGCGGGATGGCTTTTTCTGCTTCCAGGCCCGGCAGGAATGACGGATTATCCGCGGATTCCTGAATGTAAAGATAATACAGGGTGGCAGATTCTTTTCCTTCCGAACGCCGGAGAATCCGTCCCAGCCGCTGGATTCGCTGCCTTGTTACGGCAGAGCTGCTGAGGACAATTCCAACGGTTGCGTCCGGTACGTCAATCCCTTCGTCCAGGCAGCGGCAACTGACCAGAATCCGGACCTGATTACTCCGGAAAGCGGACAGGTTGCGGACGCGGGCTTCATGGGTCATTTTTGAATGGTACAGGGAACAGATATTGCCGAATTTCTTTCGCAGCGCAAGGGCTGCCTGTTCCGCCTGGGAAATCCGTTCGCAAAAAATAAGGATTCGCTCATTTTCCGGCAGCCGTTCAATGAGTGATATGGCACAGAGGATACGGGAAAAGGCAAGGGTGCTGATTTCTTTCCTTTTCCAGGTTTTCAGGAGAAAGGCTACGGCGATGTTCTCCGGATCCATGCCGGCGGTAGACGCGATTTTTGTGACGGCTTTCAGGAAGGCAGACGGTGGGAGCTTTTTCAGTTCAGGATATGCTTTCAGCAATTTCTCCAGAAGGAGCACCAAATCACGGCTCAACTGATCGTATTCTATACGCTCTTTCGGCAGAAATGAAACGGCAACCTCACAAACAGAGAAGGGAGAAACAATGCCATCCGACAACGCGGAGGCGACATCGTAACGATAGATTTCCGGGCCCAGGGCATGGCGTAATATATCGTCATCCGCAGTTCCGAAGGGGGTAGCGGAAAGCCCCAGGGAAGCATACTGTTTGCCGGAAGCAAAAGAGGAGGATGTGAAATCGAAAATATGCCGGTTCTGCGGGCTCTGGCAGTGATGGCATTCATCACAGATCAGCAGCACATGATATCCGAGGGAAAAATCCCGCCGGATATGTTGGGAAAGCGTATCGCGGGCGGAATTGATGATATAGATCATGACGCGCTGATCCGGCGAAGAACGGACACCGCCGCCGAAGAAACCGGGCCGGAGAAGGGGATCATCAAAATGATGGAGCAATGACAGCTGCCACTGACGGGCCAGCGGAATGGTAGGGACGACGATTTTGATCCGGGCGTCCGGAAAGCGGGACAAATACAGATCAATTGCGTTTGAAGCGAGAAAGGTTTTTCCGGCGCCGGTGACGACATGGGCGATACCCCGGAAGCGGACGGCTTCCCAAGCATGAAGGCATTCCTGCTGCCAGGCGTACGGTTTCATACGGCGCTCTTCCTTTCTCTGGTTTTACTCACGGGATTATCATAGCATGGGAACGGAAGGATGACAAGAAAAGCAGAAAAAAGACGGGTAAGGGCAAAAAAGGCAGGTAAAATGGTTGCCTGAATATATCCGGAACTATATAATGAAACTTGAAAAGAGGCGTAAAACACTTTGCCTGAAACGGGGGAAAACAAACGATGAATTATGAAACACTGCTGGAAGAACTGAAAAGCCCGGTAAAGGGGATTAAAGACCTTTCAGGATCAACGGTAAGCGCACAGAAAAAGATTCAGAAGAACCTGGAACTGGGGAACCTGACAGAGGTCCGGAAGCAACTGGCGGCGCTGAAAGAAGCGGCAGATATGCTGAACGTTCAGACGGAAGCGCTGCGGGAACAGGTGGAAGGATTTGACGTTCAGAATTACTTTGTGAGCGGAGATTTTACGAGGCAGCTGCTGGAGAGCTGCGAGAAAAAGGGAATTGACGTCAAGGGTGAAAAAGGCGTATATGAAATGTTTCCGTACAAAATCCGGGTGGTGGGAGATGACGAACGTCCCGGAGAGGTATGGATGGACCGCAAAAAGGTACAGAGCTGCCGGCCGGAGTATGTGGCGGAGACGGTCCGGACCGGCCAGGAAAAACTGTTTGCCGCCAAATTTAATGTGGCCGCGTTTATGACGGAGCTGGGAGAGGCGTATGAGATTACATGCCTGCGGTCCGGCGCGAGGATCGGATCGACCCAGGCGCTGACAAAGATCTATAAAAACCTGGCGCTGATGGCCCGCGCCCGCAAGGAATATGACATGCAGGCATTTGCGTTTGATCTTTCCAGGGCATATGAGGCAGGGCCGGAAAACTGGGCATCCAAGACAGGGGCACGGTATAAGTTTGGAACCAGCCATGATGGAAGCGGGATCCGCGTCTTAAGCAGCACCGGCGTTGAATCGTATATCAGCACACTGTATCTGCTGAACACGGAAGAATAACAGAGAATAAAAGCGATTACCGAACGAACCAATAAGGAGACGGGACAACCGCGATGGAGATGAATCGGGAACAGGCAGCATATATGCTGAGGGATGGAAAAACGCCGGTGAATGAGGACGTTTTGAAGGAAATAACTGTTGGACTGGATTCGCTGGCTGATTTCTGGGAAAAACAATACCTGGAAAGGTTTATTCCGGCGGGCGGAAGCAAGATTAAAATGATTACCGGGCATCCCGGAAGCGGAAAGACACATTTTGCCGAATGGATGAAGCTGAAAAGTAAAGAGGACGGATATTTCACGGTGTCTTTTTCGGCCCGGGATGTCTGGCTGCATGATTTCCGGGAGGTTTACCTGAGTATCATCCGGCAGATTGACCTGGATATGCTGCTGAAGGGTTGTGCGGAGCGGGTGGTCCGGGAGATGGGCTACGATCCGGAGGATATTCCGGCTGGAAAGCAGTTTGTGGATCTGCTGGCGGAACGGCGTGAAAATGACGCCATGACGAAGAAGACGCTGCGGGATATATTGCGGGAGCTGTTTACACGCAATCCCCTGTTGGATAATACATTTGCGCAGGCGTGTTTGCTGCTGACAGGCGGAATCCTGGGCTATCCGGTGCTGGAAAACAGCAACAGGCAGATCCTGCTGGCATGGCTGAACGGAGATAAGACCATCAAAGCGGCACAGCTGCGGATGGCCGGGCTGACGCCTGTGCAGGTGACGAAGTACAATGCCCGGCATCTGCTGCGGTCATTGTGCGAGACGGTTCATATGAGCGGCGCAAAAGGCCTGGTGGTCATCATTGATGACCTGGAAACGCTGCTGAACCGTGGCAGCGAAGAAGTGATGCGGTATACCAAGACACGGCGGGATGATACATATGAGAGCATCCGCCAGCTGATTGATGATATCGACAGCATGCGGTATGTTCTGTTTATGCTGTGCTTTGACCGGGAACTGATGGACAATGAGAACGCCGGGATGAAATCCTATCAGGCATTGTGGCTTCGGGTCCAGAATGAGGTGGTCAGCACCCGGTTTAACCGGTTTGCGGATATTGTCGATATGGATCGCTATGGGGAAGAAATGTATATGCCCGAGGTCTTGGTCAGGATGTCGGAAAAGCTTGCGGGAGAGATGAACCAGCAGGGGATGAGCGCTTTGCCCATAAACGAAAGGCAGGCATCAGAACTGATTGAACGAGCGGCATTTGGCCAGCTGGGGATTCCCTATATGATGAACCGCATGACGATGGAAGGGGGACGGGACAATGGCTGATTTTGAAGCGATGCATGTTATTGAAGCCCTGCGTTCCGGCGTGCCTTCCAGGGCAGTCGGCGCGTATTTTTCCGAAGCGCGACCGGCGATGCTGAACCGAATCCGCAATAAAATGGAGACGGTCCGGAACAGCGGACGATCGGACGGTATGCTTTTCCAGGGCAGTTACGGTGAAGGGAAGACGCATATGCTGAATACGATATTCAGCATTGCGGCGGATGAAAACATGGCGGTTTCCTATGTGTCCCTTGGCAAGGAAACACCGATGGACAAGCTTCATCTGCTCTATTCCAGAATTATCGGAAACACCTATCTGCCCGGAAAGAAACAGCCCGGATTCCGGAATATGCTGGAAGAAATGACACCGGGAAGCGGCGCCGCGGGAGAAATGATGGCATACGCGGCGACCGGACTGGAGACAAACAAGATTTACCATTTGCTGAAAGCGCTCTGGGGGTCGCAGGATGAAGAAGAGAAGACACTGTTTTTGGGAGACCTGGAAGGTGACTTTGTTTCCGACGCGATGGTCAAGAAGAGCTTCCGGAGAGTGACGGGAAAACCCGCCCAGTTCAATCAAAGCTTTTCAAAAACAAAGCATTGCATGGATTATTTTGCCTTTATGAGCACACTCTTCCGCCGGACAGGCCTGGATGGATGGGTGATTCTCTTTGACGAAGCTGAGTTAATTGGTCGGCTTGGAAAGAAGGCAAGGGCAAAGAGCTATCGTGGTATGCAGGAATTTCTGCAGCCATCGGCCAGGCTGGAAGGTGTTTTCTCCCTGTTTGCTTTCAGCAGTTCTTTTACAGAAGATGTGATTGACAAAAAGCATGAGTTTGAAAATGTGGAAGCGATATTTGCGGAAGATGCCGCATCAATGAAGGCGGCGAAGGGAACGCTGAACCTGATAATAAATGCTCCGGAACTGGCATCGCTGACCAAGGAAGAAATTCTGCGCGTTATGGAAAGCATTCAGGAATTCCATGGCATGGCATATGACTGGCAGCCTAAAGTGGCGCCGGAAAGAATCTATGCGGCGACGGAAGGCGGGGGATATCTGCTGCGTACCCGGATCCGGGCGGCGATTGAACTGCTGGATCAGCTGTATCAGTATGGAGAAGCCGGGAAGATCCGAATTACTGAACTGGGAAAAGAAAGCTTTGAGGAAGAGGATGTGCCGGAGCTGCCGGAGTGAAGAGTGAATTGCACATATTCAGGTTTTGACGGGGAAACAGATGGTTTCCCCGTTTTGTATATTGACGCATCACATAACAAATTATATAATCTGGGTAGGCGAAATGTTATAATCGGAGTGATCGGGATGGAATGGATTATCAGACAGATTCGCAATGTGGCAGGAATCAGCCAGCAGCAGCTTGCGGATTATATGGGCGTGTCATTTGCTACTGTGAACCGTTGGGAAAACGGCCGATCCTATCCGAATCAGCTTGCGCAGAACAGGTTATTTGATTTTTGCAAGGAATATCATATTTCTTTGAATCATATTATCGATCTAAAAATCAGAAATGAAGTTGAAAAGGTATCAAGAGAAAATAAAAACAGAATTGTTTTGTATCATGGATCCAAGTCCGGACTGAGCGGAAAAATCGCACCTGTCAGCCGGACACACTGCGACTTTGGAAAAGGATTTTATCTGGGAACGGATCCGCTGCAGCCTTTAACGCTGATTTGTGATTTTGAAAAGTCAAAGTTCTATGTGGTGTCCCTGGATTTAAAAGGGCTGAAGATACTGAATATCCAGGCTGATATTGAATGGGCCATGCTGGTTGCTTATCATCGCGGAAAGATGGAAGATATTCAAGGGACAGCTTTCTATGAAAAGTATCAGAAAATGGCAGAAGGATTTGATGTGATCATCGGCTATATAGCCAATGATCGTATGTTTGTCGTGCTGGACAATTTCTTTCAGGGAACCATTACAGATACCGCGCTGGTACAGAGCCTGGCGGCATTGAAGCTGGGACAGCAGTATGTATGTATCACGCAGAAGGCCTGTGATCAACTTAATATTGAAGCAGAAATCCCCTTTTCTTTCCTGGAACGAAAGTGTTTACAGGAGATCAGTGCACAAAATCGGGCAGAAGGTATTTCTCTTGCCAATGATATCTGCCGGAAACATCGGCGAGATGGGCGCTTTTTCGATGAGATCCTGGAAGAAGCTCACAGGGGGGCAAAATGATGGACAGTTTACAGCTGAAACTGTGTGATATTCAAGGACGTCTGTTTGAGCTGTCTTTGAATGCTGGGTTTGACAGCAAATCATTTATCAAAGCCTTTATGACATCTTCGGTAGCAGAAGATCTGGATTCTGTTTATAACAGAATGCAATGGGCTGGGGAAGAGTATTTATTGGAAGAACTGGTTGCTGAAAAGAGAGACTTTCTGATTACATCCAATAAGCAGTTTGGGCGCGACATGATGTTCTGGATCGGGTACATCTATCGATACTGGCACTACTACAAAAATGAGAACAGTAAAGCAATTTACAGGATTGCTCCGGCAGAAATCATGGAACATAATTATCTGATGTTCCATACGATGAGTCCGGAAATGGCGATTGATGATTTGGTGGAGATATATCGACAAAAACATTTAAAGATATGATATACTGGTAATGTTGAAAGATTGACTTCACAGGAAAGAGGCAAAGCATGAAAGCATTGATTCTGAATTCCGGCCTGGGATCCCGGATGGGGGTTCTGACCAGCGAGCATCCGAAGTGCATGACGGAGATCAGTCCCCGGGAGACGATCCTTTCCCGGCAGCTGCAGCAGGTGGCGGACGCTGGGATTCAGGAGGTGGTAATTACCACCGGGCTGTTTGACCGGGTGCTGACGGAATACTGCGAAAGTCTCGATTTACCGCTTTCGTTTACATTTGTGAAAAACCCGATCTATGACAAGACGAACTATATCTATTCCATTTACTGCGCACGGGAATACCTGGAGGACGATATCCTGCTGATGCACGGGGACCTGGTGTTTGAAAATTCCGTGCTGGACCAGGCGCTGGCTTTTGAGGGGAGCTGCATGACGGTATCCTCCACGCTGCCGCTGCCGGAGAAGGATTTCAAGGCCCAGGTGAAAAACGGCATGGTGATGCGGGTTGGGGTGGATATCTTTGACGAGGCGATGGAAGCCCAGGCCCTTTACAAGCTGAAGAAGGCAGACTGGCAGGTTTGGCTGGGAAAGATCTGTGAATTCTGCGAGGCGGGAAACACGAAGGTATATGCCGAGAACGCGCTGAATGAGCTGAACGGCGGGGCGAATATTTATGCCCTGGATGTTCAGGACCAGCTGTGCGCGGAGATTGACAATCCGGATGACCTGGCGGTCGTTTCGGCGAAGCTGAAGGAGATTGAAGCACGAACGGTTTATATGTGCTTCTCATCGGATATTATCCATGGGGGACATATCGCGATTATCAAAAAGGCCCAGAAGATGGGGAAGCTGATCGTCGGCGTGCTGAGCGATGCGGCGGTGGCCAGCTACAAGCGGTTCCCGCTGGTGCCGGCCAGCGAGCGGAAGGTTATGTTTGAGAACGTGGCCGGGGTATACAAGGTTGTGGAGCAGCAGACGCTGAGCTATAAGGCGGTGCTGGAAGAGATTAAGCCGGATTATGTTGTGCACGGAGACGACTGGTGCAGTGGGTTCCAGAAGCCGATAAGGGATGAAGTGGAAGCGATTCTGGCAAGCTACGGCGGGAAGCTGGTGGAATATCCCTATTCCAACGACCCGAAATACAAGGAGATTGACGCCAGGACGCGGAGCGACCTGGCAATGCCGGATATCCGGCGGGGCCGGCTGAAGCGGGTGCTGGAAGCCAAGGGGCTGGTGACGGTGATGGAGGCCCACGACGGGCTGACCGGACTAATTGTGGAGAATACCGTGGTGCACCAGGACGGCGGCGCGCACCAGTTTGACGGGATGTGGGTGAGCAGCCTTTGCGACAGCACGGCGAAGGGGAAGCCGGACATTGAGCTGGTGGACATGACGAGCCGGTTCCGGACGATTGAGGATATTACCGAGGTGACCACGAAGCCGATTATCTTTGACGGGGATACCGGCGGGAAGACGGAGCACTTTGTGTATACCGTGCGGAGCCTGGAACGGCTGGGCGTGAGCATGGTGATTATTGAGGACAAGACCGGGCTGAAGAAGAACAGCCTGTTCGGGACTGAGGTCGTTCAAACCCAGGACAGCATTGAGAACTTCTCGGCGAAGATAAGGGCCGGGAAGAAGGCGCAGCGGACGAAGGAGTTTATGATCTGCGCGCGGATTGAGAGCTTGATTCTGGAAAGAGGGATGGAGGACGCGCTGGAGCGGGCGTTTGCTTTTGTGGAAGCAGGGGCGGATGCCATTATGATCCACAGCCGGAAGAAGGATCCGGGGGAGATTCAGGAGTTTATTGAGAAGTTCCGGGGGAAGGATAAGACGACGCCTATTGTTTTGGTGCCGACGAGCTTTAACTCGGTGACGGAGGAAGAGTGGAAAAAGAGAGGAGCTAATATTATTATTTATGCGAATCAGTTGATGCGGGCTGAGGTGCCGGCTATGCAGAAGGCGGCGGAGATTATTTTGGAGAATCATCGGGCTCAGGAATGTGATGCGATGTTGATGCCTTTTAAGGATATTATTCGGCTTATTCCGGCGGAAGAGTAAGGGGTGTTTGAGGTTTGGGGCCGGATACGAAGGGGACAGTTCGAGACCACTGAAGAAGTGGCACTAAAATCTTCCCCATTCGTTCCGTAGTTCAACAATAATTCATCAAGCGGCTTTCAGGTTACCGAGCAGCCGCAAATCCGAAAAAAGTGAGGAAAGGAGGGCATTATTCCCTGCGTTTT
>JAFROK010000026.1 GCA_017429695.1 Clostridia bacterium | reverse complement strand
GATCCTGGTCGTGTCTGCGCCCGACGGCCCGATGCCCCAGACCCGTGAGCACATCCTGCTGGCCCGTCAGGTCGGCGTGCCCTACATCGTAGTCTTCATGAACAAGACGGACATGATGGACGACGAAGAGCTGCTGGAGCTGGTCGAAATGGAAATCCGTGAGCTGCTGAGCAGCTACGACTTCCCGGGCGACGACATCCCGATCATCAAGGGATCTGCGCTGAAGGTGCTGGAGTACCTGCAGAACGGCGGAACCGACGTGGACAACGAGCCCTGCTGCAAGTGCATATGGGAACTGATGGACGCGGTCGACAGCTACATTCCGGAACCGGAACGCGCCACCGACCAGCCCTTCCTGATGCCCGTTGAAGACGTATTCTCCATTTCCGGCCGCGGCACCGTGGCGACGGGCCGTGTCGAGCGCGGCACCGTGAAGGTGTCTGACCCGGTGGAAATCGTCGGACTGATGGACAAGCCGCGGAACACCGTCGTGACCGGCGTTGAAATGTTCCACAAGCTGCTGGACCAGGCGGAAGCCGGCGACAACATCGGCGCCCTGCTGCGTGGTATCCAGAGGAACGAAGTCGAACGCGGCCAGGTGCTGGCGAAGCCCGGCAGCATTCATCCGCATACCCACTGCATCGGTCAGGTGTACGTGCTGACCAAGGAAGAAGGCGGCCGTCATACCCCGTTCTTCAACGGTTATCGTCCGCAGTTCTACTTCCGGACCACTGACGTTACCGGCAACATCAAGCTGCCCGACGGCGTGGAAATGGTTATGCCTGGCGACAACATCGACATGGAAATCACCCTGATCACCCCCATCGCTATGGAACAGGGACTGCGCTTCGCTATCCGTGAAGGCGGCCGTACCGTGGGTTCCGGCGTTGTGGCCAAGGTCATTGAGTAATTGAAATGCTGATCCGGAACGCTCCCCTGATCGGGAGCGTTCCTTAATTTTATAGAAATAGGAGACATCCCACATGTTCAACTACAAGTGCCAAGGCACCTGCTCCACCTCCATCGACCTGGAGATTCAGGACGGTGTCATCACCTACTGCAAAATCAACCAGGGCTGCAAGGGCAACACCGCCGGCCTGGCAAAAATGGTCATCGGCCGCAACGCCGATGAAGTGGCCGAAAAGCTCAGCGGCATCCCCTGCCGCGGCGATACCTCCTGCCCGGATCAGCTGTCCAAAGCCATCCGTGCTTACCACGACTGATTCCCGAAAGGAGATTCCCTTTGTCTGCTGAAACAGAAACCCCGGTATCCTTTGATACCATGGACCTGTCCCCGGAAATCCTGAAGGCCGTCCGCGAGATGGGCTTCAGCGAGCCATCCACCGTGCAGGCCCGCACCATTCCCCTCATGATGTCCGGCGCGGATATCAATGCCATCGCCCCCACGGGCACCGGCAAAACCTGCGCCTTCGGCATCCCGATGCTGGAATATGTCCAGCTGAAGGACAGCCGCATCCAGGAAGTTGTCCTGGCCCCGACCCGGGAGCTGGCCCTGCAGATCGGCGAGGAGCTGACCCGCCTGGCCCGCTTCATTCCTGGCGTCCGCATCGCGGTCATCTACGGCGGCCAGTCCATTTCCAAGCAGATCAATGCCCTCAAACGCAAGCCCCAGATCGTCATTGCCACGCCCGGCCGCATGCTGGACCATATGCAGCGTGGCAATATCCGCCTGAACGCGGTCCATACCATGGTGCTGGATGAAGCGGACGAAATGCTGAACATGGGCTTCGTCAAGGACGTCACGAAAATCATCGAAGCCACGCCGACCGAGCGCCAGCTGGTGCTCTTCTCCGCCACCACCAATCAGGACGTGCTGACCATTGCCTGGAAATACCAGCACGATCCGGTGGAAATCACCGTCGAAGCCACAAAGGAAGACCGGCCGCAGATCACCCAGTACGTCATCTCCGCCGACCAGGAAAAGAAGACGGATCACCTGCTCTACCTGCTGGATGCCAATGTGTATCAGCGGGTCATGATCTTCTGCAACACGAAGTTCATGACGGACAAACTGACCCGCCAGCTCTGCCGCGAAGGCTACGATGCCCAGTGCCTCCACGGGGACATTCCCCAGGCGAAGCGCAATGTGGTCATGAGCGATTTCAAGCGCGGCAAGTTCCCGATCCTGGTTTCAACGGACGTTGCCGCCCGCGGCATTGATGTGGACGACGTGGAGGCCGTCATCAATTACGACCTGCCCAACGAGAATGAGTACTACCTGCACCGCATCGGCCGCACCGGCCGGGCCCATAAGCATGGCGTCAGTTTCTCCCTCGTCACCTTCCGGGAAAGCGTCCGCATGGATGAAATCCTGAAGTATATGCTTACCACGCCGACGCCCCTGAAATTTGTGGATGACGTGCTGTGCTTCGAGGATGGAACGCCTTTCTTCGAAAACATTTAACCGCATAAAAGTAAGCCCGGAAGAGCATCGCTCCTCCGGGCTTCTTTGCGCGGAACTGATTATCCGCGGCGGGCAGCAAAGCATTCGCTGCAGTATACCGGCCGATCCTCTCTGGGCTCGAACGGAACCTGCGTGGGCTTGCCGCATTCTGCGCAAATCGCGTCATGCATTTCGCGCGGAGCGCCGGCAGCACGGTTGGCCTTGCGCGCCTGACGGCAGGCCTTGCAGCGGGTGGGCTCGTTCTGGAATCCCTTTTCGGCATAGAATTCCTGTTCACCAGCGGTGAAAACGAACTCAGCGCCACAGTCTTTGCATACCAGCGTTTTGTCTTCGTACATGATCAGGTAACCCCCAAATAAAGTAAGATAGGTGATCCCTCAGCTGACCTGGTTTTTGACCCCACACACGCCGTCCGGACGTTTGCTCTGCGCCTTAAGCGCCCTCACGCTCGCCTCTCGGGGTTGTTGCCCCGGACGGACTTACATCTAGACCGCACCATGCTCCCCGCCGCTTTGGGCGGATTACGTGGACCGTTTTGCCTGCGACTGGCATCGGCTTTCAACCACAGACCCGAAGGATTCAACCGGCGACATTATATATGACAAAATTTGAAAACGCAAGAAATATTTATCCTTTCACCATAAAGAACAGGAAAAATGCAGCAATTTTCAGTAGCATCAGGCCTTTTTTTGACCATAATACGCATTCGGACCGTGTTTCCGCATGAAATGCTTCTCTTTCACATGGTCCGGCAGGCATTCCCGGGTCTGGGCCATGGGCAGCGCTTCCGTATGCCAGGCCATCATCGCAACCTCTTCCATCACCACCGCGTTATGCACGGCCTCCATCGCATCCTTCCCCCAGGCAAACGGTCCGTGGTGGCGCGCCAGCACGCAGGGCACATGCTTCGGATTCAGTCCGTTCTGCTCAAAATGGTCCGCGATCACCTTTCCGGTGTTCAGCTCGTAGGCTTCCTCAACCTCCTGCTTCGTCAGGTCCCGGCAGCAGGGAATATTGCCGTAGATATAGTCCGCATGGGTCGTTCCGTAAGCCGGAATATCCCTTCCGCTCTGGGCCCAGATGGTCGCCCACCGGGAATGGGTATGCACCACGCCGCCGATCTCCGGAAACCGCCGGTACAGCTCCGCGTGGGTCGGCGTGTCGGAAGAGGGATTCATCTCGCCTTCCACCTTGTTGCCTTCCAGGTCGATCACCACCATGTCCTCCGGCTTCAGCTCCTCATATGGCACGCCGCTGGGCTTGATCACAAACAAGCCCTTTTCCCGGTCGATTCCGGATACGTTTCCCCAGGTGAATGTCACCAGGTGGTAAGCCGGCAGCAGCATGTTCGCTTCATAAACCTTCCGTTTCAGTTCCTCCAGCATGTTCTTTTCACTCCTCTTCCAATTCCTGAACCGCGGATACGGTTGTTTCTGTTGTTTCAGTAAGCTCCTCTGCCGGCGGAAGAGTCTCCGGTTCCGCAACGGCGTTCAGGGCGATCTTCCCGTCCTGCACCGCCAGGCGGACCTCCCGCCCCAGCTGGATATTTCCCTGCAGCAGCTCTTCGCTCAGCGTATCCTCCACCGTGCGCTGAATCATCCGCCGCAGCGGCCTCGCGCCGAATTTCGGATCATATCCGTCCTCCGCCAGTTTCGCAATCACCGCTTCGTCCCAGGTCAGGCGGATTTCCTGTTCCTCCAGCCGCGCGGCCACCTGCTTCATCATCATTTCGGTAATCCGGCGGATCTCTTCCTCGCTCAGCGCGTGAAACACGATCATCTCGTCCACCCGGTTGATGAATTCCGGCCGGAACAGGTCCTTAACCTCCTTCATCACCGATTCCTTCATGGCCTCGTAATCCCGCACCTCTTCCTTCCGGCTGGCGCCGAAACCCATCCGGCCGCCGCCGATCACATGCGCGCCGGCGTTGGAGGTCATCACCACGATGGTGTTCTTGAAGCTCACCGTCCGGCCGGTGTTGTCCGTCAGCCGGCCGTCTTCCAGGATCTGCAGCAGGATATTGAACACATCCGGATGTGCCTTCTCCACCTCGTCCAGCAGCACCACGCTGTAGGGCTTCCGGCGCACCGCCTCGGTCAGCTGGCCGCCCTCGTCGTATCCCACGTATCCGGGCGGCGATCCCACCAGCCGGGATACCGTATGCTTCTCCATGTATTCGCTCATATCCAGGCGGATCACGGAATCCTCGTCCCCGAACATCGCCTCGCCCAGCGCCCGGCACAGTTCCGTCTTGCCGACGCCGGTCGGTCCCAGGAAGATGAAGCTCCCGATGGGCCGCTTCGGATCCTTGAGCCCGGCCCTGGCCCGGCGGATCGCCCGCGCCACCGCGCTCACAGCCTCCTCCTGGCCGATCAGGCGCTTGTGCAGCGCCTCCTCCAGGTGAATCAGCCGCTGGGCTTCCTGCTCCGTCATCTTGCTCACCGGAATGCCTGTCCACTGAGATACCACCTGGGCAATATCGTCTTCCGTCACGATGTCCCGGGCCGTTGTCTGGCTCCGGCTCCATTCGGCGCGCTTTTCCTCAATTTCCTTGTTCAGGTTCCGCTCCTGGTCCCGCAGGGCCGCCGCCTTTTCAAAGTCCTGGTGGGAAATGGCTTCCTTCTTTTCAATCACCACGGCTTCCAGCCGCTTTTCCTGTTCCCGCACGTCCGGCGGCGCGGTGCACGCCTGGATCCGCACCCGGCTGGCCGCCTCGTCCATCAGGTCAATGGCCTTGTCCGGCAGGTACCGGTCCGTAATGTACCGGTCCGACAGGCGCACGGCCGCGGTCAGCGCCTCGTCCGTGATGCGCACCTTGTGATGCGCTTCATACCGGTCCCGCAGGCCGAAGAGGATGCTCAGCGTTTCCTCCGCCGTCGGCTCCCCGACCATCACCGGCTGGAAGCGCCGCTCCAGCGCCGCGTCCTTTTCAATATGCTTCCGGTATTCGTCCAGCGTCGTCGCGCCGATGCACTGCAGTTCCCCGCGGCTCAGCGCCGGCTTCAGGATGTTCGCCGCGTCCAGGCTGCCCTCGGAAGCGCCGGCCCCGATAATCGTATGGATTTCGTCAATGAACAGCAGCACGTTGCCCACCTTGTGCAGCTCGTCCATCACGTTCTTCAGCCGTTCCTCAAATTCGCCGCGGTACTTGGTGCCTGCCACCATGCTGCCCATGTCCAGGCTCAGCACCCGTTTCCCCAGCAGCATTTCCGGCACGTTGCCCTGCACAATGCGCTGGGCCAGGCCTTCCGCCACGGCGCTCTTGCCCACGCCGGGCTCACCGATCAGCACAGGATTATTCTTCGTCCGCCGGATCAGGATCTGGATAATCCGCTGGATTTCCTTTTCCCTCCCGATCACCGGATCCAGCTCGTTCTTTTCTGCCGCCGCGGTCAGGTCCCGGCTGTATTTGTCCAGCAGGGATTTGTCGTTGTTTCCGTTGACATTGCGGCTGCGAACCGTGGCAAAGGGCGGCATCCCGGGCATCGGCCGCACCGGTTCCCCGTTCCCCGCGTTCTCCCGCATCTGCCGCAGGATCTCCTCCCGCGCCGCGGACAGGTCCACGCCGGCCCGGCGCATCAGTCCGCCGGCCACGCCGTCGTCGTTCCCCAGCAGTGCCAGCCAGAAATGCTCCACCGTCACATAGTTCTGCCCCAGCTTGTGGGATTCCAGCACGCTGTTTTCCAGCGTCTTCTTGGCCCGCGGGCTCAGCTCAATCCGCCCGCCGGCCGGCCGCTGGGTTTCCGGGTCGTTCAGCGCGGCAATTTCCTTTTTCAGTTCTTCTGTCAGGGATTCATAGTTCATCCGGGCGGATACCGCCTTCGGTACGGAAGCTCCGTTCTTCAGCAGCGCCAGCAGCAGGTGTTCTGTCCCCACGTAAGGCTGCTGCAACTCCGCGGCAATCTTCTGGGCCAGCAGCAGGGTCTGCTGCGCCTTCTGGGTAAAGCGTCCGAAAATGGGCATGGAAAATTCCTTTCTTGTTTCATTGCCGGCCGTTGCCTGAATGGCGTTCAGCACGGTGCTCAGCAGGCTGCGCACATTGCCTTTCATGAGATCCGAATTCATCCGGCTCATGCAGTCGGCGCATAAATGACGAACCGTCGTCTCCTCCCCCGTCACGACCGAAACGGTAAAATTCGCTTCGTTGACGTGGCATTCTTCGCATAGCATCCTGTTATTGTTCCTCCGTTTTTTATGTTCTGTTCCGGGCCGCGATGCTCATCAGCATGCTCTTCATCATCCGGGCCCGCAGGGAGTTTTTCAGCGCATCCGGAATCGGAATCCCCATCGCCCGCGTGCTCACCGAAGCCGCCATCAGCGTCGCCTCGTCCGCGGTGATAATCTGCTGCTCCTTCAGCTGGCTGATCAGCCGCACGCATTCCTCTTCGCTCAGCGAATCCCCGATCCGCTCGTTAATCAGGTACATCAGCCGCTGGCTGCCGCTTTCAACCACCCGCACAATCCGGATGTATCCGCCGCCGCCCCGCCGGCTTTCCGTCAGGTATCCGTGATCCGGGGAGAACCGCGTCGCCAGCACATAGTTGATCTGGCTCGGCGCGCACTGGAAGTATTCCGCCAGTTCGTTCCGCTTCAGCTCCACCTCGTCGGATTCATCATTCAGCATCGCTTTAATAAAAGACTCAATCGAATCGCTTAATCGCATTTCAATCAACCTCCTGATCAAAGAACAACTCTGACTATCTTTGACCAACAGAGTATACCATACATTCTTCTGAATAGCAAGGGCCCTTGCGTTTTTTAGACACGCTGAATCTCATAACGTCCCGATAACGGGTCTTCCTGATTCTGTCATTCTGAGCGCCAGCGAAGAATCTCATTTCTCCACGCTCACCACTGACAGCTGACAGCTGAAACCCCTAATGCTTGCATCACCGCGCTGTGCAGATGCTTATCCTTCTGGTGTACATATTTAACCGACGAGGCAATCTCTTCCCCGTCATCCCATATGATTTTCCCTGTCCCGTCCGGATTCAACCCGTAATCCGCCAGCTCTTTCCCTGCCTCCGGCACCACCACCGTCAGCCGGTTTTTCACCCGGTTCCCCAGGAACACCGTAAACAGTCCCCGCGCCGGATCCACCGACACATGGTTTCCGGTAAACCCGCCGATCCCGAAGGCCTCTTTTCCCATATACACCGGAATTTCCGACCAGTACTGTTCCGGATGCCGCACATAGCACTGGTACCCCAGGTACTGGCTGTGGGTCCCGTCCGCCAGCAGCTTTCCCGTCCGGTTCACTGCCATTTCCTTCAGCGAATCCGCCGAAACAATCTTCCCTGCCAGGATTGCCCGGCAGAACCGGATCATATCGTCCATCGTGGAAAACAGCCCCGCGTGCCCGCAAAGGTCGCCCGTGTCCCCCTGCAGCATCGCGGCCTTCGGGTCATGCGGCACCCCGGGCTTCCCGTCCGTCCGCAGAATCCGCCGCGTCCCTTCAATCCGGTGCTCCCGGTTGTAGTCCTGGCAGTCTCCGATCCGCTCTTCCGGCACCTTCGCCCAGGTTTCCGTCATCCCGGCCGGTTCCAGGATCACTTTTTTGACATATTCATAGAAGGGCATCCCGGCTGCCGCTTCAATCACATATTTCAGGATCATCGCCGGAATATCGGAATACACCCGCCGCTGCGGCCGCTCCCCGGCTTCCGCCGCAAACAGCGCCGCCAGCGCCTCCTCCCGGTCCCGGCAGGCGTCAAGCCGCGCCGGGGTTTTCACGGTCACCCCGAAGGCCATCAGCTGCTCCGGGGTAATATCCCCCAGCCGTTCAAACCGCCGGTCGTATACCAAAACAGGCCTGCTGAAATCCAGCAGGCCGTCTTCCTTCAGCTTCATCATACACAGTCCGGTAAACAGCTTGGTCACGCTGGCCAGGTCAAACACGCTGCTCTCCCGGCAGTCCCCGTCCAGCGCGCGTTCGATATGATCCCCCGCGCCGCACGCCACCGACAGGGCGGACAGGATATCCTGCTCCTGCGTAAAAAACCGGATCCCGTGCATCAGCTCCCCGTTCATTTCACAACTCCGATCCGGGTGCATGCCACCCGGCCTTCCGTCAGGTCCGACAGCCGGTGCCGGGCGTGGCCGATAATCACCGTCGTTCCGCCGCGCACGCATCCCAGCGCGTATTCCAGCTTCGCCCAGGCGCCGTTCGCCCCCGCGCGGCTCGCGCCGACGCAGCCCTTCTGCAGCTCCCGCACCTTCGCTTCCACTTCTTCATAGTTCCGGCCGTATACTTCCCGCACCAGAGTTTCCGGCTTTCCGCTCTCCCGGTAAATGCCTTCCGTGGAGGTCATCAGCACCAGCGTCTTCGCTTTCACCAGCCCGGCAATCACCGCGGCCGTCTCGTCGTTGTCCACGCATTCGTGCACCTCGCCCCCCTGCTTCCGCCGGGCGCTCAGCTCCATCTTCCGGTTTTCCTCGTCAGATACCGGGTCGTTGTAGTTGATAATCGGAATCGTCTTCTGCCGGGCGGAGCGGATCAGCAGCTGCCGGATATGTTCGCTCTTTTCCGGATCGTTGAAGTGGGTGTGCTCCACCAGGATCTGGCGGATGCCGTATTCCGGCCGCACAAACTGGCGGTAGTTCTGCATCAGGATCGCCTGCCCCTGCGCCGCGTAGTCCGCCTTGTCCTGTTCCGGATCGCCGCACAGCTCGCATCCCGTCCGTTTCAGGTAGTCCAGCCGCCCGATCTCCGTCGCGCCGCTGGTCACCCAGATCATCCCCGGCCGTAATTCCGCCCCGAGCCGTGAAAAAATATTATAGTCAATGTCCCGGTCCTCCTGCCGGATCAAAGCCATCGACCCGATCTTCCCCACCAGTTCAAATTGATAGTCCATTGTTCTCACTCCAAATAAGTGATCTATTACGTATCAGCCACTTTAGCAGTCTGGGGACCGAAGGGGTCCAGGGGGCGATCGGAAAGCCCTCGGTCGCGGCCGCAGCCGCGAAACTCCAGGTTCTGCATCGAAACCCACGGCTATGGAGGCAGCCCGGGGCCGGGTGTTCCAACCGAAGGTACTGTTTTGGCGTCGGTTCTTAGTGATTGACGAGCGCCAGCGAAGTCAGAGCTTAGAACCGCTACGCCAAAACCGTAGACGCGAGGCGTGCCTTCGGTG
>JAFROK010000025.1 GCA_017429695.1 Clostridia bacterium | reverse complement strand
GTACCTGATGCACATCTTCTCGGTGCTGCCGGATCGGTTTGCGAAGGATCCGAACGCGGATATCGAGGATCTGCTCCCTTGGAATGATGAAATCAAGGATCTTTGTAAGATGGGAGCGTAGGTTTATCTACCGCTTACGGTCAAACATTTCCTTCGCCCCGGGCATCAGTTCCAGCTTATCATAGAAATGCCCCACCTTCCGGATAGCTTCCCACATCCTGTCATCCTGGGCCGGGCTGCAGTTCCCGTTCTGGTCCAGGGGCTCCAGCCCGCACAGTTCCTTCACACCCCTGTCAAAGTCTGCCAGCACGCCATCCATATCCAGGTAAATCCGCACTTCGTTTTTCATCCCAGCTCATCCCCCTTTCCGGAATGATTCTACAATGAAACGGAACCCGGCAACAGCAGATACCGCTTGAGGCCAGGTCCCATGATTCAAGTTTAGCTTGAATAAATTTACACATTCACAATACTTGATTCATTTTTCTTTTTACCCATAATACACGCATATGAGTCTTATATGAAACCGGATTTTTTATGATTACAAGCTCCCATCAACTTCTCTCATTTTCTTTACCGGACGCCCACGTTTTCTCTTTTCCGGGATCTCAGATTTATCGCTGCTTGTGATTTCGTACCATCCATCATCCAGTTCCACTGTCTCCGGCACAACAATGATCTTGTATCCCAGGGCTCGCAACATCTCGTCCAGTGTGTCTGTGCTCATATTTGTGCTTCGCCCGGCATTCAACCTGTCGCATACCCTTGACGGCCCCGATAGTCCAAGCATTTCCGCAAGACGTGTCACACTAATCTCTTTGATATCCATAATATCCCGTAATATTGTCTGCGTTAACATTTTTATCAATATCCCCTATGCGCTATATATTTTACACTAGTTGCTCATTCATGTTTTATCGCGCCAATAATTCGATTAACACAACTATCTATATCAGAATTAATCTCACTTTCCCATATTCGTATAACAGTCCACCCATTTTCTTTCAATTCAGATGTAACACGCTTGTCTCGCTCTATATTGTTTAAGATTTTTTCTCTCCAAAACTGACTATATCCGGCAAGTTCTTCTTCCAAAGAAGGAATCCCTCGGAGTGCCCAGTTATGCCCATGCCAAAAATCCCCATCACAAAAAACCGCTACTTTCGCCGGACCAAATACTATATCTGGTTTACCCGGCAATTTTTTAACATTCACCCGGTATCGATATCCTTTTCCCCACAACGCTTTTCTCAGCGCCAATTCAGGTCTTGTATCCTTTGACGGTATAGCTGACATTATTTTGTGTGTTACTTCTGGTTCTCTCATTCTTCCTCATCCCGATATGTATTATAGTATTCTTCGATTTTTTCTTTAAATAAAGTACCCAGAACATCGCTGGCAATCTCGTAATCTGTTTTTCCAAGCCATGAAACCTGATGGTTCCAGTCGTTAATTCTTTGCACAAGTGTTTTATAATCAACTTTAGTCGGGTCGAACATCAAAGAAGGATCCGTTTGTTCCATTCTGCGTATAAACATATCAGAATAATCGCTTACTCTTCTAAATACCCCAGGCATTTTTACAATAAGGCCATCGGACATTTTTAGTTCTTGCGTTCCGCCAGCGGAAAACTGATCACGAATGTGAGGGTCAACTATCCCCTGAGAGGTTAGCCATAATGCGTATCGATCATAATCACCAGCAAATATCTCCGGATAATTAACAATCCCATATATCATGAATCTGCGTTTTTCTATGATAGAAAGTGTATTCCAGAGCCGGACAGTTGCTGAAACAGATTCATCAGCGTCATTGCCAGTCCACCACAATCTTTCGCCTTTTTTTAATTGGCTTTTATAATATTGAGCGACAGGTTCCACAGGGTTTTCCATAACACGAAGTTCATCATAAGGAATACCCATCTTATCAAAGATCGTCTCCCCTTCTTCAAGACGCATATCAATAAGATATCTGGGCATATGTGTTACAGCTATGCCACATAATACTTTTTCATATGGTCTGGACAAAAAGCGAATTGGATTCCCGCCCAGCTTGCCAAAGGTCATATAAATACGTTCAACAGTGTTCACACGCGTGGACTCCAGTATGCTACTACCTATTGAAGTCCAATGGTTATCCTTTGTACTTTTAACCTCAACGCCATAATACTTTGCGGCAATAATGTCAGGAAACCTCGCACCAGATATGATTTCGATTGTTCCCTCAAACGCCGATCCAACTGCGCATCTGTCCAGAGCATCCTTAACATCAGACTCTAATGGTTTACCCGCGCGTTGAGCGTAATAATCATGTCTTTCAAGTGCATCATTGTTAAGATATTGATCTGTTCTGCTCATTAGAGCGCTAAATTCTGGGAGTGTCGGTTTCGGGTTCGTGGAAACTATCATCGATTAAGCCTCCTTGAAGTATTGGCTCCATTTGGCTTCTATACTCTTAGCGATGTTATAGGCTAAAACACAAGGTACAGCATTTCCTATAATCTTATACGCGTCACTTGATGACACCTGTACATTGGATTCCGTCTTTTTTAATATAAACTGATAATCATCCGGGAATGTTTGGATTCTTGCGCATTCCCTGACAGAAAGACGTCTTTCCGGCAAATTAGAATTAAGTTCCTCTTCGTGCTTTCCACCATGTTCAGCGTTTAATCTACGATACTCAATATTCCCATGATGTTCAGAGCGAATAGTTGGTCCAACAGAATCGAGTTTGACTTCTGTTTGACCTTGGCAATGGGCTCCCATATATTTTGCTTTTGAATATACTTTCTGTGATGGATCTGATGACTGCTCTGGTTCTGGTAAATCTCCTATCGCATCTTTGACAGTTACAATCTTCTTTAAATCTTTTCCGTGTGTTTTAGGAGGATAAGGATCATACTCTGCGGAAATCTCTTCCGCGGATAAAGCTTTGATAGCGCTTTTCTTTAACGCACTCTTTTTAAACCCAAAGAAAATTACTCTTTCTCTCGATTGTGGTACCCCATATTCTGGGGCATATAATACCCGCGCCGGAACTACTAAGTATCCCCCATTACCAGCAGCGGCAAAATCATGTTCTATCACTTCTTTTACATCAGCTAAGTTTGTCAAGCCTTTCACGTTTTCAGCGATAAACAATTTGGGCGCTGTTAAAGTTATGACTTCACGCATCCACATATATAGCTGACCACGACTTTCTATAGACGGTTCATCCGTCTCCAAGGCAACGCCAAGATGGCTCTTCTGTGAATTAAAACCCAATCTTTTTCCGGCGATAGAAAAGTCCTGGCATGGAAAACCGCCCGTTACAATATCTATGTTTTCGGGGAAAATCTTTTCTCCATCTTTTGCTTTTTTTACCAGATCAACAACACTGTCAATATGATAGATATCATTGGCGTTTTTCTTTTTGTTCTGAAAATAGGAAACCCATGCAGCTTTGGCATCTGGACGTATGTCATTTGCGAAAACTGTGTCAAAAATCGTGGGAGCAACTTTTACCCATTTGCCTTTTTTCTGGACAATCCAGTCTGGGTGTATTTTTTCGTTTATTGACTTTGAAAGACATGTAAAATTCCCCTCAAAGCCAATGTCCATTCCACCACATCCAGAAAACAAAGAAAGCAATTTCACTTAGAATAACTCCTCCCGTCGATAAATATCCAGTATAATACTAATACGTATATTCTGAAAAATATACAAGTCAGTATATCATATAGAACTCAGTAATCTCAACCCAAAAGCTCCTTGTCGACCAGTCCTTGTCGTATCACAGCCATAAGACGTAACAATGATTTCCCTGCTGGCTTAACCAGCTTCAGTTCTTTATTTCCTTACACCATATCCCTGTGTTCAAGTAAGTTCCTTTTTTGCCAATATTGACTGAAGCGCCTTTAGGGCCAATAGTTGTACTCATTCCCGATTTTGAAAAATTGATCCGCACGCCAGGCATGATCTTGACGGACCTTCTGAATCTCATTCCCATGATACAGACCTCCCATTAGTATTTGGTCCCTATCGTCATAATTATCTGCTGTTTGTATGAATATACCTATATATTGCTTGTTGGTCTATTTCACGCAAGTCATCCAGATCAACTGTAGGATATTCAATCCCAACAGGATAAAAGAAACTATTGGAAGCTGTTTTTTACTCATCGCTTACCTCTAAACAAGATCATTATTGAACGAACATCTTCGCTGCCCTACTGCGTCACATATTCCTTCGTCACAAAATCCTTCCCGGTCTGTTTCCGAAATTCTTCTGCATAATCCAGAACCGCTTCCGGCTCTTCCCGCTTTCCCTTCTCCGCCAACTTAACCGGGTTTTCCTCTTTTTCCTTCTTCTCCATATCCTTACTTCAACCGCCCAACGCATCATCCAGCGCAGTTTCCAGCATACTGGTGTACCAGTTCCTGGCCTTCTCCGGTTTTACTATCATGATCTCCCCTGCGTACTGGAAGAGCCAGGAGAAGAAGGTGGGGCTCAGGCAGACGGGGACGGTGATGTCGAAGGTGTTGGGGGTCTTGCGGGTGAGTTCGATATCTTTGCCGAAGGTGTCGATGATCTGGTCGATACGGTCGTTTTTGACGCGGAGGGTAACGTTGGTTTCTTCGCCGTTGAACATGAAGAAGATCTTGGTTCCGTAGTCGTGGAGGTCGAAGTCGTCCTTTGGGGGGATGCGGGTGGTGTCCTTTTCCTGGTCTTCTTCGGGGAGCGGTTTTCCTTTTTTGTTTTGTTCTTCCCCGGCGATGAATACCTGGGTCATCCGGTCAATGCGGAAGGTCAGGATTTTTTCCTTTTCTTCGGAGTAGCCCACCAGGTAGTACCGGTCGTTCTTCCAGATGGTGGCGTAGGGGGAAATGACATATTTCTTTCCGTCGTGGCGAAGGGTCTGCTGCTTGTCCGTGTTGTAGCGGAAGTAGCGGAAGACGATCTTTTTGTTTCTTTCCGTGGCTTCCTTGATGGTCTGGACGATCAAAAAGATCTGGTTGTTTTTGGCCTTCACCAGTTCGGATACGAGAATGCTTGGTTTCAGGGTGTCCTGCTTGAAGGGCGGCGCCAGTTTCACCAGGCGTTCAATGATCTCTTTGCTTTTTTCCGTCGTCAGGAACTGGGAGGAGGAAACGGCGTCGATCAAAATTTGAAGTTCCGGGGCGGACCAGGCCCGGTCCACCCAGGCATAGGTCTTCGGGAGGCCGGCAGGCTGCTGGACGTCGATCTCGTAGCCGGCGTCCTTCAGGGTGTCGATATCGTTTTTCAGGGTGGACAGTTTGATGTCGTATCCCTGCTTGTGCAGGGCTTTCGTAAGGTCCGCTGTGGTCAGCGGGTGTTCATCATCGGAATGCTGCTGAAGATACTTCAGCAGGAACAGCATCCTGTTTTTGTTTGCCATGCCTGTTTCCCCGTTCTGTTGTTTTTCGCGATTACAGGATATTTTACCATGAACGTGCGAGATCGTCCATATGGAAATACAGGGTGTGTCAAATTTTTGGCAGGGGTCAAATTCGGGGGATTGACAGGCGGCTTTGCTTCGTTATAGTATTTGGAAGGCGGCACAAGGACAAGTGTCCCCGATAGAAACGGAGGGAGAATATGCGGCAGAAGAATCCGGAATATATGGCGGAGATTGAAGCGTTTGTGGATGAGTTTTTCTCTTCTCAGCGCCGGAGCCCGAGCATCCGGGAAATCGCCGGGAATGTCTCCCTGGGGCGCAATGCTGTGCACAGATACCTGCGGGAGATGGATGAGCGGGGCATGATCCAGTATGACGGGCGGCAGATCCGGACGCGAAAAATCCAGGCCGCTGTCGCGGAGCATACCTCCACCGGAATTCTCGGCAGCATTCCATGCGGACCGCTGAGCATGGAAGAGGAATGCGTGGAGGAATATGTGGACCTCCCCACGCGGCTGTTCGGGAAAGGGAAACTGTTCCTTCTGCATGCCAGCGGGGATTCCATGACCGGCGCCGGCATTGACGACGGGGACCTGGTGCTCATCCGGCAGCAGGAGGAAGCGCAGAACGGGGATATCGTGGTGGCCTATGTGGAAGGTGAAGGCAATACGCTGAAACGGTATATGAAATACGGAAAAACTGTTTTCCTCCATCCGGAAAATCCGAAGTATACGGATATCCCGATGAAGAACTGTAAGATCCAGGGAATCGCGGTATCGGTCATCAAAATGATCGGATCCCCATCCTGAATCCCGGATCCAAAAGACAATTTGGAGACAGGATTTTCCGGTTTTCCACAGGCAAATCCGGGAGGCCAAAAACGGCAAGGGACGCGGGCGTTATCCACAGGTCTGTTAAACCTGTTGATGTTCCGTTGGAGCAAGGAAAATCAAGGCCTCCAGCGGATGAAAATTTCCTTTTGTCGTACCAAAAAGCCCATTGTAGAGCAGCATTTCAGGTGTTATTATCGCGTTCCCACCCTCTCAGGAAGGAGCCTGAAACGCGATGAGTGATGAAGAAATACTGGCCGAAGAATTTGATCCGGCGGATGTTGAAAAAGAATTGTGGCCGGTGCCGCCGGACGATATCAAAGAGTTTGAGGAAGAGCTGATGGACCTCGATCTCCGTTTTTGATTCGCTGCTTCATCCGTTGAGCTGGACTCCAGGCTGGTGATACGGATTTGATGCCAATGGTTGATCCTGGAGCATATATGGACCTTCATGGACGAGGAGGTAACTGCCATGACGAAAAAGAACCCTGATGACTCTGACATTGCCGCAAAAGAAAGCCCTCAGGAAGAAATGCACTGCACCAAATGCGGAACCTACCTGGGAGCATACGGTCCCGGAACAACCGGAACGATCCCCTGTCCCAAATGCAAAGAGCCCAATGTAATCGACTATACGGGCAATGAATTTGTTGTAAAACGGTTAAAACGTGTAAATGCTTAATTGAATACTGACCGGCGCGCCGGTCTGGCTGGATCCCCCACCGTGGCGGAAGGAGCAGCCGGCGTAACCCGAAGTTCTGTCTGGAGTTGGAACCACCCTGATCGTGTAGGTAGGAACCCGGCAGGAAGCGCACACAGAGCAAAGATGATTTGCTGTGTCGTTTCCTGCCGGGTTCTTTTTTTCACTTTTTTTCTCCGATGGGGGTAAATTTGGGCAAAAATTTCACTCTTAAACAACGGGAAGAGTTTCATCCCCGGTAGAAAAATCCCCCGAAATTTTATTCAAACCCTCGGGAGGAAATTTTCCCGGAAACCCCTATAAATCATCCCGTTAAGTGTCCGTATAGGGTGAAGGAAACATTTTTGCAGGAGGATTATAAAAATCGCGACTTTTCGTACAGAGTAAGGTGAGAGGAAAACATTTTTCAGAAATTTCGCAAAATCAGTGTAAAAACCGCCGATAACTTTACTTAAGAATGTGAGGAGATTATTTTTCCGGGAAATTATAAAAAACAGGTTTCTCCAATACAGAGATAAGTGCAGGATCTTCCGGCCGGAAGGCCGACAGGATACAAGTCCCGGGGCATGACGATAAACCGCCCTGAACGCCGGATCCGCGGGATCTGTCAAGCGCAGGCAGATCAGACCGTGTCCGCAGTGAAGGCAACATATTACTCAGGCGCCAGCGTCACACGATCCGCTGTCACCTCGACCGGGGATAACCGGAGGGTGACCGAGATGAAGAACTGGCACAGCGCGATTGTCCCCAGAAAGGGACAATCGGATGAACAGACAGGCAAAAGGATCTTTTAACCACAGGACCACCATTGGAAAAAACGGAACGATTTATTACGACGCACCAATCGAAATACACGACCAGCAGGACCTGGACAACTACCACATCACCTGGGAACAGTGCATCACCATCCATCTGGGGAAAGCAGACAAGCGGACCGTTTACATCACCCAGACCGAAAAACGGGAACTGGCCGAATTCCTCTGGCATGAACTGACAAATGATCACGTGCGGAATATCCGGCAGAGCAGATGCATGGTTCCCGGAAAACAGAGCATGCCGAACCGCTGCCCGACCAATTATTCCTGCGAGAACTGCCCCTTCGGGAAAGAAGAGGAAAAAAAGCAGATGGGCATCCTCAGCCTGGATCAGCTGATGGAAGCAGCCTATGAGAAGGAATGGGCAGACGACAGCGCGGACAGCCCCTGCGAGCAGAAAGGCAGATATTTACTGCTGCTGGACGAACTGCAGGAAGAGCTGGACAAAACCGACCCCCGGCTGATGATCGCACTGAGAATGAAAGAAATTGAGGGGTATTCGGCAAAAGAGATATCGGATACATTGGGATGTTCCCTGCCACGGGTATATCAGCTGGTGGATGAGGCAAAGTATAAAGCCAGGAAATACCTGGAGGAATGAGAAACGGAGCTGCGCCGGATCGATTTGTTTCGGCGCAATGGAAATATTATACATACGAAAAGGAATTTGATTGCGAGCTGAGGATCTATACTTGATAGAGCAACTTTGGGGTGGAAAATTATATGATTTTGCGTCCCAGGGCCTGATTGACCACACGTTGTTTTTGAGCTATGATGTAGTTGCAAAACAGCAGGGAGGAGGGACCGTTTGTGAGTGAAAGGCAAGAGGCTGAAATACTTCTTGACAACATTCCGGAACAAAGCCTGCATATTGTAATTGCACTGATGCGCGAACTGACGGAATATGAAAACTATATTGAGTGTGCGCTGGATGAGGCGGATTATCTGGCAGAGCATACGACTGAACGAATGACTCATGATGAAGTTTTCTCGGATCTGCGGAGGTCAATCAATGCATGAGTATCAGTTGCGCTATTTGCCGCAGTTTCACAAAGATCTGAACCGAAAGATGCCACGTAACATATTGCAGGCCTATATTTTAAACCATCCCGGGAATCGCTCTCCGGAATGGTTTTTCATTTTCAAAAATTTTTCCAATTAGGTTACAAATTAGGTTATTTGCCCAAAAACAGGCTTTTCGCCGGAAAAGTAAAAAACTCTGGAGGCCTTGATTTATAAGGCCTCCAGAGTCTGTGGAGCAAGACGAGTTAAATCCGAACCAAATGCCTCTTCTACCGCTTCTCTGGGAATTGTTTCCGTTCCCCCGTGGAAGTTGTAGGTGAATACGTACCTGTCATCGTAAGCATATATGCTGTTCAGGAAAATGTCAATGATCTGCTTCTGATATTCCAGATCGTTTGGATTGCCATTTTTGAACTGGCTGATCCATGCCACAACCTGTTCTTTCGTATATTTGGGTCTGACCAGCTCAGCCTGCATTATGCTCAGCTTCAGATCCTCACGCCTGGCTTCCAGTTGTTCAAGTCGTTCTTTCGTGGATGATGTCAATACTCCTGCCTGAATGGCGTTGATCATGTTTTCAATGCCTTTTTCGCAATCCTTCAGCTGTTCCCGCAGCGCCGGAACCGTAACATCCTCTTTAAATTGAAGCGCGATAATTGCGTCTGCGATTCTGTCAATTTCCGTATCGTTCAGGACACGTTCGATCGTAAGAATCACCGCTGCTCGTTCAATCCACTGCTTTTTGATAGCCTTCAGCTTGCAGCTGTGATCGTGCTTTGCTCCTGCGCATTTGTAGTAATAATGCTTTGCTCCTGTTCTGCTGGTGCCGCTTTCCCCTGCCAGCATTCTTCCGCATTTTCCGCAGAACAGCTTCGTTGTCAGCAAGTATTCTTCATCCGCTTTTGCTTTTGCCGGAGCATGCTTGTTGCTTTCCATCCGCCTCTGAACACGTTCGAACTGCTGCTGATCAATGATAACTGGCAGCTTATCCGGAATTGAGATGCTCCCATAATGGTACTCTCCCAAGTACTTGCGGTTCTTCAGAACCGTTCCGAGACTGGCTATCCGAAACGGCTTGCCTGCCGCTGTCAGCAGCCCGCGGCTGTTCAGTGAATCCACGATGTCCTTCATCAGTTCGCCGCTGTCATACCGTTGAAAGATCTCTTTTACAATCGGTGCAGTTTTCGGATCGATCTCCAGTACGCCATCGGTTCCGGTTCGGTATCCCAGAGTGACCTGGCCTCCGTTTGTTTTTCCCTTTCAGTGCGTTCTCCATCTGCCCGCGCTTGATCTTTTCAGACAATTCTGCTGAATAGTATTCCGCCATACCTTCAAGCATGGATTCCAGGATAATGCCTTCAGGGCCTTCTGAAATGTTCTCCTTTGCGGATACCACCCTGATATTATGCTTTTTCAGAATGTGCTTGTAATATGCACTGTCATACCGATCACGGGAGAAACGGTCCAGTTTCCAGACCAGTACGATTTCAAACAGCTCTTTTTCCGCATCATGGATCATCCGCTGAAATTCAGGCCGGTCCGCAGATCTGGCTGAAAGCGCACGGTCAACATAGGTGTTCAGAATCGTGATATTATTGCGCTGTGCATACTCTGTACATTCCCGGATCTGACCTTCGATGCTTTCCTCACGCTGACTGTCAGAGGAATACCGGGCATAGATTACAGCGTTCATTTTTATTTCCTTTCTTCGGTTTCCTGCGCCACACCTTCAATCGTTTCTGTAACAACCTTGTTCAGATGAGAAGCATTCTGACTGGAAATAACCGGTTTCCCAAGTTCTTCCTCCAGCTCTTTCCGGGCGTTTCCCGCGATTCTGCCACCTCGTCTTGCAACTGCAACGCTTTCATTAAAACTGTCCGGCTTTTCTTCCGCAGAAAGATCCTTTGTCGCTGTTTCAGCCAACATATTCAGAATGATTTCGGTTGTGGTCATATTGTCTCTCAGGTTTTCTTTTTTCAGCCCTTTCAGATTCTTATACTGCCTGGTTGATAATCCTGACCATGCTCGAGTAATCTCATCCGTCAGAATTGCGAACTCTTTTCCGGGCTGTACGCCGCGATCTTTCCATTCGTCGGTTAATTCCTTCCGGACTTGAATGGCCTGAAGCCGCTGGTTAATCCACTCCCGACTGTATCCTTTCCGTACATATGTTTCCAAAGCTCGATCAATGCTTTTTTCCGGATCAATTGTTTCCTCGATCCGATCCCTGCCTACTTCTGCCAGCCAAAGTTTAAAAGGCTCGGCTTTAGGCGAAGGAACAGACTGTATTATTCTAAGCAGCTGCGAAGTGTTAGCAACATCTGTGTTGTATCGTTTCCCATCAGCAGACAACAGTTTCAGTTGACTACAAAGTGTAGGCAACTGCGCTCCTTCTTTTTTCATGCGCGTTTTCATAACGCTCCAGTACTTTGCAGCGTGCCTCGTATCAGGTTGATCAGTTAGCACACCGATTACATCGACGATAGAGAAGTACCATTCCTCTTTTTCTTCGTCCCATGCTGTCCGGATCGTTTGATTCTCAAAGGTTTGGATCTGATCACTCACGGTTCATTTTCCTCCATCAGACGAAACATGCTTTCTTTAAGCTTTAGATTGTTAGGTGACCCGGGCTGAAAACATGTTTCCAGAAATTTGTAAATTGCTTCTTTCTCTGGCGATACAGATACTTGTGGCTGATAATTATATGTACGGCCTTCAGGCGCATCTGTGCGGCAGAAGATATAGTCCAGTGAAACATCGAAAATATCAGCATATTTCCGGAACAACTCTACTGAAGGAGTAGCCTGGCCATGTTCAAATCGGTTTACGCTGGATTGAGTTGAGCCGAGCATTTCGGCCATCCTCGCCTGAGAAGCGCCAATTCCTTCCCGCAGATACCTGAGTCTTGTTCCAACCGCTTTCAAACAACACGCCTCCTATCCGCAACTCATATTAACCCATATACAGTGTTTCGTCAACTCTGTAACGAATTATCACCCACTTGTTCATGCTCCAGGTGGGTGATAAATGGGTGATATTTTGAAAATTTATGTATTCATGAATTGAAAACTGCTTTTTCATCCGTGATCTTCCGTCAGCATTACATCTTCATCCGTAGCAGTAATATATCCACCGCCGCCTTCATCATTGGTCAGACTGAATCCTTCATCCGTAATTTCCAGTCCGCGGATAATGACCCGTCCGTTGTTATAAATCAAGGTAAGCTGATAAGGCGGCTTGTTCCAGTACAGATTCATGAACGGATTGTATTTCGTCACATACCATGCGCCGGAAGATCTGGCTGCATTCTCTACCCGTTCAGGTGTATCCTGCTCCCAGTCCCACATACCGGCAGTGAATGTACCGTCACTGTTGAAAACCAGATAATCATCTGCCAGAGAACCACCTGCCTCCAGTTTCCATTTGCCAACCAGTTTACTCATGGCTTCCGGCTGTTTTTCCTGTTCCATGGGTTTCAGGTCCCGGATCGGCACAAAGCCCCAGACAATGGCTCCGCCATCTACAAATTTGTCGTTCTTCACTTCCGCAGCCACATAGGCATAATAATCGTTATACAAACCCATACAGGAGAATTGAGTTCCCTTCGGCACCTTGAACTGCTGATACTGGCTTACATCCGGATCGTCTGTCAGCCAGGTATCCGTGATCGCTTCAACATCCACATGAGCAAAGCCGGTCAGCGGCTCATCCGGATGCCAGTCTGTGATTTCTGGCAGTCCAAGATCCTTGCACAACGCATATCCAATCCGCTGTGTCCGCCCGCTGACATTGTATCGGATGCATGCATAGGACTGGCCTTCCTCATTGCGGTATTGGGATAGCAACCAGATATCTCCGTTCAGTCCTGCTGCCGCCTTGCCCTTTCCGGCACGCCATGCTGATTTGCCGTACGGTGCGCTGTAAACAGCGGTCGTTCCTTTCTTGCTGACCTTCAGCAGTTCTCCCGGCTGATCCACGCTGAACACATCTCCAGTGCCGGTCACGAAACCCAGGCACTGCAAGCTGCTGTCAAGCTGTGCCTGCATCAGGTTCATGTTCCGCACTTCTTCAATCGAATGAGGCAGCAGTTTGATATTAAAACCGGACAGACGAACATTTCCCCACCATATGGCTGTGCTGTCCTTTTCATTTGCCCAGTAATATGTTACACCGTCTTCTTCGTTTCCCCAGTTTGAAAGAAGCTGGAAATCACCGATCGTTGCGCTGTAAAGCAGATATTCCCCGTCTTCTGTCCAGGAACGGAAAACGTATTGCTCATTTTTGCCATAGCTCATATATAAATCCTGATCCAGCAGCATCAGCGACGGTGCTTCGCGTTTATCGTCTGGTTGATAAACCGCAGCCGTATAAACATGCAGTCTTTCCAGATCATCCACGAAGAACAGCGCGTGATGATAGCGGGACTGCATCACTGCAAACGGATCAGCCTGATTGCCCAGTAGATAATAATCATCCCAGTCATGTGTCTTGATCATGGCCTGAAGCAATTTGCCCTTCAGGTTCCAGCTGTTGGCGGATGCGCTGGTAAAAACCAGAACCAGGCAAGTAAGCAAAAGAATCAGAAAAAAGCGCTTTCTCACATTTATTCCTCCGTTCTGTCGTTTGGCATTATCGTAATCGTTATCCATTCCCAATTCCAAGGCTTGACATTGGTATCATACCGACATCTCCATCAGGCAGATAATATGCAATTACAAGCCCTTGATCCGTTCCCCCGATGATCAGACAGCTGCTAAACTGTTCTTCCGTTATCTGACCAGCCCGTGAACTGATAAACGTCTCCACCGTGGGAATCAGCACCTGCTCGCTTTTGATCCGGATTGCTTCCCGCTCTATATGCAGGGTATCATCCCCAAAGACCAGATCCTGAGTCCGCATCCAGCCGATCATCACACCGATATCTTCCCCGTGACCGATTTTGACTTTAGTCCATGTTTTTCCCTGTTCGAGAACAAGCAATGGCGTTCCGTCATAGAATCTTCCGAGAAGAGAATCCTCATTTCCTTTTTCACTCAGCAATTCCGTTGTTGCTTCAGGATCGCTGTGCGCGGGAGTTGCCCAATTGGTTCGGTCTACATATGCGCTGATCCGGGCGCTTCTTTCTTCTTGTGTCTCTCTGTCAATATACTCCTCCGGGGGAAGTGTGGACCAGTCGATCGTTGTGATATCTCCCCAGACATGAGTTCCGAAAAACTGGGCGTCTGTCTCAGCACCGTACATACCGACCCAGTCAGGACCGACAAAGAAATCGTAGCTGTTCACATAGTGTATGCTCCACCGGCCTCTTTCCATCCTTCGGACGCCTACTGCTGCACCGCCCCTCCAGGCATTCATGTTCACCGCGTCGGTGATATTTTCATCTCCAATTCTGGTTCCTTCCGGCAATGGTGTACTTTCCACCCATTCCCAGCCATCTTCTCCCTCATACGCGCCGCAGAGCAGAACCAGAATACCGTCTGGTTTCCGGCCGATGATTATCACCGTTTCATCGTACTGAAGATATCCATCCTCATAGGTGCAATCAGGAAAATATTCATGAAACAGATTCTGCAGGAATTCAGGCTGATTGCTTTCTGCATTTGTAACACATATCATACCGATCAGAATTGTTAAAACGAGAACAAATATCATCAGGTTTTTTTTCACGGTTTCATTCCTCCGGCAAATCAGTCTGAGAAATATAAATAATCCTGCGGTATCCCATTATATTATACGTAGCAGGCTCTTTTTTTCATCCCTCGCAGGATTATCTGTTTCCTTCACCGGCGGAAGAAGCTGAGGATATCACTCCTCTAGCGATCTAAGAATGCTCAGATTGCATCTTTCCACCTATATTTGACAGTCTTTTCCTGAATGGAGAATGCTGATCAGCTCTATCCCGAGCCGATCAGCATATCCCCCATGTTGCTATTTTGTCAGTTCACTTGAATTTTGACAAGTGTTTTCTTCTGTACAGCAAGTTCAAGAAATGCAACGATAAGTTGAAAGGCTCCTGCAGTTTCCGGTTCGTCGAACTGTCTTTCAGAATAATTCTTCATATCTTCAAGATACTCTTCCGGATACACTGTTACGCTATCTCCCTCCTGAGAAAAAGCACCTTCTGCCTGATGATAGTCCCTAGTCAATCCAGTCCATTCTGAATCATTAAGCACTGGTTCACGCAAGATATCATCAAGGTATCCAACCCATACATGAATTGCCATATCCGGATCTGTATCCAGAGTAAGAACTACTTCTTCCTCGCCCTCAAATCCTTCATAATATGTATAATTGTTACGGAGCAGGCCAGTGTCCATTATTCAACAACTCCTTTTGTTCTTTTGTCGCGGTTCCCCGCTTTCTTGCTGCAATCGCCGCATACCACCGTTTCTTGGAGACCCAATGTCCTTTACCATTTTTCCCTTTGATATAAACCTCGTGTTCGGCAGGTCGTGCATTAGGTCCCCTTGCAATTCCCGGTTTTGTTCGTTCAATTACCCAGCTGTTTCCGCGTGTTGCCGGAGCATTTGGCGTTTTCTGATGCCATCTGTTAAGATATTTGTATTCTCCCCTTGTCCACTGATGCTATCAGTGATTCCCTGATCTCTAAAAATCCCTGCAGTAATCTTGATGTAGAGATTCCTTCCGTGAAACGGAAAGTCAGAATTGCCTTGCCAATTGAGCACTTTCACGATATTGTTTCTCATCTTCTTATGCTCGAACTGAAAGACAGAAGGTTCCTTGCGCTTTGTCTTTTCACCGCGATGAGGCGCGGCGAGGTGCTTGGTTTGCGATGGGAAGACATTCATCATGGCATGATTCATGTAAAACGCAACGTGACTCATCCGCAACGCAATGCACCAGAAGTCACAACACCAAAAACAAAAGCGGGGATTCGCTCCATTCCGCTGATTGAACCGCTTCAAAAAGTGCTGTCACCTTTTGAAGAAACTGGTTATATCATCGGTGGAGAAAATCCCCTCACTGCTTCGGCTTATCGTGCCATGTGGAAACGTATTACCAGTACTATCGATATGCACGGCGCAACCCCTCACATCTTGCGCCACAGTTACTTGACTTATGCTGTTGGCGCGACAACTGACTTCAAAACCATTCAGGGAATATCTGGTCATTCCGACTTATTCACTCTTCTGAATACTTATGCGCATTCCCAAGATGATAAAGTTTTGGAACTTTCCGGGAAGATGGCTGAAATCCTGACCAAAATGTAGATTTTTGTAACAGCCATCAATCTCTTATGGCACAAGGGGTTGAGAGTCGTTCAGAAAAGCCAAAATGTAACAGGCTTTGAAGCTCTTGTGGAAAAACAAAAGCGGGAGGTCTTGAAAATCAAGCCTCCCACGATTGTGGAGCATAGGAGATTCGAACTCCTGACCCCAACACTGCCAGTGTTGTGCGCTACCAACTGCGCTAATGCCCCGAACAGCGGATATATTACCATGTTTTTCCGGGTTTGTAAAGCACTTTTTTTCAGCGTTTTTCCATCGCTTATTCCCGGTTTTCATTCCATTTTATTCCGGGATATGTTAGAATACTCCGCAAAGGAGCGTGAATCATATGACACTGGAAACTGCCATTGAAAAACTGAAGGAACTTGAAAAAGCGGCATATGCACTGCAGCATGCCCAGAGCATCCTGTATACGGACGGCGATACCGTGGCGCCGAAAAATTCCTGGAAAGGCCGCGGCATGGCCCTGGCTTATCTGGGAGAACTGATGTACAAACAGATGGTCAATCCGGAAACCGGCGAAGTCCTGGAAACCATCCTGCAGCACAAGGATGATACGGACGAGTATACCTTCCGCAAGGCCGAACTCATGAAGGAAGGCTATGACGACCTGCACGTCCTGCCGATGGAGGAATTCGTCGCCTGGCAGGAACTGACAAACGAGTCCTCCGCCGTCTGGCACGATGCCAAGGAAAAAAGCGACTGGGACATGTTTGCCCCGTATGTGGAAAAGATCATTGCCAACCGCCGCCGTTACGCCTCCCTGAAGGCGCCGGAAAAACCCGCCTATGATGTCCTGCTGGATATGTATGAAAAAGGCGCCACAATGGAAAGCCTGAATCCGTTTTTCCGGACACTGCGGGAAGAGCTTTCCCCGGTCATCAAAGAAGTGGCTGCCCGTGAAAAGCCCGTTCCGGCGTTTATGAAAGGCCCCTGGCCTGTCAGCCAGCAGCGCCTGTTCTCCGATAAAATCATGGCCCTGGAAGGCCTGGATCCCCTGAACTGCACCCTGGGAGAAACGGAACACCCCTTCACCAACAATACCAACAAATGGGATGTCCGCATTACCACCCATTATTACGAAGAAGATCCCTTCTTCAGCATGTACAGCGTGATCCATGAAGGCGGCCATGCCCTGTATGAACTGGACGGCCGGGATGATATCCAGTTCACCAGCCTGGCCGGTGGGGTAACCATGGGCGTCCATGAAAGCCAGTCCCGTTTCTATGAAAACCTGATCGGCCGCAGCCGCGCCTTCTGCACGCCGCTGCTGAAAATCATGAAGGAAGTCTTCCCGGAGCAGATGAAAGGCGTCACGGAGGAGGAACTGTATTCCACGATCAACCTGTCCAAACCCACGCTGATCCGTACGGAAGCGGATGAGCTCACCTATCCCCTCCACGTCATGATCCGCTACGAGCTGGAAAAAGCCATGATCGCCGGTGACCTGAAGGTCGCCGATATCCCCGGCGAATGGAACCGGATGTACAGGGAAGTCCTTGGCATTGATGTGCCGGACAACCGCCACGGCTGCCTGCAGGACAGCCATTGGTCCTTCGGCGGCATCGGATATTTCCCGAGCTATGCCCTGGGCAGTGCCTACGGCGTGCAGATGCTCCGGCAGATGGAAAAGGAAACGGATGTCTGGGGCACCGTGGAAAAAGGCAACCTTGCGCCGGTCACCGCCTGGCTCACGGAGCACATCCACCAGTACGGCAGCCTGAAAAAACCGCAGGACCTGCTGCCCGCCGCCATGGGCGGACCGCTGGACCCCGCGGTCTATACCGGATACCTGAAGGATAAATTTACAAAACTGTACCGGCTCTGATTATTCCTTGATCCATTCCAGATCCTTGGTAATCCCGGCAGACTTCAGCGCCGGACGTACAGCCGTAAAGAAGATCGGCGTAGCGACAACCGCCGCCCCCGCGTTGATAATCGACGCGGGGAATTTTGTTGCGATCACGCCCCAGAATGCTTTTCCGGCAATCACCCCGTCGATTCCTGACTTTAACATGTACATCACGACATAGCTCAGCGCGCCCGCCACGCAGGACAGCACCAGCGGTACCGGCTGGCTGCGTTTTTTCCCGAACGCCCGGTATACCAGCGCGCAGATCGAGGCCATCAATGCCTTGGTCACGAAGGTAATCAGCAGGTTCACAGGGCCCTTGTTATACAGGCACAGGTCATACAGGAACGACCCCATGCCGGCAGCGGCCCCGCCCCATACCGGCCCCAGCAGCAGGCCGGACAGCAGGCATATCGCATTGGCAAAATGTACCTGCGAACCCAGCAGCGGGAACCGGAACAGCGTAACCACAAAAACCATGGCGGCCATCACGGCCGAAACGATCAGGCGGATCAGGTGTTTTCTTTCCTGCATCATTCATCAACTCCCTTGACTTTGATTGGCATGAAGTATATGCTAAGCTTGGTCATATGAAAAGTGCCAGAAAAGGAGTTTTTTATAATACCAGATGGAGCAGAAAAAAAAGCCGGCCTACCTGGCCCTGTATGAAAGCCTGCGGCAGGAAATCCTGTCCGGTGCCCGCCCGTACGGCAGCCGCCTGCCATCCCGCCGGAGCTTGTCCCGGGACCGGGGTGTCAGCCCGGTCACAGCGGATCATTGCTTTGAGCTTCTCTGCGAAGAGGGGTATGCGGAAGCCCGGCCCAAAAGCGGATATTTCGTGATCTACCGGGAGTCGGACAGTTTTTCCCCGTCCACCCGTTCGCCCATACCGCATGCAGCCCCGGCAGCCGGCATCTCCCTGCAGGACTTTTTCCCCTTTCCTGCCCTGGCCCGGGTCATGCGCCGGGTCCTTGCCGATTACGGGGAATCCATCCTGGTCAAGCCGCCGAATAACGGCTGCGCCGAACTGCGGGAAGCCCTCTGCCGCTATCTGGCGCGAAACCGGGGCATCCGGGTAGAGCCGGACCAGATTGTCATCGGTTCCGGCGCGGAATACCTGTATGGCCTGGTTGTCGAAATGCTGGGCAACAGCCGGATCTACGGCATCGAATCCCCGTCCTATGAAAAAATCGAGCGGGTCTACCGCTCAAAAGGGGTTCAGTGCGATTATCTTCCCCTGGGACAGGACGGCATTCAGTCGGACGCCCTGGCCGCCACTCACGCCTCTGTGCTGCATATCACGCCGTTCCGCAGCTTTCCCAGCCTGGTCACCGCCTCCGCCTCCAAGCGCGGGGAATACCTGCGCTGGGTATCCCGCCCGGACCGGTTCATCGTGGAGGACGATTATGCCTCCGAGTTTTCTCTCCTCCGGAAGGTGGAGGAAACGGTCTTTGCCGCCGCGCCGATGCAGAACGTGATTTATATGAATACATTTTCCCTCACCGTATCGCCCTCGTTCCGCGTCGGATACATGGTGCTGCCCAGGCGCCTGGTGTCCGTTTTCGGCCTGAAGGTAGGATTCTATTCCTGTTCCGTTCCTGCCTTTGAGCAGTATGTCCTGGCGGAACTGCTGGACAGCGGCGATTTTGAACGCCATATCAACCGCATCCGTCGTCGTGAACGAAAGCAGGCATAGCCGGTGTTCAGTCCTTCCCGTCCAGCCGGGAGAATCCTTCTCCCAGCGTTTCATGCGCTTCCGTAATAAACATGAACGCCTTTTCATCCTCTTCCTGAACAATCCGCTTCAGGGTGGTCATTTCCTGCCGGGATGCCACGCACATCACCACCGGCTGGCTTTTCCCGGAATAGGCTCCCCGCGCTTCCAGATAGGTGACGCCGCGCCCGACCTCGTCCATGACGCGCTGCGTCACCTTTTCCCATGCGCCGGTCATCACAAAACAGGCCTTGTTTCCGCCGAAGCCGACCATCACGCTGTCGATCACCTTGGAACAGATGTAGATGTTAATCAGGGCATACAGCGCCTTTTCCCCACTGATGGTCAGCGCCGCCGCGATCACAACCACAAAATCCAGTGCAAACAGGAACATGCCCACGGAAATAAAGTTGAACCGCCGGTGGACCATCCGGGCAATCATATCCGTTCCGCCCGTCGTGGCCCCGCCCCGCAGGATCAGCCCGAGCCCGACGCCCAGCAGGACCCCGCCGAACAGCGTACCCAGCAGCGGATCCAGCACCGGTTCCACGCTGATCGCCTTCAGCGGCAGGATATCAATCAGTACAGAGAACAGCAACGTTGCCACCAGGCACCGGAACGCGAAAATTTTGCCCATCGTCCGGTAACCGATCAGGAACAACGGAACATTCAGAATCAGGGATACGGTACCGACCGGCCACTGGAACAGGTAATTCAGGATCGTCGCCACGCCGGTCAGCCCGCCCGGGGCAATGTTGTTCGGCACCAGGAAGGTCGGGTATGCCGCTGCGCCGATGACGCATCCGATCACAATCTGGGCGTATGCCTCAATGATTTCTTTTTTCCGTTTATTTCCCATCTGTATCTTCATACCCGTCCACCTCTGTCAGTCCGTCACCTGAACGCTCAGCTTGTGCGGCAGGCAAACGATCATATTGGGCACCTTGATTTCCCAGTTGTCCCGTGTGAATTTCCCCATCTTCACGCAGTCATTGCCCTGGCAGTCCGCCTCTTCCATGTATACGGCATCCTGCGTAATCCGGATTTTGTTCCTTCCGGCCTGCTGGAGCACTTCCACCGTGTGCTCCTCGCCGAAAGGCAGGTCCGCCAGCTGCCGGTCGTTCAGCCAGACGATAATCCGCAGCCCATCTCCCGCCCCGGGAGATACCACGGTCTCCGTCAGTTCCTTCCCGTCCATCAGCACCAGCAGCTCCCTGCCGTCCAGAATGTCCAGCGTTGTTTTGTCATCCGTTTTCTGTCCCGAAAGGGCAAACCATATCGCGACGCCCGCCACAAGGACGAACGCCGCGAGAACAATCCATCTTTTTTTCGTCATGATGCCTGCAAATCCTTTTCCGCCGTTTTCTTAATCATCGTCAAGGAGAATCTCTTCAATCTCCCCGTTCTCCTTATTCTCCCCGGTCCCGTCTGTCTCCTGCTCCGGAAACAGTTTAACCGTTCCGTTTTCAATTCCCTCCAGGTATTCTTCCAGGCACATTCCGAGCTCCCGGATCCGCAGGGCATGCTCCGTACCAACGTACCGGATATGCCACGCCTCCGCCTCAAAACCGGTGATTTCCTTCTTATCCGCCGTATACCGGACGATAAACCCAAATTCCCAGCAATGTTCATGCAGCCATTTGCACTGTTTCGTTCCGGCAAATGAGGACGCGCCGGGCACGTTGATGTCAATCGCCAGTCCCAGCTGATGCTCGCTGCATCCGGGTTCCGCCACGGTGCGCAGCGCCGCGCTGCGGGCTTTCGACCGGCTCCAGCCCTTATTGGCGCTGAGGTAATGGCTGATCTTGTTGTTCAGGGTCTTTTCCTGCTGCGCATAGGATCGGTAGGCCGTGCTGATCTGCCATTTGGTCACCCCGTCCGCTTTGGCCGCCTGCAGCATTTCATCCAGGGCTTCCGCCACTTCGCGCACCGCTTTGGTGTCCGCATATTTAATCTTCACCAGTTTGCTGTCCAGCACATCCGCCAGCAGCACCAGGTCCCCCGGCACCAGGAATTCATCCACCGGATGCGTTTTGTTGACCAGCATCGGCAGGTAGCCTTCCAGCACGTCAACCGTCTGCGGCTGCGGCTTCGCGGCCGCGTCACCGGAGAACAGTTTTTCAATCGTTTGGGGCCCGGCTTCGCCGTCCGCTTCCAGTCCGTTCCGTTTCTGGAATTCCTGCAGCGCGGTTTTTGTGCCCTTCCCGAAAACGCCGTCCGCTTTTCCGGGATCATATCCCAGTTCCGTCAGCCGCAGCTGCAGCTGTTTCACGTCTTCGCCCTTGCTGCCGTTGCGCAGCACGGCTGCAGGGGAAACCGGCTGCGCAGTATTCGCAGCCGGCACGTTTTCCCCTTCTCCGATGGCGGAGACAGCAGGTATCAACAGGATCAGTATCAGCAGCGCAGCCATTGTCCTGCGTATCTGAGTACTCACATTTTCCTCCCATCCGGCACTTGTTGCCGGCAAATCAGCCTTTTTTATTCATATACCGGATCCACGCTGTCCATCGGCAGCCACAGCCGGACCAGGCCGTAACTGCTGCTGAATTCCGCAAACAGATAATCCCCCTCCCGGAAGAATACCTTCACCGGCGTATCGGCGGGAATCTTGTGGACCCACAGGCTGGCATATTTCTCTCCGGGCCCTGCGGACGGGTTGATCCGGGCGTTGGTCTTTCCGTTCACATAATCCAGCGCGGCCGTCACCGGCAGCCTGTCATAATGCAGGACGCTCATCCGCGGCAGGTAGGCGTACCGTTCATAGGCGCCCGTGTTATTCCCCGAATGAACGATGTCTGCAAACACCCATGTACCTTCGATAAAGTAAGCCGTCAGCCGCGTGCTGTGATCCCCGTCTGTCAGGTATCCGCCGGCGGTGGATGTCCTGGCGAACCGGGTCCCCGGGCCGTATTCGGCCCACCGCCGCTCTCCTTCCTCCGCCGGGATCAGCCGCATCGTCTGCCCGGTATACATCTCTGTCAGCACCGGGACCAGCGGATCGCCCTCTGTCACCTCACAGCGGGTGCAGGTTTGCGGCACGGTCCATGTGGCTTTCTGCCAGTTATGGCCCAGCGGTTCGCCTTCCGTTTCCCCGCACCGGGCGCAGGTCTTTGCCACCGTGCAGGTCGCGTCTTTCCAGTCATGCCCCAGCGGTTCGCCTTCGGTTTCCCCGCAGCGGGCGCAGGTCTTCGCCTCCGTGCAGGTCACGTCTTTCCAATCGTGGCCCAGCGGTCCGCCTTCGGTCTCCCCGCAGCGGGCACAGGTCTTCGGTTCCAGGCAGGTCGCGTCTTTCCAGTCATGTCCCAGCGGTTCGCCTTCGGTTTCCCCGCAGCGGGCGCAGGTCTTCGGTTCCAGGCAGGTGGCGTCTTTCCAGTCGTGTCCCAGCGCTTCTCCCTGGGTAACGCCGCACCGGGTGCAGGTTTCCGGCTCCGTACAGGTTGCCGCCGTCCAGTCATGGCCCAGCGGCTCATCTATCGTCATCCCGCAGCGATTGCAGGTGGTCGGCTCCGTGCAGGTTTTGGGCTGCCAGTCATGGTCCAGTGGTTCGCCTTCGGTTTCCCCGCAGCGAACGCATGTCTTCGGTTCCGTGCAGGTCGCGTCTTTCCAGTCATGCCCCAACGGTTCGCCTTCCGTTTCTCCGCAGCGGCTGCAGGTCTTCGGCGTCGTGCAGGTCGCTTCCAGCCAGTCGTGGCCGAAAGCCCGGCCAATCTTCACGCCGCAGCGCAGGCATGTTTTCTGCTCCGTGCAGGTGGCGTCCTGCCACTCATGGCCTAGTTTTTCCCCTTCTGTTTCCCCGCAGCGGCTGCAGGTCTTCGGTTCCGTACAGGTTGCTTCCTGCCAGTCATGTCCCAGTGCGTTGCCTTCTGTTTTCCCGCAGCGGGCGCAGGTCTTTGCCTTCAGGCAGGTTGCCTCGCGCCAGTCATGTCCCAGCGGTTCGTCAACGGACAGGCCGCAGCGGTTGCATTTTGTCGGTTCCGTACAGGTATTGGGCTGCCAGTCGTGTTCCAGCGGCCGGCCGATCTTCACGCCGCAACGCAGGCACGTTTTCTGCTCCGTGCAGGTGGCCGCCTGCCATTCATGGCCCAGCGGTTTGCCTTCCGTTTCCCCGCAGCGGGCGCAGGTCTTCGCCTCCGTGCAGGTCGCGTCTTTCCAGTCATGCCCCAGCGCTTCGCCTTCCGTTTCCCCGCAGCGGGCGCAGGTCTTCGCCTCCGTGCAGGTCGCGTCTTTCCAGTCATGCCCCAACGCTTCGCCTTCTGTTTCCCCGCAGCGGGCGCAGGTTTTCGGTTCTGTACAGGTTGCTTCCCGCCAGTCGTGTCCCAGCGGCTCGCCTTCGGTATCCCCGCAGCGGACACAGGTCTTCGGCGCCGTGCAGGTCGCCTCCTGCCAGTCATGGCCCAGCGGCCGGCCGATCTTCACCCCGCAGCGAAGGCATTTTTTCTGCTCCGTGCAGGTGGCCGCCTGCCAGTCATGTCCCAGGGGTTCGCCTTCCGTTTCACCGAATATTTCACATGTCCTGGGTGTTGTACAGGTCGCCTCAATCCATTTGTGGTTGTGGTCCGTCAGAACCTGGGTATATCTCGTTTCGCTGTCCTGCCATCCGGCTGAGCTGAGCTCCTGGAATATTTCAGCGGCCGCCTGGTAATCTTCCGCCTGTTCCAGCTTTTCCGCCTGGGCATATTTGGTGCCGGATATCTGTTCGGCCGCGTCACTGTACTCCCCTGCCTGCTCAAAGGCCGCTACGGCGCCTTCCCAGTTTTCCGCCGTCCGTTCCGCCTCGCCAAGCTGGTAATACGTGGCGCTGATCTGATCCTTCGCGTCGCCGTATTCCCCGGCTTTTTCAAACGCCTCTAAAGCGCCGTCCCAGTTCTGCGCCGTCCGCTCCGCCTCGCCGTGCTGATAGTAGGTGGCGCTGATCTGATCCTTCGCGTCGCCGTATTCCCCGGCTTTTTCAAACGCCTCTAAAGCCCCGTCCCAGTTCTGCGCCGTCCGCTCCGCCTCGCCGTGCTGGTAGTAGGTGGCGCTGATCTGGTCCTTTGCGTCGCTGTATTCCCCGGCCTGCTCAAAGGCGGCCACAGCACCGTCCCAGTTCTGCGCCGTCCGCTCCGCCTCGCCATGCTGATAGTAGGTGGCACTGATCTGGTCCTTTGCGTCGCTGTATTCCCCGGCTTTTTCAAACGCCTCTATCGCACCGTCCCAGTTCTGCGCTGTTCGCTCCGCCTCGCCGTGTTGGTAATAGGTGGCGCTGATCTGATCCTTCGCGTCGCTGTATTCCCCGGCTTTTTCAAATTCCTCTACTGCGCCATCCCAGTTCTGTGCCACCCGCTCCGCCTCGCCGTGCTGATAGTAGGTGGCACTGATCTGGTCCTTCGCGTCTTTGTATTCCCCTGCTTTTTCAAACTCCTCTACTGCGCCATCCCAGTTCTGTGCCACCCGCTCCGCCTCGCCGTGCTGGTAGTAGGTGGAGCTGATCTGTTCCTTCGCGTCGCTGTATTCCCCGGCTTTCTGAAACGCCTCCAAAGCGCCGTCCCAGTTCTGGAGCTTGCGTTCATTCTCCCCGACGGTGTAGTAGGTCGCTTTCACCTGCTCCGCGGAATCCTTGTAATCACCCAGTTCCTTAAAGGCGTCCACCGCCTTTCCGTACTGGCCGGCAGCGCGAAGTTCCTCTGCTTCGCGATACCTGTTGCCCGGTATGATCACTTTGCTGAACAGCAGAAACCCTCCGATAATCACAGCCGCAACAGCAATAATGATGATCCATACCCTGGCGTTCCCTTTGGTCTCCTTCTTCATCTCCGTATCCTCCCGGCAGATCGGCCCCCAACAGCAAACAGTTCAGCAGGATTTTTTCTTTCGGCATCGGTTCTTCAGGATCGGGCATATTGGTTTTTGCATTTTAATAAGTAATAATCTTCTGGTCCCTTTGTCGAAAATCATAGCACATTTGTACGATCAATTCAAGGTTTTTCCCTTGTTGCCCCTTGCAAAAAATGGTATACTGCTGAAAAAGTGTACCGAAGGGAGACAGGATCGTGCCGGATATTGTCGTTCATGCATCTTTCGGCCGGGAAGTAAGGCAGGCGCTGCCGGAGGAAATCCGGGCAAAGCTGTCGGTGGATCCCTATACGTTCGCCCTCTTCGGGCCGGACCTGTGGTTCATGTACCAGCCCTGGAAGCGGCGGGAGGGCCGCGGCCGCCGGATGCATACCACCAAACCCGGCGCATTCCTGATGGCGCTGGCGGACCGGGTCGGGCAGAGCTCCGCCCCGGATGACCTGTTTTCCTACCTGGCCGGCTTTTTGTGCCATTATGCGCTGGATTCCACTGCTCATCCCTATATTATCCACCTCACAGAAGAAAAATACCATTTTCCCCGCGGCCATATGAGCTTTGAACACAGCCTGGATATCCTGGAGCTTCGCCGGGCCGGCCTGGAGGGAAAGCGGCACGCGGTCACCGAAAACTATTTTCCGCCCTGCCGCCTGCCAGAATCCATCCGCGTGGATATCGACGCGGTTTTTCGGTCCGTCTACGGGTGGGAAAACTGCTGGGCCGCCCTGAACCATGCCGCCCTCCGGCATTATCGGATCTACCGGATGATCGAAAACCCGGCAGGCCTGTTTTCCCGCCTGACGCGGGCAACCGGCCATCCCAAGCTGAAATCTTTCTCCTATTCCGAATCCCATTTTAAAAATATCGATGTTGAAAACAACAAAAAGCAGCCCTGGACCCACAGCCACGAACCCTCCGTTTCCTCCGACGCCTCCTTTGCGGAGCTGCGCGCGGAGGCTCTGGCCCTGGCCGTAAAGCTGGTCACTGCCGCTTACCGCTGTCTTTTCCTTTCGGAAATCAGCCGGGAAGAACTTGCGGAGATTATCGGAAACCGGTCCTACCTGTCCGGGCTGGACGCGGATGACCCGCGCAACCTGCGCTTTCCGTCCCTCCTGCCCCCACAGGATGCCAACGTTTCTTCCGGAGGTGAAAACGCTTGAGCGCCGATGATGTCAACAACCTGGCAACCGTGCTGTGCGTAACGGGGCTCGTTGCCGTCATGGTCTGGGTGCTGCCCTGGGCTGACCGGAAGGTCTGCGGAAAGCTGGGGCTGAACCTCCACGGCGGGCTGAGCACCAATCCGAATGCCGACCGGCTGCTGCAGATCCGCCAGCGACTGCTGATCGCCGGCCTGGTCATCTATACCGCGATTTTCGCCTGGCTGGTCATTTTTTCCCGTTCCGCCATGCGCTCCTATGAAATCAACGCCCGGCCCATGCGGGACGCCATCGATGCCTTCCAAACCGATCACGGCTTCAGCGATGTGTTCTCCCGTTTCTTTACCGAGGGCTTTTCCGCCTTTGCCAATGTGAAACTGGTTCGCCCGGAAGACCTGATCCAGTTCTACCTGAACATTATGGTATTTGTCCCCTTCGGTTATCTGCTGCCTTACGTTTTCCGCTGGTTCCGCGAGCGGGTGCGCCTCCGCCCGGCCCTGGTCTGCTTCCTGCTGTCCTTTATCGTGGAAAACCTGCAGCTGCTGACCAAGCGCGGCCTGTATGACCTGGACGATATCATTTCCAATACCATCGGCGGATTTATCGGCGCATACCTGTTTATTGCCTTCGCCTATGTAAACACCCATCCCGTCTGGAAGAAAAACCTGAAGGAATACCATTCCTGGCGCAAAGGCGTTCATCCCAATACCCTGTATCCCTTCCGGCGGTCCGTTGCCGTTTCCCGCACCGTGCTCCGCGCGTCGGATGCGGATGCCGTCATGGATTTCTATTCCGGAAAGCTCGGTTACCGGATGGTCGCGCGCCTCCGGGATCCGGATTCGGAAAAGCAAACCATCCTGCTGCAGCTGGGCCGCAGCCAGGCGGAATTCCGCTGTGATCCGTCCGTCCCCGTTCCTGAAGGCCAGGTTCTGTCCTTCTCCACATCCAAAATCCCGTCCATCCTGAAGCGCCTCCGGATGAACGGGATTGAGGTCCGTACGGATTATGAGGACCCGTGTTCCGACCGGCGCGCCCTGCTCTTCGAAGGCCCGGACCGGGTACAGGTCATGATTCTGGAAGAAATCTGATTATTTTGCTTTCACCAGCAGCACGGTGCGGCCGTTGATCCTCACCGTTCCGCTGACGGTTTCCGCCGGTTCTGCAACAACTGTATCATTCATCATCAGCACGCCCCATTCCCCTTCCGGCAGCGGCCAGTCCATGGCGCTCGCGGAAGGATTGATCACGGCGTAGGCAACGGTTTTTCCGTCCTGCGTCCAGGTGGCTTCCACCGCGTTCTCCCGGGCCACTTCGCAGGTGATTTCACTCTTTGTAATAAAGTCGTTGGCTTTCCGCATGGCAATCAGGCTGCGGTAGAAATCCCGCATCTTCATGATCTCGCTACCGGCAGCCAGGTCGTCCCAGCGGATGTTGTTCACCTCATCGCCCGAGGCGTAGCTGTTGGAATCCCCGCCCTTGCTGCGGAGCATTTCCTCCCCGGCCAGGAAGAAGGGAATGCCCCGGCCGATCATGACAATGGAGATCCCGAAGCGGTTCATCTGCAGCCGCGCCTCCTCGCTCTCGTCCCCGTTGGAGGAAAGCAGCCGGTCCCACAGCGTGTGATTGTCGTGGCAGGACATGTAGTTGATCACCGCGTTGTCCATGGCCCGCCAGGATACCGCCCGGATCTTCTCCCCGCCCGTCAGGCCGAAGATCACCTTTTCCGCGTTGCCCTTGGAAACATTGCCGCTGGCGTATCCCTTTTCCTTCGCGTCAAACACGCTGCCCTTCAACCCGTCCCGGATCGCGTCGTTGAACACCGCCACCGCACCGATGGCGCCTTCGGAGGCCTTCACCTTCCGGATGTTCGCCTGGCTGGCCCGCAGGCCGTCCACCAGCGGCGAGGTCCCGCCCGTCCAGCCTTCGCCGTAGATAATGGCTTTCGGGTTGATGGCGTGAACCGCCTCCTCCACCGCCTGCATCGTTTCAAGGTCGTGCAGGGCCATCAGGTCAAAGCGGAAGCCGTCAATATGGTATTCGCTTGCCCAGTATTTCACCGAATCCACAATGTATTTACGCATCATCGGCCGCTCAGAGGCCGTTTCATTGCCGCATCCGGATCCATTGGACGGCTGCCCCATGGCGTCGTAGCGGTAGTAATAATACGGCACGATCTTGTTCAGGCAGGAGTTCGCGTCATAGGTGTGGTTGTATACCACGTCCATCACCACGCCCAGCCCGGCGCTGTGCAGGGCCTGCACCATCTGCTTGAACTCGTTGATCCGCACCTCCCCGTGATACGGATCCGTGGCATAGCTGCCTTCCGGCGCGTTGTAGTTTTTCGGGTCATAGCCCCAGTTGAAGGCCGGCACACCGGTCGCCTCGTTCACCGTGGCAAAGTCGTATACCGGCTGCAGGTGAACATGGGTGATGCCCAGGTCCGTCAGGTAGTCAATGCCGGCTTTTTCGCCGTTTACGTTAGTCAGCCCGTGCTCCGTAAATGCCAGGTATTTGCCCGGATATTTGGAGGAAGCCAGGATATTGGAAAAGTCCCGCACATGCACTTCCCAGATCACCGCTTCGTTGTACGCGCTGATGCTGTCCACAAACGAATCCGCGTCAAATCCTTCCGGATCGGTAGCCGCCAGGTCGACCACCATGCCCCGGTCGCCGTTTACGCCCACCGCCCGGGCATAGGGATCCACCGCTTCCTGTTCGCCGGTGGATGTGCTCACCAGGTAGGTATAATACGTCCCCGCGCCGCAGTCTGCTTCCGCGGTCCATACGCCCTTTTCCCCGCGGGTCATGTCGATCGTTTCATATGCCTCGCCGCCGTCCCCGGCTTCAAACAGGTTCAGCCGCACTTTTCCCGCGGTCGGCGCCCAGACCTTGAATACGGTTTTCCCGCCGGCTGTCACCGCGCCCAGGTCGTCCCCGTCATAGGTATATGCCGCCTGGAATTCCGAGGAATCGAATACCTTGGTGGGCACTGCGTTGATGGCCCCGTATCCGTCAATCTCCACCGTATACACCCGGGAAAGATCCAGTTCCCCGCCCAGGGTGATCTTCCCGGTAATCACGTTGTTGTCGAGGCTCGATAAACCGGTCACCGGAATCTCCTCCCCGTCCGCCGAAACCCGCACCTGGTCCAGCGATTCAATGCGGGTGGCCGGATTGATGAAATACTGGATTTCGTTCAGCGCCGTAATGCCGGCCAGGGTGAATTTCTTCTCTTCATACAGCGTTTTGCCGTGGTCTTTGCTCAGGTACATATGGGCGTCCCCCGGTTTCAGGTATACTTCCGTCACCTTTCCGTTCACGTCCGCAAACCGGTCCGAATCCACGTCCTTCGTAGCAGAGCCCCAGCTGCTCCCGCCGGGTTCGGAGCAGTCCTTCCGCACAATGAAGCCGACCTGGCTCACGCCTTCCGGCACGTCCACCGCCACCCGCACGCCGTATTCGCACGGCTCAAACAGGTATCCCCGGCCGTCAGTATTCGGAAACCATATCCACATGTCGCATTTGCTGTAATCCACGCCTTCGCCGTACCAGTAGAAAACCACCCGGTTCATGCCCTCCGGCGGATCGGAAACCTCCTCCGCCGTAGCCGCTGGAATCACCAGCAAAAAGGCCATCACAAGTCCCGTAATCAGGCAGGCAATCTTTCTGAACATAACGCCATTCTCCTTTTTCCTTTGGTTATAAAGCCGCTTATTTTCTGCTGTCTGAACTGTATGACATCCGTTTCCTGAATTGTACATCCCCCTTGTTGCGCTGTCAAGAAATCAAACTTAGAGTGTACAAGAATGTTTTGCTTTTTTCGCCGCTTTGTGAGATAATCATTCCGGAGGATGAACAGAAATGCTGAGAATCGGTCAGTTTACCGATACGTTTCTCCCGATTGTGGACGGCGTGGGGCGTGTCGCATATGCCTATGCGGATACATTAAGCAAAATGGGACACCAGGTCACCGTGGTGGCCCCCATGTATGATACCGGCTATCAGGGCGGTTTCCCTTTCCAATTGGTCGATTTTAAGGGCCGCAGCTTCCCGGGGTTCAAACAGTACCGCCTCGGCGAAGCGGTCTGGGATTCCCATTACCGCCGCCGCATGCGAATGATTTCCCTGGACCTCATTCATTCCCACAGCCCGTTCCATTCCGGTTCGGAAGCCGTCCGCCTGGCCTACCTGCGGAAACTCCCGCTGGTGGCCACCTTTCATTCCAAGTATTACGACGATTTCCTCAAAGCCACAAAATCCGAATCTATCGCCAAGATGGGCACCAAATTCGTCGTCAATTTCTATAACCGCTGCGATGAAGTCTGGACCGTGAACAAAAACTCCGCCGACGTGCTCCGCGATTACGGTTTCGAAGGCGAAATCCAGATCATCCCGAACGGGGCAACCCTCCGTTCCGTCCATCCTTCCGATATCGACGAGGTCTCCCGCCGCTGGAACCTGGGCAATGATCCCGTCATTCTCTTCGTCGGCCAGATGGACTGGAAAAAGAACATCCTCACCGTGCTGGAAGCCTGTGCCGAAATGAAAAAAGCAGGCAAAACCTTCCGCCTGCTGCTGGCCGGCCAGGGACTCGACATGGCGAAGATCGACCAGAAAATCCATGACCTCAACATCCAGAACCGTTCCCAGATGCTGGGCCATATTTCGGATACATCCCTGCTGGATGCGCTCTATGCCCGCGCTTCCATTTTCGCTTTCCCGTCCCTGTATGACACCTCCGCCCTGGTCGTCCGGGAGGCGGCCGTCATGGGCACGCCCTCCGTCATGGTCAAGGGCAGCACCGCTGCCGAAATCATCCACGACCGGGAAAACGGCTTCCTCTGTGAAAACGACGCGAAAGACCTGGCCCGCGTCATCACCGGCGTCCTGGAGGACCCGGACCTGCTCGCCCGGGCAGGAGAAAAGGCACGGGAAACCATCCCCGTGCCCTGGGAAACCATTATGGAAACCGTTGTGGAGCGCTATACCCGCCTGGTAGCCCTCGGTAAGGAAGGCAAGCTGAAAGACAAGCGCATCCGGATTGTTTAATCATTATACTTCAATACTTACCGATTCGCTCGATGCATAATTCAAGTATTGGACCCGAAGGTCCAGGGCGATCGGAAAGCCCTGGTCGCGGCCGCAGCCGCGAAATCCTTAAACTTCAATATTGATTGATTCGTCCGATGCATCTCCAAGCATCGGGCGAATCTTTTTCACCAGTTGCTCCGTCTGCTCCGCACACCGCCCGGTATACTTCTTCGGATCCAGCACAGCCCGCATCTCCTCCGCCGTCATACCAAACGCCGGTTCCGCCGCCAGCCGCTCCAGCAGATCGCAGCTTTCCCCGTTCTTCATTCGCTCCGTTGCCGCCATGGAGCAGCTGCGGATCACCTCATGCAGCTCCTGCCGGTTTCCGCCGCGCTTCACCGCTTCCATCAGCAAATTCTCCGTGGCGATAAAAGGCATATATTCCTTCAGCGTCGCTTCAATCACCTTTTCATTCACCCGGATCCCGTCGGAAATATTCCGGATCAGCCGCAGCACCGCGTCCGCGCACAGGAACCCTTCCGGCAGCGAAATTCGCCGGTTGGCGGAGTCATCCAGCGTCCGCTCCATCCACTGGGTGGAGGCGGTCATCGCCGCGTTCTGCGGCAGGGTCATCAGATACCGGCTCAGGGAGCAAACCCGCTCGCTGCGCATGGGGTTCCGCTTGTAGGCCATCGCGGAAGACCCGATCTGGTTCTTCTCAAACGGTTCCTCCATCTGCCGGTCGTGCTGCAAAAGCCGCATGTCATTCGCCATCCGGTAGCAGCTCTGCCCGATGGCGCTCAGCACGTTCAATATCCGGCTGTCCGCCTTCCGGGGATAGGTCTGGCCGCATACGTCAAACCGCTTGTCAAACCCGAACGCCGCGGCAATCCGGCGATTCATTTCGTCAATCTTTTCCGTGTCCCCTTCAAACAGGTCCATAAAGCTGGCTTCCGTTCCGGTGGTTCCACGGCATCCGAGGAAAGGCAGGTGGTCGATCACAAAATCGATCTCCTCCAGGTCGGTCATAAAATCCTGCAGCCACAGGGACGCCCGCTTCCCGACGGTCACCGGCTGCGCCGGCTGGTAATGGGTATATCCCAGCGTCGGAATCGCCTTTGTCTTCTCCGCAAAATCGCACAGGTTTTTCATCACGCCCAGCAGGCCTTTGCGCAGCAGCTTCAGCGCGTCCCGGTAAATCACCAGGTCGGCGTTGTCCGTCACATAACAGCTGGTCGCCCCCAGGTGGATAATCCCCGCCGCACCCGGCGCCACCTGCCCGTAGGCATACACATGCGCCATCACGTCGTGGCGGACTTCCTTTTCCCGCTTCCGGACGCACTCGTAGTCGATGTCTTCAATGTGCGCCGCCAGCTCGTCCACCTGCGCCTGCGTCACCGGCAACCCCAGCTCCATTTCCGCCCGGGCCAGTTCCACCCACAGCTTCCGCCATGTCCGGTACCGGGTATTCGCCGAGAACATCGCCATCATTTCATCCGAAGCATATCTGGATCCCAATGGTGTTTCATACCGATCTGTCATACAATCATACTCCCCTGCGGATAATGCTCTCCCGTTCCGGGCCCACGGAAATATACACAAACGGCCGCCCGATGGCCTGCTCCACCATGTTCACATAAGCCTTGGCCTCTTCCGGCAGGTCTTCCCATGTCCGCACGCCGCTGATGTCCTTCTTCCAGCCTTTGACCTTCCGGATCACCGGCTTGCAGTCCTCCAGCACGCTCGGGAAGGGGAATTTGTCCGTCTCCTCGCCGTTCAGTTCATACTTCACGCATACCGGAATCTCATCCATATCGCTCAGCACGTCCAGCTTCGTCAGCGCCAGTTCCGTCGCGCCCTGAACCTGCACGCCGTATCGGGTGGCCACCAGGTCAATCGGCCCGACCCGGCGGGGCCGTCCGGTCTTCGCGCCGTATTCCGCGCCGGCCTGCCGCAGTTTTTCCGCTTCCTCGCCGAACGTCTCGCAAACAAACGGGCCTTCGCCGACGCAGGTGGAATAGGCTTTCACCACGCCGACCACCTTCGTGATCTCCGCTGCCGGCAGGCCGGATCCCACCGGTGCGTAAGCCGCCAGCGTGTTCGAAGACGTGGTATAGGGATAAATGCCGTAATCCAGGTCCCGCAGGGATCCCAGCTGCGCCTCAAACAGGATGCGCTTTCCGTTTCCCTGGGCGTCCCACAGGTATTCCCGCGTGTCGCCGATGAAGGGCATCAGGGGCTTGCAGCATTTTTCGATCCAGTCGTCCAGCTCCGCTTCCGTCACCGGTTCCGCGCCGTAAACGCCTTTCAGTGTCAGGTTTTTCCATTCCATCAGGTCCCGCAGGTGCGCCTTCATCTTTTCCGGATAGAAGAGTTCCCCGGCCATCACGGTCTTCTTCTGGTATTTATCAGAATAGAACGGCGCGATCCCCTGCTTCGTGGAGCCGTATTTCTTATCCTTCAGCCGGAGTTCCTCCAGCTCGTCCAGCTTCCGGTGCCAGGGCAGCAGCAGGGATGCCCGGTCGCTGATCATCAGGTTTTCCGGCGTAATCTTAACGCCTTTTTCCTCCAGCGTCCGGATTTCCGCCAGCAGGTTCTCGGGATCCAGCGCCACGCCGTTTCCCAGAATGTTCATCACGCCTTTGCGGAACACGCCGGAAGGCAGCAGATGCAGGGCGAACTTCCCGTATTCGTTGATCACGGTATGCCCGGCGTTTCCGCCGCCCTGGAAGCGTACGACGATATCATACTTTTCCGTCAGCAGGTCCACCATGCGGCCTTTGCCTTCATCACCCCAGTTAATCCCGACAATCGCGGTACAAGCCATTGTTTTTCTCCTCCTGATTTCCATAAAGAAAGACGCCTTTACCGACTTCGGCAAAGACGTCCCGCCTTTGCTATGATATTTTACCCGCCCGATCCCCTACTGTCAAATAAAAAACTTTGATAATACAGTAATATCACAATCCGGTTCTTCATCCCGAAGGTCCAGGGCGATCCCTCTCATTTCATCTTCCATGTTTTCAGCGTGGCTTCACCGCTGAAAACCAGATACAGATCATGCAGCTGGATCAGTTCCAGCGGCGCTTCCACTTCCCATTCTCCCGCGGGATAGCTGATCTCCGCCGCAATCTCCCCGTCCAGGCCGTCCGCCATCACATAAATCACGCCGGCTTCTTCCGCGCTGCCGGAAACCGTAATGCTCTTCGATTTTTCCCCGAAGAACACATCCGCAGTCTTCGTCCAGCTGCCCTTTTCCCCGATCACCCAGGATGTGCTGCCGTCCGTTTCCACCCGGATCCCGGCCTGGTCCGCCATCGTCGCGGCGCTGACGCCGTCAAACGGCACCAGGGGATTCAGCTGCTGGATGCCCTTCATGGTGCCGACCACCTGCTTCAGGCTGCCGTTTTCCTCAATCTCAATCTTGTCCACCTGAGGGCTGCGGTAGTTGCCGGTAATCCCCATGGCCTTTTCCACCGGCCGGTTGTGGTAGAACAGGTAGTATTCCCCGTTCAGGCAGGCAATGGAATGGTGGTTGTTGCCGTACATGCCGAAGAACCGTCCCTCGTTCGGGAACAGCTCGCCCTGGTATTCATACGGCCCCAGCGGATCCTTGGAGGTCATATACTGAATTGCGCCGCTGGTCAGCCCCAGGTCATTCCCATCCGTCTGCCAGTTGGAGCAGTAGGAATAGATATAGGTATCCCCGATCCGGTTGATGCCGGAATCTTCAAACAGCCACGGAATATCCAGCGTCACAGGGTCGCAGTCCAGGCTCATCATGTCCTCGCCCAGCCGCACAATCCGTCCGGTGCCCGGCGCCGCCTGCTTCCCGTTCGGAACGCCGCCGCCAAAGGCCAGGTAGCCGGTGCCGTCCTCGTCCACCATCACCGCCGGGTCAAACAGCCACGTCACGTTGGCGCAGTTCGGCGTTTTCCGGGTAATCAGCAGCTGGCCGACCTCGTCCCGCCAGGGACCGGTGGGGCTGTCCGCCGTCAGCACGCCGATGCCGTTGCCGCCGTTGCAGAAATAAAGGAAGAACTTCTCCTGCCCGTTGATCGTCTTGTGGGCCGCGCAGGGCGCCCAGGAGTTCACCGCCCACGGGGCAATCCCGTCCGGCCCGGCCACGGGAATCAGCCCGTGGTCCGTCCAGTTCACCATATCGTCCGATGAAATGCAGCTGATGTGCCGGATCTGGCCGTAGCCGTTTTCCTTCACATTGCCCTTGGCGTCATATTCAATAATATCGTTGGTCATAAACACGTAAAGCCGGCCGTTATATTCCATCACCCCGGGATCAGCGCCGAACCGCTGGGTATACAGCGGGTTGTTCTCCCCGGCGTTCTTGTAAGATGTTGCCGGTTCAATGCCCCGGTCCGCCAAAGTGTCCGCCTTGGCCTTCGCCAGAGGCATCACCACCAGCGCCAGCACCGCCAGTACCATCAGGATCCTTGTCACCCATTCCATCGTCAAATCCCTCCATTCCAAGTTAACTGAAAACTCATCTCGTGAACTGCGAGATAAACAGCCACGCATTTTCCCCGCTGTGTTTCCGGTACTCATGCACCTGTCCGCTGACGCTGGCGAAAGCCGTCCGGCATACGCCGTCCTCGCTGTCGAAATAGTGAACCGTCAGCACGCTTCCCCGGGACGGATCCGGAATCTTCTCCACCCGGTCGCCGGAAAGGCCCCAGATCGGGTTCTCCCAGCTGTCCTTCTTTTCGAAATCCACCTGGCTGAAGTCCTTTTTCAGCTTGTTCACTTCCGCCACATACTGCACCCGTTCCAGGGCGGTCGGCGCGTGCTTGGCCAATTCCGGCAGATGGGATTCCTCGCCGCCGGAATAGAATACCGGCACCGGTACGGTTTTGTTCAGCCGGTCGGTCACCGGCGTGCCGAAGAACGTCGTGTATACCGGGAACAGCGCGCTGGCGGGCATCAATCCGGCAAACACATCCGGATATTCCTGGAAGCAGTCCCAGGTCTTGCCGCTGCCCATGGAGAACCCGGTGGCATAGATGCGGTGTTCATCAATATTGTACCGCTTCTTCAGGCCTTCAATGACCTCAATCGCCTCGGTAGCCATCACATTCTGGTGGTTCTCAATCGAAACAAACAGGAAGTTGTACTTGTGGGCAATCTCCCACCACCCGGCCACGAACGTCAGGTACATGGAAGAATCCCCGCCCCCGTGGAAGCCGATCACCAGCGGTGCCGGGCCGTTGTCGAAGATGCCGTTGTTGTAGTAGGCAAAGTATCCCACCTTGTGGGTCGGCTCATTCTTGAACGGACCGAAATGGTCCGGGGATGTCTTCACGGTCACACTTCCCGCTTCCTCCGTCATGCCCAACGCCGGGAAATCCGGTTCCAGCTCGATCCTCCCGCACCACATCTTGAACTGCCGGACAAAGCTGGCATAGTCCGCTTCATATTCCGCCTTTTCCTTCACCAGCAGGTGTTCGCAGCCGTCAAATGCCTTGTTGATTTCCGCGCTGTTGCCGACGCTGATCACCGCGATATCCTTCCGCTGCACTTCCGGCGCCACGCTCAGCCGCTCCATGGAGCACATGGCCGGCGTAATCTCACCCGGGCCCCACAGGTATTCGCCCTGCAGAGTCTTCAGCAGATGCTTCGCCACATAGTCCGCCGAAGCGCCATAGCTGTAAATATCCGCCCGGAAAATGGCGCCGCGGACAAAATATCCTTTGAATTCCTTGGCGAAGAAATCGTAGTTTTCCACGATTCCGTCTTTGTAAACCTGGATCATCTTGATTTCGGAAATCACCGCAGCATACAGGCTTTCATCCGCACCGGTCCATCCGCCTTCCGCGGTGGGGTAAACAAACAGCACCGTGGAATCGACGCCCGCGGCGATGTTCGCCAGTCCGCTTTCCCGGGCGAACTTCACCGCGCTGTCCATATCCTGCTTTTCTTCTTCGAACACCAGCAGCAGCGGCGCCCGGAAACCGTAGTTGTTCGTCTGTCCGTCAATCTCATTGTCCGGCACATATACTTTCAGTTCAAACTGATCAAACCGGTGCTCCCAGCACTTGCCGCCCGTCGTTTCCCGAACCTGCGGTCTTTCCATCATGGCCATGGCTGTCCCCTCCTGCTGTGATTCTGTTTTGTGATTCAATTATAACAGATAATCATCCAACAGGAAAGAGTTGTCCGTACAAAATTTCAAAGACAAGGGGACGGTTCTTTTGTCTTCGCGGAGCAGCCGCAAGTCAGGTTGTTTCCTTTGAGATCAGGATTTGTGTGATTTCTTTCACATCCCGGTGTTTCATATTACGCGGTTCAAAATGAATGATATTGTATACCAGCTGCATCACGATACCAGCGCCGAAGGTGCTGATAATCGTCCCGATGCCGACCGGGCCGCCCAGCAGCCATCCAGCCAGCAGCACCACCGCCCACAGCATGATCTCCACAATGCCGATCGGTATCTTCGGCATCCGTTTTCCGAGGCCCACCAGCAGCGCGTCCCGGGGGCCGCAGCATTGTTCGCTTTTCATATATATGGCCATGCCCAGCGCCATAAAGGCAAATCCGGCCAGCATGATCAAAATCCCGGCCCACAGGCTTTCATTCAGCGGAAGCGGATTGATATCGTTGAACAGCTGCACAAAGTTGCCCGTCAGCAGCGCGTCAATGATCGTCCCAAACCCGATCCGCTCCTTCAGCAACAGGTCGATTCCCAGGATGATCACCGCCATCAGCGTCATGGACAGGCCGTAGTTCAGCGGCGTATGGCGGGATATGCCCATGCCCAGGCAGTCCCAAGGCGCCAGCCCGATATTCGCGAATATGGTCAGGTGCACGCCGAAGGCAAACACAAACAGTCCGGCGACAATTCTGATCCATTCAAGAACGATCCTGCGTTTCATTACTCCTGCCTCTTCCTGTCCGCAAATGGACGGATCGATCAAACGTCGCCATTTTACCTGCATTGCGGCCGGGTGTCAATTGTCCCCGATCCGGCAAATATCCGTATTGACTTAGAGCAAGCTATAAGGATTACAATCCAACTGATATTGCAGGAAAAAACTCCTTCCGGGAGGATGAAGCCGATGCAAAAGCCGCTCTCTGCTTTCCGCGTAAATCAGACGGGGTATGCCGCCGGGCTGCCTGTTACCGTCGCGTTTGTGACGGATGAACCGGTTATCCTGAAAAATGCCGAAGGCCGTGTCCTCCGTTCTTTTGAGCCCCGGACCGTTCCGGTGGACGAAGCCTCCGGGGATCCGGTTTTCCTCATGGATCTGGGGATGCTTCCGGAGGGCGTCTATACCCTTCAGTGCAAAACCGAATCGCGTACGTTTACCGTCCGGCCGCAGTCCTGGCAGCCCGTCACCGACGCGCTGGTCAAGGGCCTGTATTACCAGCGTTGCGGATGCGAGCTCCGCCCGGAACACGCCGGTGTTTATACCCATCCCGCCTGCCATACGGCGCCTGCCGCGGAATGGGAAAACCGCGGCTTTGTCAAACGCGTTCCCGGCGGCTGGCACGATGCCGGCGATTACGGCAAATATACCGGCCCCGGCGCGGTCACGGTGGCCCATCTGCTTTATGCATGGAAGCTGTTTCCGGCCGGCTGTTCCGGTGACCTGAACATTCCGGAAACCGGCAGCGGAATCCCGGACATCCTGAGCGAAGCCCTGTATGAACTGAAATGGCTGCTGGAAATGCAGCGTTCCGACGGCGCTTTCTGGCATAAACTGACAAAAGACCACTTCGCACCGTTCATTATGCCGCAGGAGGATACGGATCCCGAATACCTGATGCCCGTGTCCCACTGCGCCACCGCGGCCGCCAGCGCCTGCCTCGCGCTGGCTGCCCGGGTTTACCGGCCCTTTGAAGCCGCGCTGGCCGACCGGATGCTGCAGGCCGCCCTCTCTGCCTGGAACTGGCTGCAGGCCAACCCGGAGTTTGTCCCCTTCCGGAATCCGGATGGCGTCCGCACCGGATGGTACGGCGACCGTACCGACCGGGACGAGCGCTTCTGGGCCGCCTGCGAACTCCTGGCAGCCACGGGAGATGCAGCCTTCCGCTCCGCCGCCGAATCCCTGTTTGCCGAAGGCCTGCTGCTTACGGAATTCGGCTGGGCGAATGTGGCTGGCCTGGGCGCTGTCTGCTGCCTGTTTGACCTGAAAGAAAAAGCCGGCGACATCCTGTTCGCCGATTTGAAGGAAACCTTCCTGAAGCAGAGCGAATCCGCCCTGGCCCTGTCCCGCGCTTCCGGATACGGCACGTCCCTTGCCCCGGAACGCTATTCCTGGGGCAGTATCCTCCCGATCATGAGCAACGCGGTTTCCATGATCCTGAACGCGGAACTCACCGGCCGGGAGGATATGCGTTCCGCCGCCCTGTTGCAGTGGCATTATGCCCTGGGGATGAACGCGCTGGACCTGTGCTTTGTAACCGGATTCGGAGAGCGCTCCGTCATGCATCCCCACCACCGGCCTTCCGGGGCGGACGGGATTGGCGCGCCGGTACCCGGCCTGATTTCCGGCGGCCCCAACAAAGGCCTTCCCTATCCGGACACCCGGGAAAAGGTCGGCGAAAACACGCCGCCCGCAAAGTGCTTCCTGGATGAAACGCCTTCCGCCGATACAAATGAGATCGCGATTTACTGGAACTCGCCCGCCGTCCTGGCCGGCGCATATTTCTGCGCATTTGCCCAGGGCAGCTAAATATAAAATTCTTTCATATCATCCAGCCGCAGCACAGCGATCTGGTCGTGTGCGGCCGTATTGACATCAATATCGCACCAGGTCCCGGTCCGGATGATCTTTCCGGCATATTGCATTCCGTACATGATCGTCGGCGTATGCCCGAAAACCGTCATTACATTGTCAAAATATTCATCTGCCAGCGACGGCCTGTTCCAGAGCAGTTCATCCGCCGTATAGCTTTCGATCGGCTTTTCCGGGGAAAAGTTGCCCAGTCCGGCATGGGTCAGCAGGAAATCCCGTCCCCGAACCCGCGTAACCACATAATACGGCGCCCGGCTGACGTATGCCAGGATCCGCGGAATACTGTCCGGATCCGTTTCCCGCAGGGCGGCAAACCCGTTCAGCGTCGCCGTTCCGCCGTTGTCCGACCAGTGCAGGAAAGTCCGCAGGCTCTCCCGGCTCATCTGTTTCACCCGCCGGGGCGTCGCGTCAAGGAGCATATCCGCGCAGGAGAGCATCATCTGCTCATGGTTTCCCATCAGCAGCTGCACATTCCGCTGCACGGTCATCCACCGGAGCATGGCGGCGCCGCCGTCTCCGTGGCGGTCCACCACGTCCCCCAGGATATACAGGAAATCCGTTTCCCCGAAACCGATCGCCTTCAGTCCGTTCAGGAAGCGGACCAGCGGAAATCCGTGCAGGTCCGATGCCGCGAATATCATTTCCCCGTCCGCCTCCTTTCCTGATATAAAATCTATGCCAATGAACCGCCTGAAAAGCAAGACGAACAAAAAGATATTTATGCCGCTTTGTGCAGCCGTACAATCTTCCGGCTCTGCCGCTCCTCCGATGTGCCGGGCATCAGCCGCTGGCGCACGGTGCGCATAATCTGGTAATAGCAGGGGAACAGGAACAGGTCCGCCAGGACCCAGGCCGTCGGACTGGCATAGCAGGCGCCGATAAACCCGACCGCCGGCACCAGGAACAGCGCCACCGCGGTCCGGGCAACCATTTCTGACATTCCGGCCAGCATCGCAACCCGCGTAAAGCCCATGCCCTGGATGCTCAGGCGCACGATATTCACAAACAGCAGCGGCACATAGAACGCCGCGTTAATCGTCAGGTACTGAACGCCCATGGCGGTCACTTCCGGCGCAGCGTCCGGGTCAATAAACAGTCCCAGCAGCTGCTTCGCAAACAGCGCAACCACCCCGAAGGCCAGTGCGCAGTAAATAATGCCCAGCACGGAGGTGCAGCGCAGCCCCTGGTGAATCCGGTCCAGTTTCCGGGCGCCCATGTTCTGTCCGGCATAGGTCGCCATGGTGGAAGCCAGCGCGTCAAACACGCAGGCAAAAAATGCGCTCAGCTTCACCGCGCCGCTGACCGCGGCCACGGCATTGACGCCCAGGCCGTTCACAGACCACTGCACCAGCACGGACCCGATCGCCGTAATGGAAAACTGCAGTCCCATCGGCAGGCCCGTGCCCAGCATGCTCTTCGCCAGCTTCGGGCTGAATGCCCGGTCTTCCCGTTCCAGATGCAGCACCGGGAACCGGCGGATCATCACAACCACGCAGCCGATGCCGGAAATCAGCTGGCTCACAGCCGTTGCCACCGCCGCGCCGGCCACGTCCATCCGGCATACAATAATCAGGAACAGGTCCAGCGCAATATTGATCAGCGAAGCAATCACCAGGAAAACCACCGGCGTCCGGCTGTCCCCCAGGGAGCGCAGGATGCCGCCCGCCATGTTATACAGCACGCAGCAGGGAATCGCCGCAAAGATGATGCCGATATACTGGGCGGAATGGTCCAGGATCTCTTCCGGCGTATTCATCAGCCGGAGCAGGGGTTTGCACAGCGCGGTGGCCAGCGCGGCAAACACAACGCTCAGCACCGCGCTGAGCACCACGGCATGCCACACGCAGCGGCGGATCTGTTTTTCATCCTTCGCGCCGAAGGCCTGGGCAATCGGAATGGAGAATCCGGAGCACAGGCCAAGGCACAGGCCGATCACCAGGAAATTCACGGATCCGGTCGCGCCGACGGCGGCCAGCCGTTCCGCGCCGAGGAACCGGCCGACAATCGCGGTATCCACAAAGCTGTACAGCTGCTGGAACAGCACGCCGAACAGCAGCGGCAGCGCAAAGGAGATAATCAGTTTCAGGGGGCGGCCTTCCGTCAGGTCGCGCGTCATGCTCCGGGACATACAGATAAAACCTCTTTCCGACGGTCTTCCGAACCGTCCGCAAGGTTATAGCACTTTTCCGTCTTCCGCACAAGACGGATTATTCCGCCATGAATCCGGTCAGAAAAGCCATCCCTTGACGCTCCCCTGCCGCACATCGTATACTCATGCTGCAAGATCAGCAGAAAAAGGACGGATCCTTATATGAACAAAACAGGAACGCAGCGTATCGAAACCCATCGTCTGATCCTTCGCCCGTTTCGGATCGAAGATGCGGATGACGCTTTCAATAACTGGACTTCCGACCCGGAAGTCACCCGCTTCCTGACCTGGCCGGCCCATTCCGGGATCGATGTGACCCGCCATGTCATCAATAGCTGGGTCTCCCGCTATGACAGCGGTGACTATTTCAACTGGGCCATCGAGTGGAAGGAAACCGGGCATGCCATCGGCAGCATTGCCGTTGTCCAGCTGACTGAAGCCACGGAGGCCGCGGATATCGGTTACTGCCTCAGCCGTTCCTTCTGGGGCCGCGGCATTATGCCGGAAGCGCTGCGGGCCGTCATGGATTACCTGTTCGACACCGTGGGCCTGAACCGGATCACCGCCTACCATGATGTGAACAACCCGAAATCCGGCCGGGTGATGGAAAAAGCCGGCATGCGGCGGGAAGGCCTCATGCGCGGCGAGGGAAAGAACAACCGGGGGATCCACGACACCGTCCATTACGCCCTGCTGAAAGGCGACCGGACGCCCCCGCCTGTCCGGGAATCCATTCCGGTCACCGTCCGCTTTGCCCGGAAAGAGGACCTGGAAACGGTCAACCGGCTGCGCAGGGAGGTCAACGACCTGCACGTTGCCGGAAAGCCGGAGGTCTTCAAGCCCGGCTTCTGCGATGAACTGCGGGACTATATCTATGTCATCTGGGAAGATCCGCAGAAGGAAATCGTCGTTGCGGAAACCGAAGGCCGGGTCGCCGGTTTTGCGATCCTGAACCACATTGTCCGCCCGGAAAACCCCTTCATGTATGAGCGGAATTTCCTGGATATCGACGAATTCTGTGTGGACGAATCCCTTCGCCGCCGGGGCATCGCCGCTGCGATGATCGCCTTCATCCGGAATTACTGTGTGGAAAAAGGCTATCGCCGCCTGGAGCTGAATATGTGGGAATTCAACCGCGGCGCCCTGGCCTTCTACGAAGCCGCCGGCTTCACCACCTACCGCCGCTACATGGAAATCCACCTGTAACATCCAGAACAAGAATCTCCCCCTTGACTTAGAGTAAACTTCAAGGTTTACCATGTCATTATTCCGATGATATATGGAGGAAACCAAGATGGAATACAGAGATGTCAAATTTACCGACGAAAGGTCGCTCTTCGGCTCCCGGGACCTGGATCTTAACGGCTGCGTGTTTGAAAACGGCGAATCGCCCCTCAAGGAAAGCCGGGATATCCGGGTCACCGAAAGTCTCTTCCGGTATAAATATCCCTTCTGGTACTGCGAAAACATCCGCCTGGACCAGGTCACCTTCTTTGAAATGGCCCGTGCCGGGGTGTGGTATACCAAAAACTTCACCATGAGCAATTCCATCATCGAGGCGCCGAAAAATTTCCGCCGCTGCAAGGATGTCACCCTGTCCAATGTCATGCTTTCCAACGCCCAGGAAACCCTCTGGAACTGCGACGGCGTCACCCTGGAACATGTCAAGGCCCGGGGGCCGTACCTGGCCATGGGAAGCAAAAACGTCAAGGTCCACGACCTGGACCTGATCGGCGATTACAGTTTCGACGGTGTGGTGAACCTGGAAGTCTCCGATTCCCACCTGGCCAGCAAGGACGCTTTCTGGAACACTGAAAACGCCACCGTGCGGAATTCCTTCATCACCGGCGAATACCTGGGCTGGAATTCCAAAAACCTGACGCTGATCGACTGCACCATCGAAAGCCTGCAGGGTATGTGTTATATCGATAACCTGGTCATGAAAAACTGCCGCCTGATCAATACCACCCTCGCTTTTGAATACGCCAACGTCGAAGCGGACATCCGCGGCACCGTCGAAAGCGTCTTCAATCCCGGCAGCGGCACCATCAAGGCGGATACCATCCGCCACCTGGTCATCCAGAAGGACCGGATCAATCCGGACCTGACGAAGATCGTCTGCGACGATATCAAAGAAACGCTGGATAAGCCGGACACCCTTTGGTAATACCCTTTTACAGTGGGAGGAACATCTGATGGACGATCGTTTTGACCGGATTACGGACCGACGCGGAACGGGCTCCCTGAAATGGGATGTAAAGGAAAATGAACTCCCCATGTGGGTCGCGGATATGGACTTCCCCACCGCGCCCTGCGTCCGCCGCGCCATCGAAAAAAGGGCCGCCCACGGCATTTTCGGTTACAGCATCATTCCGGATGCGTGGTACGATGCCTACCGGAACTGGTGGAAAACCCATCACGGCCTGGATATCACCCGGGAGGAGCTGATTTTCACCACAGGCGTCATTCCGGCCCTTTCCACCGCCGTCCGGAAGTTTACGACGCCCGCGGAAAAAATCGTCATCCAGACGCCGGTATACAATATTTTTGTCAATTCCATTGTCAACAACGGCCGCCGCGTGCTGGAAAACCCGCTGGTATATCGCGACGGCGGATATGATATGGACTTTGCGGACCTGGAGGAAAAGCTTTCCGATCCGCTGACCACCATGATGATCCTCTGCAATCCCCAGAATCCGGCGGGAAAAATCTGGAGCCGGGAGCATCTGGCCCAGGTGGGTGAACTCTGCCGGAAGCACCATGTCCTGGTCTTTTCAGATGAGATTCACTGCGATCTCACCGCGCCGGACGCTTCCTATATTCCTTTCGCGTCGGTAAACGAAACCTGCCGCATGAACAGCATCACCGCCGTGGCGCCGACCAAAGCCTTCAATATCGCCGGCACCCAGTCCGCCGCCGTCATCGTGCCGGAAGAGGGCCTCCGCCAGCGCATGGACCGCGCGCTGAACACGGATGAAGTCGCCGAACCCAACGCCTTTGCCATCGACGCGGCCGTCGCCGCCTTCTCCGATGAAGGATGGGAATGGCTCACCGCCCTGCGCGGATACATCGCCCGGAACCGCGAAACAGTATATGAATTTATCCGCAGTGAACTGCCGGATGTATATGCCCTGCCCCAGGACGCGACCTACCTCATGTGGCTGGATGTCAGCCGATACACCGATGACGCGGAAAGCCTGCAGCGCCGCATCCGTGAAAAAACCGGCCTGTATCTCTCGGCCGGTAATATCTATGGCGGCAACGGTCATTATTTCCTGCGGCTGAATATCGCCTGCCCGAAAGCCTTGCTGGAAGATGGCCTGAAAAGGCTGAAAACAGGCCTTTACCGCTGAACGCTGTACATGCCGTCTGCCGCAACAATCAGGCCTTCATACAGCTCAACGGACAGTAGGTGGGTTCCGCCCGGCGTTTCAAAGGAATAGACCCATGTGCCGCCGGTTACCGACATATCGTTGGCTTTGCCGATCACCGTTCCGTTCATGGCCAGCTGCCGGATCCCTTCGGCCTCTTCCGGCGTGATTTCCACCGGGATCGGGCCTTCTTCACAGTCCGTTTTGCTGGCGGTGATGACCGCCGTGTCCAGCCCGTCCCGGAAACCGTGGCAGAATTTCCATACCGGAGTTTCCCGGAATTCCCCGTCTTCCGCCCCCTGCGGGCCATGGGGATAGTCATACTTGTTCACCCAGATCAGCTGCCCGTCCCGGAAGAAGCATAATGTATTATAAGGGTTGGATAAAGACGCAAGGTTTGCGATAAATGTATCCGTATCCTGTTCCTCATCGTTCAGGTTATAGGTAAACGCATCCAGCAGCGGAAGCATCACCTTCACCGACCCGGCCAATGTCACGGGATTCCAGTCACCCATCACCGCGACGTATGTCCCCTCGTCTTCGCCCGGCATAAACCCAAGATACGCGTCTTCGCCCATGTCCTCTTCGGGACAAACCTCAATATCGATCGGTTCATCCGAATCATCTGCGTAGGCAAGGACTTTCACTTCCTTCACGGTCCATTTCCGGTCATCGACATAAACGGTGTCCCCCGGCGCCATCGCCCGAATCTGTTCCCCGTCGTACTGGTCCACTTTGTACAGCACGGCAATAAAGCTGCCGGTTTTCTCCACTCCGTCCCCGCCCCGGATCAGGAGGCAGAACATGCCGTTGTTCAGGTCCAGCGTATCGTGGTCAAGGGGAATGGGGCGGATTTCCGCGGCGCACGCGCACACGGTCACAGCCAGGGTCAGCAGCAGTCCCAGCAGGATTGCGGTCAGAATATGATTGCGTTTCATGGTGAATTCCTCCTTTTTTGCTGTTCATCCATTATGACGGCAGAATATTGATGAAAGTTCCTCTTTTCCTTTTTTGCGATAACTCATATTATCATAAACTGACATTCTGATGCAAATCCGCTTGACTTGAAAGCGCCTTTTTTTATATATTGAATTGACACGCAAAAACCTTCCGTATCCTGAATTAGCTTCAGGGGAAAGGAAACAGAAAATGAAAAAGATATTGATGGTATTGCTGTCCCTGGCCCTGCTGCTTTCCTGCTGCGGAGCCTTCGCCGGGGAGTCCCGGAAAATGGAATCACCAGCCGACGCCGATGATTTCGTCGCGGCGTTCTTCGGCGAACATCCGGAAGAGATGAACGGCGCGTGGGCCCTTTCCGCCCAGATGGAATCCGCCCTGGCGGCTTATGGCGGCATCAGCGGCCTGGCGGCGCAGTTTGCCCCGCTGGGGGCGCTGCTGAAAGTGGACCCGGCTTATGAGGGGGAAATCCAGGGCTTCAAGGCTTTCTTCGTTCCCTGCGTCTTTTCCGTCACCTCCGCGGATCTGGTACTCATTGTCCAGGACGGCGCAATCGCCGGCCTCTCCACCGGCGCCTACAGCGGCGGAAAGGAAGAAGCGCCTGCCGAATCCGATCTCTTCGACAGCGTCAGCCTGCCCCTCCCCGTTCCGTCCCTGGGCGAACTTCCGGGCATCCTGACCCTGCCGAAGGGGGAAGGTCCCTTCCCGGCAGTAATCCTGATCCATGGTTCCGGCACCAGTGACAAGGATGAAACCCTCGGCAGCCTGAAGCCCTTCCGGGACATCGCGGAAGGCCTGGCAGCGCAGGGCGTCGCCGTCTATCGGTTTGACAAGCGCAGCTATACCTTCGGGCTCTATCTCGCCTCCGATAAGCAATTCACCCTGGAGAATGAATCGATTGAGGATGCCGTCAATGCGGTGCAGCTGCTGGCTGGGCAGGATAAAATCGATCCGGACCGGATTTATGTTCTGGGCCACAGCCTGGGCGGCAACGCTATTCCGCAAATCGCCCGGGAGCTGGTATCCGCGCCGGTCACCGCCCGCGGATATATCATGCTGGCCGCCTCCCCCCGCCCCCTGGATGAGCTGATCCGGGAGCAGTATGAATACCTGCTTTCCCTCCTGCCGGAAGTCACGGAAGAGCAGCAGGCGGAAGCGGACGCGGTGTTTGCGGACCTGGATAAGCTGGAGAACCTGGATGCCCTGTCCGAGGATGATACGGTCATGAATGTCTATTCCGCCTACTGGAAGTGGCTGGCATCTTACGATATCATGCAGGCCGCGGAGGAAATCACCAAACCGGTCCTGCTCCTGCAGGGCGAGGAAGACTATCAGGTCACCATGGTGGATTTCGGCATCTGGCAGGACGCCTTCGGCCAGAAGGAAAACTGGACCCTGAAATCCTATCCGGGCCTGACGCACCCGTTCGTTCCCGGGCTGAAAACAGAAGCCTCCGCGGTTTATTCCCGCGAAGGCAAAGTGGATGAACAGGTCATCCTGGATATAGCGTCTTTTGTCCTTTCAAACTGAGCAGTCACCGGAATCATTCGTTTTCCGCGTTTTCTTCTTCCGGCGGATCATTCTTCCTGCTTTGAATCAGAAACCGCCTGTCCACCCGGCGCGTGTAGGCATGCGCCGGGTTTTCCGGTTCATAGTATACGGGAATTTCCCGGCCGGTAAACGCTTTCCTGCCATACAGCCGCATGGCCGCTTTGGATATGTCCGCGTGCGTCTCATAATCAACGCCGTCCACCGTGTACTGCACCCGGGCGTAGTAATCGGTCACCAGGTCGTTATCCCGGTCCAGCCGGGTTTCCCCGACCATCTGCACAATCCGTCCCTCCGCAACGGCGGTTGCCCTGCGGCGCTCCGCTCCGGCCCGGAATGATGCGAGGATCCTGCGGCTGAAAGCGGCCGGAATCAGCGCAACGAGGATCACAGAGGTAATCCAGGTATCCGCGCTGACGATATTCGCCTCAATATCCCGGGCCACACTGTATGCCATAAAGGCAAAAGCAAATCCGATGATCACCCACAGCACCACCGCGGTCGAGTGGGCAAATTTGTTGTGGTATGAAGCCAGCTGGAAGCTGAACATAAACAGCGCACCCAGCGCCAGGCATCCGCCGATCACAGCCAGCGTGGATGAAGGCCCGCGGTGGTTCAGCAGCGCTTCTGATTCAACAATCACAACCAGCAGCAGGCATGCGGCGCCGTGGGTATAAACCAACAGGGACGGATGCTTCCGGCGGATCAGTGCATAGGCAATCCAGTTGAGGCATACGGCGCCGAAGGCGGCCAGCAGAATCCAGTATGCAGCGGAACCGGACGCGCGAACGGCGTCCCCGATCGGCTGTGCGAAAACCATCATGCACACAGCCGGCGGAAGCACATACAGCATCAGCCCCTTCAGCATGCTGCGCCAGGGGATGGATTTCAGGCCGCGCAGCATCCACTGCCTCGTTTCCATACGCATCATCCCGGAATCAGGTCGCTCAGTTTTTTGCTGTGAAAGAACTGATGCACCATCTGATCATATTCGGTCCACAGCGGAAGCGTCTGGCAGACGTTTTTCCGCGGGCAGTCGTTCATGTCCGCCGCCAGGCAGGCCACCGGGGACAGCGTTCCCTCCATCAGCTCCAGGATTTCATCCAGCGTGTATTCTTCCGGTTTCCGGCACAGCCTGTATCCGCCACCTTTGCCGCTGGACCCGATAATCAGCCCGCCGGCGACCATCTCCTTGCAGATAATCTCCAGGTATTTCTTGGATATTTCCTGCCGGGCCGCAATGTCCTTGAGGGGAATATAATGTCCCTGGTCATTTTCCGCCAGGTCAATCATCACGCGGATGGCATACCGTCCTTTGGTTGAGATCATGCTGCTTCCACCTGTCCTTCCGAATCGTTTGACCTATTATACTTCAGGGTGGGTGGGTAAATCAAGCCACTTTCACGTTCCGCTTGACCCGGCCCCGGAAAATGGATTAACATGATTGCCGGATGACTCATATCCTGCAAACGAAAAGGACGGATCGCATGAAAATCTATGTGGATTTTGACGACTGCCTCTGCGAAACCGCAAGGGCCTTCTCCAAGCTGGGAATGGAAATGTTCGGCCGGAATGTCCCCTATGAGGACATCCGCTTCTTTGAGCTCGATAAATCTTTCCGCCTGAATGATGAGCAGTTTGAGCAGTTCATGATCCGGGGCCACCAGCCGGATGTGCTCCTGTCATATGAGGAAACGCCGGGCGCTTCTTCGGTCATTAACGAATGGCTGTCCTGCGGCCATGATGTCTCGGTCATCACGGGGCGCCCCTTCAGCGCTTACGAACCGTCCCGTGAGTGGCTGGACCGCCACGGCCTTGAGCATGTAAAGCTGTTCTGCCTCAACAAATACGGCCGGGACAGTTTTATCAAAAACAGTGATTTCAGCCTTGAGCCGGAAGATTATTACCGCATGAAGTTCGATCTGGCCGTGGAGGATTCCCCCAAGGCCTTCCCGTTTTTTACCCATCTTCCGTCCCTGCGGGTGCTGGTTTTTGACCGGCCCTGGAACTGGGACTGCACATTCCCGAATGAAAACTACACCAGGGTATTCAGCTGGGAAAGCATCCGGCGCATTGCCGGATCGTAAAAAAGTTACCTTGCGTATTGGAGGATGCCGACAAAGGCGTTGATCGTATCCGATGTGAGGTAAACCGCGTTCGATAAATCAACGGGTTCAACAATCTGTTTCTCAACCGGTGTGAGTGTGAGCCGTACGATGGGTTCCCCGCCCCGGGAAAGCAGTGCGGAGAACCCTTTGCCAAATGCGGTCCGGGCCAGTTCCATCTCCAGCGCATAAAGCATCTCCCCATTCACTGAAAGCTGGTATGCCATTTTTTCAGCGCTGTCCGCTGTCTTCTCAAGCAGGTATTCGTTATCATCAATCAGGGCGCTCAGCCTGCCCGGAACGTATTGGATCCGTTTGATATCCTGGTATCCGTTCCGGTAGTAAATGTTGGTTGTAACCGCCTCAAAATCGATGGACTGCGTCACGCCGTTCGGTGAAGAAATCATTTTGCCTTGCCCGTTAATGCGCCAGTCACCATACGGATAACTGAATTCTGTGGAAAGGCTCCCGTCATTCAATGTCACGGAGCAGTATAAATCCCCGCTGGTATAGCCGGTCTTTCCCGTCACTCGGGCCTGGAATCCCTCCTCCGGCGTCATGCTGAGCAGCAGGTCATAGCTGAATGACCCCCGGCCGCCGTTCCTGACTTTTCCATAGATGCAGCTTTTATCATTCTTCAGGTAAATCTGAATCGTATCCTCATAATTCCGGATGGTCAGGTCGGCGCTGTCCCGCAGCAGGCATCCGCTGATCCGGCCGATACTCTTCATCTCATAGTCCAGAATCTCCGCGTCAACAGCCCCGGTCGTCCTGTCATATGTCCCTTCAATGGCATTACTGATCCTTCCGGAATAGGAATCCCGCACCTGGGCCATAAAATTGCAGCCGTCAAATGAACAGCTGATTCCGCCGAAGGTCGTATCCGCATCCACGCGGAATATGGTCCTGCCGTCTGAGAAGCATGTCTCAAAATAAAGCGGATAAAGCCGGTCGGACATCCGGAAGCATCCGGAAAAGACGATATCCGGTATGCGCCTGTTCCCGCCCGAAACAAACAGGTCGCCCTCAATTCGCCATGGAACCGTTTTCCGGATGTATTCATCATACTCATAATCATAATCGTATGTGGTATATTCAAACGGAATCTGATCAACAATGTAGTCCGGCAGGTCTTCTATTCGCTCCGGAATATACAGCCCGGCGGCACGCAACGCATAAAACGCCGCCGCGTAATACTGGTCGATCCCGGCCTCCTGCAGCAAAGCCCCGATAAACGCCTTCAGCTGTTCCTTCAGCGCGCCGCTTTCAATATCCACATGCACATTAACCCGGCCGTCTGAAACCGCATATGCCGCAAACGGATCGATCAGGTACTGCTTCACGATCCCGCCGATTCTGTCCCGGCATTCCCGGAGCGCTTCCGGCTCGGATAAATCCCGGATGATTTTGCTCAAAGGCGATAAATCCAGCACAAACGGAACATCCCCATACAGATACACCAGTTGATCGTTCAACAGCTGGGCTTTTCCCCATGGCCCGAGATCAATTTCCCATATGCCGTCGCCTGCCTGCAAAGTTCCGTAGAATTCCTGCCCCGGAACCGAAAGATCCATCCGGCATCCCTGGCCTTCAAATGAAAAAGAGGAAACCGCTTCCGTCAGCGCGTCGCAGAATGGTGACTGCCCTGCCGCCCGGGCAGCGCCCACGGCCGGCAGCAGGAATATAAAGGCTGTCAGGATTGTCAAAAACCGCTTCATATGCTTCTCCCTTCTTCTGCTGTTGATGTTGTTTTCCGTTATCTGGTTTGATTATACCGGATCCCGGGCCGGATGACAAGAAAAACCCGTCTCCCGGTATCATCCGCATCCGGCGGCGGTTGTGTGACAAAATGGAACCCTCCTTCAAATGGCCGCCCGAATATGGTATATTATTGAATGGGTATGTATGCCATACCCCCTTGCAATCAGATTTTTTTCATGAAATGGAGATATCAATGTATTATTCAGCCATCGGCCTGCTCGCGATCATCGTCCTGCTGATCGTGAACCAGGATATCATTCTGAACCGCGCCAACGCCTTTCAGTCGCCGCCGTGGAAAGTTTACAGGCGGTTCCTGTTTGCGGTGCTGGTTTACTATGTCACGGACGTGCTCTGGGGCGTGCTGGAAAGCCATAAACTCGGCCAGCTGCTGTTTGCGGATACAACGGTTTATTTTGTCGCCACCGCCGCGGGCGTATCATTCTGGGCCCAGTATACCATCGCGTACCTGGAGGATAAAACCACCTTCGGAAAAGCCCTCGTTCATACCGGACGCATCATCGCATGCCTGATTTCTGCCCTTGCGCTTGCCAATATCTTTGTGCCGGTTCTCTTTACGGTAGATGGCGACTGCGTATACCATGACCTGCCCGTCCGCGATGTCATGCTGGGCGTCCAGATCCTCTTCCTGCTCATGATTTCGTATCATGCCGTCACGTCGGTTGCCCGGCACGACTCGGAAAAGAAGCATAAATACCGCACCCTGGCGCTCTTCGGCCTCATCATGGCCGTCTTCCTCTTTGCCCAGCTGTGGTTCCCCTATCTCCCGCTCTACTCGATTGCGTATATGCTCGGCACCTGCCTGCTGCACACCTTTGTCATCAACAATGAAAAAGAAGACTACCGGCTCCGGCTCGAAAAAGCCTATCAGCAGCAAAAAGACGCCGGCACCGTCTTCGCCCATATCGCCATGTCCCTGGCCCGGGGATATACCGACCTCTTTTATGTCAATATGAAAACCGGTGACTACGCCGAATATCAGGCCGATGACGAAAGCGGCGTGCTCACTGAAGTCCGTCACGGCTCGGATTTCTTTGACAGCTGCAAACGGGAGGTCAAGCTCTTCGTCCATCCGGAAGACAATGACGCCTTTGTGAAAGCCATGGATCCGCAGTTCCTTTCGGATGCGCTGGACCGCTCCAAAGTATTTGAGATGACCTATCGCAGAATCAAGGGCGGCGATCCCTTTTATGTACGGATGAAGGTCACCCGCATGAAGGATGATAACCGGTATATCGTCATCGGCGTTACGGATATCGATGAACAGATGAAGCAGCGCCGTGCCGAGGAACAGCTGAAAGAAGAACACGTCACCTACGGCCGTCTTCACGCCCTCACCGGAAACTTTATCGCTATCTATGTTGTGGATCCCGAAACCGGGCACTACCGCGAATTTGGTTCAGCCGGCAATTTCAGGCAGGATTTCGGGCAATCAAAGGAAGGAGACAACTTCTTTGAGTCGGCCCGGGAAACCACCCGGATTCATGGGGATCCGGAGGATGTGAATCTTTTCCTTTCCGTATTCACCAAGGAGAATGTCATCGCTGAAATCAGGCACCTCGGCATCTTTTCCCTCACTTATCGCCTGATCATTGATGAGAAATCCAGGTATGTCCAGACGAAAGCCGCCATGGTGGAAGAGCCGGAAGGCACCCGCCTGATCGTCGGCCTCAGCGATGTGGATAATCAGATCCGCCAGGAAGCGGAATACGGCAAGCGCCTCGCGAAGATCCAGAAGGAAGCCAATATTGACGCGCTGACGGGCGTCAAAAACAGGCATGCCTATCTGGAAGTCGAAGCCCATATGGACCACCAGATCGCCGCTCGTTGCCAGCCGCCTTTCTCCCTGGTCATGCTGGATCTGAACGATCTCAAAATCATCAACGATACAGCCGGGCACCAGGCCGGCGATCAGTATCTGCGCGATGCCTGCAAAATCATCTGCGACACCTTCAAGCATAGCCCCGTCTTCCGGATCGGCGGCGACGAGTTCGTGGTCATCTCCCACGGAAAAGATTATGACAGCATCGAAGAACTGGTTGCGAAAATGCGGGATTCCAGCATGAACGCATCCCGCACCGGCGGCATCATCATTGCCTGCGGAATGGCAAAGTACGAGAATGATGAGTCTGTAGCCGCCGTGCTTGACCGTGCGGACAACAGCATGTACGAGAACAAAAAACTCCTGAAAGCCGTCCGGAAAGAATAATCCGCGCTTATTGCTGTTTCCGATGGATTTTCACAGGCATTTCTGGTAAAATATCTGCAGAAGCAAAAAGCGAAGAAATACGACTATGATTATGCCAACCGGCTGATTGCAGAAAAAAAGTTCGAACAGCTGGAAATGTACACGGTCAGCCTGATCATGGGAATCTGACAGACGGTGAGGAGAAGCCTTCATGGGTAAAGTCATCTCAGCCGGGCATATCTGCCTGGATATTACGCCGGTCTTCCCTTCCGGCCATAGTTGTCACCGCATCGGCGACCTGCTGGTACCGGGCAGGCTGATCCGCATGGATGCCGCCAGCGTCCATACCGGCGGCAGCGTGGCCAATACCGGCCTTGCGCTGAAACTGCTGGGAAACGACGTAATACTCCTGGGAAAAGTGGGAAAAGATGCCTTCGGCAGCATCGTTGAAAACATCCTGGCGGAATACGGAGCCGGCGGACTGATCACGGATGGACAAAGTTCAACCTCCTATTCCGTGGTGCTGGCCGTTCCTGGTATGGACCGCATTTTCCTGCACAATCCCGGTGCAAATGACAGCTTTTCCGCCGCGGATATTCCGGAAGAAGCGCTGGCCGAAGCTGTTCTGTTCCATTTCGGTTATCCTCCGCTGATGAAGCGGATGTATGAAAACAGTGGCACGGAACTGAAAAACCTGTTCATGCGGGTGAAGGCAAAAGGCATCGCCACCAGCCTGGACCTGGCGGCCGTTGATCCGCAGAGTGAAGCGGGAAAGGCGGACTGGCAGCAAATCCTGGCTGTCACTTTGCCCTATGTGGATTTCTTTGTCCCCAGCTTTGAGGAACTCTGCTATATGCTGGACCGTTCCTGTTATGATGCCATCGCTGCAGCCGGCGGCGATATGACGCAGCAGGAAGGCATTCCTGAAAAGGCAGATCAGCTGGCCCGTCAATGCCTGGACCTGGGCTGTGGTGCGGTTCTGGTCAAGTGCGGCCTGTCCGGCATGGTATACCGCACCGGCTCCCGGGAGAGAATGGCGCAGGTCGGCGCAAGGCTGAATCTGGATGCAGGCGCATGGGCCGGTCGTTCTGGGGTCCGGCCCTGTTATCCGGCGGAAACTGTGCGCAGCACCACCGGCGCAGGTGATGTCAGTATCGCGGCTTTCCTGACCGCCCTCATGAACGGGGAAGCACCGGAAAGCTGCACAAAATTGGCAGCCGCGGAAGGCTCTGCCTCCGTCAGCAGCTATGACGCCCTTGGCGGCGTCCTGTCCCTGAATGAACTGAAACAAAGAATTGCCGAATACGAAGGATGAAGATTCGATAACCTGGAGGAAAGATCATGCTTGTCAATATGAAAGAAATGCTGGCCGCAGCGCAACAGCAGCGGTACGGCATCGGTTTTTTCAATGCGGTGAATGTGGAGATGGCCCGTGCGGTCATTGAAACGGCGGAAGAAATGCGCGCGCCGGTCATTGTCGGTACGGCGGAAGTCCTGCTGCCCGCCATGCCCCTGGAACGGGTCGCTGAATACCTGATTCCGATGGCAAAGAAAGCCCGCGTGCCGGTGGCGGTGCATTACGATCACGGCCTCACCTTTGAAAAGTGCATGGAAGCGCTGAAGCTGGGCTTTTCCTCTGTCATGTACGACTGCTCCACTGCTTCCTATGAGGAAAACCTCACCCGGGTCGCGGAAATGGTCCGGATCTGCCATGGCATGAACGTCACGGTTGAAGGCGAACTGGGGCATGTGGGCGATAACGAAGGGTCGGGAAAGCTGGAAAACCCATCCGACTACTATACTGATCCCGCCGTCGCCGCGGACTTTGTCTGCCGGACCGGCGTGGACGCGCTGGCTGTTGCCGTCGGCAACGCCCACGGGGATTATAAATTCCCGCCGAAGCTGGATTTTGACCGGATCACCGCGATCCGGGGAGCCGCCGGAACCCCGCTCGTGCTGCACGGCGGCAGCGGACTGTCTGACGATGATTTCCGGGAAGCGGTCCGCCGGGGCATCTGCAAAATCAACATCTTCACCGATCTGGACAAAGCGGGTAAAGCCGGCATCGAAGAAGGCCTGAAAAACGGTGCAAAAAGCATGATGGGACTGATTCCCTATGAGATCGAATCCATGAAGGAAGTGGTCCGGAACAAGATCGACCTCTTCGGTTCCGCCGGCAAGGCATAAAACTCATCCCGCTTATAGCCACCACGCCTGGTGAATCACGCTCCGGTCAATGCTCTTCACGTCTGCCGCGTTCGTACGGTACATCATGGATGCCAGTTCATCCGTCATGGTCCGAAGCTTCTGCGCCACCCCATCTGAGCCCTCCTTCATGTACGGCTCCATGAGCGCCCTTCCGGTGCATACCATATCAGCGCCCATGGCCAGCGCCTTGAATACGTCAAATCCGTCATCAATGCCACCGTCCGCAATCAGGATGAAATCATTCCCGACAGCCTCCCGGATTTCGGGCAGGAGCATCACCGGCGGCGCCGCCCAGTGCATCAGGTCGTGATGATGGCTGAGAATCACGCCGGCACAGCCCAGTTCTTTCGCCAGCAACGCGTCACGGGCGCTCAGGATATCCTTCATGAAAAAAGGCAGCTTCGTTGCCGTAATATATTCCCGGAATTCATCCATTGTCGGCAGCTTCATAGCACAGCCGACAATGGTATCATATTCGGCGGATTCCGGTTTGATGGCGTGCCCGCCGTCCATTCCGACCGCCAGCGCGCCGTGCTCCTCGGCAAACCGGATGCGGGAAAAAATCTCCTCCCGGTCCGCATAGGGCTTAATCACCTTGATCACTTTTGCGCCTGTCTCCAGGCAGGCGCCCAGTTCCTCGTTGTTCCCCATCCCGATGCAGCAGGCCGCGTTGGCTTTCCGTGCCCCTTCCGCATATGCTGCCATTCCGTTCTTCAGGTGGCTCAGTGCGCCTGTCATAATGGGCGTCGCAAAGGTTTCCCCCAGGAATGTGACTTCCGTGTCCGGCTGCGCCGCACCGAGCAGGCGTTCTTCGATTACCAGGGAATCCATATACTTCCGGGCAATCATGTCCGAATTCGCGTTAACGTTCTTCATCGTGCTTTCCTCCACAATCTCCATGCGACTGGTTGTCACTTCTGTACCCCGTTATACCGCATGCACAGCATAGTAATATCATCAAACTGTTCCGCTCCGGCCACAAATGTGTTGATGCCATCCATAACGTTGGACAACACTTCCTCCGGCACGGCGTCCGGATTCCGGTTGAGCGCCCTGAGCATCCGGTCTGTGCCGAAAAGTTCATTCCCGGCATTCGTGGCTTCCGCAACACCGTCGGTGTAGACAAACAAGCTGTCGCCAGGGTGGAGTTCGAAACTGTGTTCCTTGTACGGAATGCCTTCCAGGGTGGCCACGGCAGGAGAATGGCGATAGGTCACGAGTTCATACTCGCCGCCGACCCGGCGCAGGGCCGGATGTTCATGGCCCGCATTGGCGGCAGTTCCTTTGCCCGTGGAAATCTGGATCACCGCCGCCCAGACGGTCACAAACAGTTCAGCTTCGTTGCTCTCACAAAGCTGGTCGTTCACGTTCTCCAGCGCTTCGCCGACGCTCTCGCCGTTCTGGAGATGGGACTTAATCAGCACCCGGGCCACCATCATAAACAGCGCAGCCGGCACGCCCTTGCCGGAAACATCCGCCATCACCAGCCCGATGTGGTCATCGTCAATCAGGAAGAAATCGTAGAAATCGCCGCCCACCTCTTTTGCAGGCGTCATGCTGGCAAAGATGTCAAACTCCGGGCGATTGGGGAAAGCCGGAAAAAGCCGGGGCAGCTGGCTGGCCTGTATGTCGGTGGCCATGCTCAGCTCGGCGCCCATCCGCGTCGCGGTTTCATGCTCCTGTTCGTATTTCTCCATCTGGTCCCGCATGATCACCATCGCCATATAGACCGCCGCGGCAACCGTGGCCAGGATAATCAGCTGGACATCCCGAAAGAAAGCCTGCGCTGCAATCGCCGCAAAAGGCGCAATAATGTAGGTCCAGAAAGCGCGCCGGATCCGCGGCCTGAAATTATTCCGCCAGCGAATCAGCAGGAAAATGTCGATCCCCAGCATCACGATATGCGCCAGGTTGGAGAGCAGATAACCCGGAGACCTTTGATAAACGTTCTCGCTGTCAAAATAGTAGCAAAGGTCGGTAAACTGTGAAACAATCATCAGCACTGTGTACACGGCAAGCATGCCCAGGAACACCCGCTGAAGTGTTTTCCGATACCGTTCCGGGTTGGCGACATGCAGCGTAAGCATGGAAAAAAGGTAGGCCATCATGCCGGAAGCCAGGAACTCCAGCAGCGTCACAGTAATCAGGGCAATCCGTATTCCCTGCCCCGGAACGCCTTCCATCAGCTGGCGCGCAAGATGGCTGCCGATATACAGCAGGACCATGCCGAAAAAGAACTGGAAATATCTCGTGGCTTCTTTGGATAACCGTGCTCCCGTACTGACCTGCAGGATGTTCATTCCGCAGATTCCGATTCCTGCCGCAATGATAATTATATTGAATATGTTCCCGGCTGTCATTGTTCCGTTTTCCCCCGTTCCGTATTCTATATGATGATTTTCATATCTCATATTATACCATACAATCGGTATCCTCACAACAATATCGGCTTTTGCTGTCCGCGTTTAGTCCGCAAAGATTAATCGCCGGGATTTTTAAAAACAGCTTGCCATTTCCGAATATTTATGATATACTCCCGTTCGCAGTCAAAAAAGGCTGCAGCGTCCCAAACCTCCGGACGGTAAAGTCGAGGAAGCTTCCCCGGAAAACCCGGGATCCATACATGGGGCATTAGCACAGTTGGTAGCGCGCGACATTCGCATTGTCGAGGTCAGGGGTTCGACTCCCCTATGCTCCACGCAAGCCCTTGAAGCATAAGGCTTCAAGGGTATTTCTTTGTTCTGAATGTTGCGGCTATCACTATGCCTTTTCTGCATAGTGATAGCCACAGGCATGAATAAAATGATTTGCGAGGTGGACTTGTGAGAAAATTATTAAGCATATTTTTCATAATCGCATTTTCTGCATAATATGAAGAAACATGTGAGGGACGCAAAAAAAGAAGACCTTTGATCACTTATGGATCAAGGGTCTGGAATTCCGAAAGGATATTTATGAAAAAAGTGAGGATTGGATATGAAGAAAATAACAGCAATGGTTCTTGCCGTTATGTTGATCTTTTCACTGGCGACATGTGCTTCCGGGGAGGAACCACAAAAGCAAAGCAGCGCGGCGGAGCCGTCTGTTTCGTACAGCTATAATGAATACCCTCTGGAAAGAAACGGCATCGATCTGCATCTGGACCGCATGTCGGTCACGGGATCGAATCCGGACAGAAATATCCTCCTGATCCACGGCGTTACATATTCCTCCCACGAGTTCGATATCGATTATGAGGATTACAGCCTGGTACGGTTTCTCGCACGGGAAGGCTATGCTGTATGGCGGCTGGATATCGCGGGATTCGGTCAGTCAGAGGAAGTGGAAGACGGCTTCCTTCCGGATTCGGATTATGCAGCGGAGGATATCCATGCCGCCGTGGAGAAGATCTGTGAAATATCCGGGCAGGACAAGATCGATCTGCTGGGCTGGAGCTGGGGAACAGTGACGGCCGGCCGGTTTGTCTCAAACCATCCCGGGCATATAAACAGGCTTGTCCTTTTTGCGCCCATCCTGAGCGGCCTCGGCAAGGCCGACGTAACAGAGCCGTTCCATCACAATACATGGGAGCATGCAGCGGATGATTTCCAGAAAAATGAAGACGGGACGTTCAATTACCTGATTGCGGATCCTGTTGTCATTGAAATGCTTTGTTCAGGCTCCTGGCATTATGACAAAGAATCCAGTCCCAACGGCGGCAGACGGGATATTTGTGTGGACAAAACACAGTCTCTGATTAATCTGAAAAAAATCACGGTCCCCACGCTTGTGATCTGCGGGGATCAGGATCTCTATCTGGACTTCAGCCGCGTGAACGCGGTCCTTGACGACCTTCCGGCCGGTTCCGAACTGGAAGTGATCGAAGGAGCGTCCCATGTGGCCTTCATTGAAAAGCCGTATTATCGCGATTTCCAGGACAGGCTGATCCGATTTCTTGGCAGCACACAGGCAGCGGGCGAAGAAAATAACGTGATATATGCCATCCGGAAAAACGGTGTACTGCGGGTAGGAACTGCAGGAGATTATCTGCCGATGTCCTATCTGGATCCGGAGACGAACACCTATGTGGGTTTTGACGCGGCGCTTGCGGAGGACCTGGCTGCCTCTCTGGGGGTGAAGACAGAGTATGTGAAAACATCCTGGCCGACCCTGATGGAAGATACTCTGGCCGGTAAATTCGATCTGGCGATATGCGGTATTACGATCACGGACGCCAGAAAAGAGCAGGCGCTGATGTCTGAGGGATATCTGGAGAATGGAAAGACGGTTCTGTGCCGGGCAGAGGACGCAGAGAAATATACATCCTTGGAAGCCATCAATCATCCGGAAGTCCGTGTGATGGAGAACCCCGGCGGACTGAATGAGAAGTTCGCCCGTGAGAACCTGCCGGATGCCACGCTGATCATCCATGAGATCAATCAGGAGATTCCGGGGCTTGTTGCTTCCGGGAAAGCGGATGTCATGATCACGGAGATCATGGAGGCTGGCTACTATGTGGGGCAGGATGAGAGGCTTGCCGCCCCTCTGATTTACGAGCCGTTCACAAACGGACAGCTCGGCGTTCTGATGCCGAAAGGATCGGAAGACCTGCTGAGTTATGTGAATGAATTCCTGGAAAAAGAAAAAGAGACGGGCCGGATCGATGAGCTGGCAGAAGAATACATTTATCGATATGTCCGGCAGGAAACGGACGAAGCGGCCTGACGGCTGACAGTACTGTGCCAATTCGGAATTATGAATGGAATCATGTTTGCCCAGAATTGTTTGTTCATCAGTCTGATTTTCCTCCAGTTGATCATAAATCCTTTCTCCTTTACACAATCATATATTTCTGCTTCCGGAAAAACCCGGAGGCAAGAGTTACGGAAAGCAATATCGAAAACAGGTTATAGGTTAACTGCATATAAAATAAGGAGTGCTTGCTTCATGTATATCTATTATCCCAGCTGCAATTTCCAGCGCTTTTTCCCGGAGGCCGCCCATAAAATACGCGCATATATGGAAACCCAGCCGGATGTCACGATTGCCGGCTGCTGCAAGGTGACGCAAGCTCTTCCGAAACAAGGGGATACCATTATCACCATCTGTATGAGCTGTATGCATCTGCTGAAAGAAATGCGTCCGGATATTCCACAGCTCAATATTTTTGAGTTCCTGCTGTCCCGGAAGGATTTCCCTTGGTCGGATCTCCGGGGGCGAACTTTCACGCTGCAGGACTGTTTCCGGGCCCGCAGCATGCATGGAATCCATGAGGCAGTACGGGAATGCCTGGCCCATACAGGCGCTGAAATGGTTGAAATGCCTGTTAACCGGGATGAAGAAACATACTGCGGAACATTTATGCTTCACGATCCATTTCCGCAGACGCTGAAGTTCGCGCCTCACTACTTTGGCGAATATCTGCCGGAGCACCTGACCATCCTGCCTCAGGAAGAATGGGCATCCTATATGCAGAAGCATATTTCAGAATACCCAACCCGGGAAGTTGTGGGCTACTGCAACACCTGCGTAAAAGACGCCCGGGAGGCCGGCGCAGAAATCCGGCACCTTGCAGAGTTACTCTTCGTCTGATACCACCATCGGCTGACCGCCGGGAACCATCGGCAGATGGCGGAACGTCCGCCTCATATCCTTCATATCCCCGTTGCCGCCGAGCGCGTGATATTGTTTCCAGACATTTTCCATGTTGGACCGGTCATCCAGATCGGCCCATCCTTTTTCCATAGTAAGACATACAATTTCTCCTTTTTGAACGCATTGAAAAACGCCGGTGAATTCACCGGCGCGGAAAAATATAGGATTGAAAGGGATAAAATCAGATATCAGGATTCAGGTTCAGCCAGAAAGCGGGACGATCGGCACAACCATCGGCATTAAGTCCACTGTTACGAAGTGAACCGCCACTGGTCACACAGGCCGCTACACTCTGAATTTCGCCAGGGGACCGAAGCCACCACCATACTGTCGCCTCACCTTCCGCTGTCTGCATAGTTGTGCTGGTATCAGCGCCTAAACTGACAGCATACTCTGTCGGCGCAACTCGCGCTTCAACCTTGTTTGCATCTTCATCCTGCCAAAATTTTACACCCAGATACTGGTTCGATTCATAATAGCTTAACAGAAATATCCGATCCTGCGTATTATTCCCGCCGGAAGAATCCCAATCCTTGTAGCCTTGATCTGAGCCATTATCCACATCAGTAATCAGGATCAAAGACTGCTCTTCCGCGTTGAATGCGGCATTCAGGAAATCACTATTCAGCCAAGCTCGCAATGTACAGGTTTCCCATGTGGCTCCTGTTAATTTCGAATGGAAAGGTTTTGCATCCAGACCATATTTGCTTAGCAGCAGTGCTCTGCCACCCTGTACGTCAAGAACAATCCACTCAATAGGTTCCGCACCATTATCCGGATTGTTGTCCTGCTCATAGTGACCGAAAGTAATAACATCCCCCACTGAGATATTGGACAAATCCGGAAGGGTTTCTTCCGCGAGAGCAACAGAAAAAAGCATCGCCAATAACAGAATAGCGACAATCAGTTTCTTCATGAGCAGTTCTCTCCTTTTCCATTTGTCGTGAACATTCTATCACGAAAAAGGATGCCGGTTCAAGAAACTTTCAGAATGATCAGACCAGCCCGATCAATGCCAGCGCGTCGGACGTGGATCATCAACCGGTCGAAGCAGCAAGCAAAACACCCCCTGACAGGAAATAAGGCAGTTGATATGGAATATTGATATTTGCGGGTTTCATTTATGTTGAAGATGAATAGAAAATAGTATTTGGATTAACGAATGGAGGTTGCAAAGGATGATTAAAATCTACGGAATGCCCACATGCCCGTATTGTGATTATATACACGAGCAGATCGCGGGACGTGAGGATGAATTCGAATACATCAATATCGGGGAAAACATCCGGAACATGAGTGCCTTTACCCGCCTCAGGGATACGAATCCCGTCTTTGACCATTGCAAAGAAATCGGCGATGTCGGCATTCCGGCATTCGTGTTTGATGACGGGCGGGTGTCCATTGATCCTGCGGACGTGGGACTGATCGAATACGGTTCTCCGAACGCCTGCTCTATTGAGGATCACAGGAGTGGACGGAAAGGATGCTGAAGAGGACTCTGCCATGAGTGAGCGTCCGAATGAAAAACGAGAACAGGAATTGGATGATGAGATCCCTGATGAAGAGAATGGGCAGCAGGAAGCTTACCAGGAAACGTATCGGAATCGCCGGAATCGACACGGCAGAATAATCGTTCCACTGCTTTCAAACGGGCAGCGAGAAAAGAAAGGATGGAACCTATGAAAAAATTGATTGCTTTATTCCTTTGTCTGTGCCTGATGGCAGGCATCGTGCCGGTAATGGCTGAAAGCGCGGCATCAGAAATCAGCCCCGCATCTTCAGGTGGCTCTGATGCATCTCAGCCACAGGAGCAGGACCCTATCCTCATATACTGTTCCAAGAGTGCAATTGATCATCTTGGATATGACAACATGGCATTGCTCTATAACCTTATTTCTGATGATATCCTTCCGCAGGTTGTTTCTCAGTTGACTACAGCATTTCCTACTTTCATAGAAACTGATGGCGGAAAGGCTATTGGTGAAAGAATCGGGCTTATTGTTTATACATCGGAGTTTCCGGATAGTCTTGCATCCACCAGCAAATCTTTAGCATATGTTTCAGGATTCCCTTTAGGAACAGAAAGCTATGTTTGTATGCTTGGTGTAAATGCCTTAACACTGTTTGAGCAGGATCCGGAAACAGGAACATATACATTTAAGGAGAGTGAGCGAGCCAATCTCGAAAACACGGTAATTCACGAAATGATGCATGCGTTTTTGAACGACTATATAAGAGCCGGAAACACGGATGATAAAACAAATAATTACCCGGGATGGTTCAGTGAGGGCATTGCCTCAGCAGTAGAAAATGTTTATACCTTCAGATATGACCAGTACAGCAAGATCTATGGATATAGCAGAGAAAACGGCGAGAGCGCTGAGGTCTGTACCGATGATCTTTTAAAGTTCTATAAAGAGTATTCAGAGGTATATCCTGTCGAAGGCGGTCCTACTCACGTACCGGATATAGGTACTTCAGAGGCTGACGGTAATCGTATAAGTGCTTATACAATGGGATATTTGGCAACTTTATATCTGTCATATCTGGCTCAGGCAGACAATCCAACAGATTATAGCAGCTTTAGCGCCGGGGAATTCAGGACCGGATTAAATACGATATTCTCACTTTTGCACAGTGGTCATACTCTTGATGAAGTAATAAACAGTATAGGCGGTGGAATGTATGAAAACACTGATGATTTTACCGCAAAGTTTGTAAAAGGAGAAAACGGAGACGGAACAAATGGTGAAGGAGAGTCGGTAACTGCTGAAGTTTCGCTTGGCTTCTGTGTTTCATACCTGAATTATCTGGGAGAAGTAACCATTCAGTTACAAGAGACAGATCCTGATGCAACTGCCAACGGTTCAATCTTACTGCCGCTTGACACAGCAGAAAAGTCCCCTATCCAGGCACAGGCACCGGAAGGAGTAAAAGAGAACCAGCAGTATTTCAACATTTATCGTGATCCAAACATTGAGGAAGAGAATCAGCCATACGTATATTCAACAGTTGACCCTGCAATTGCTTATCAATCCGGCGGAAAAACGCATAATATTCCGCTTAACGAAGTTCCAACCGGAGAGGGTTCATCACAGTAAAAAGCAGACGATGAATACAAACGCCTTATTCCTTCGGGAGTGAGGCGCTCTCCATTCTTCCTCCTTTGGCCAATCTGTACTGATTCTCCTTAAACGCAGTATACTCAATGACTTTAATGATTGATTTCTCGTCTCCAACGTAGTCGCCGTCATCGCATGATTTTCTTCACAGCTCCTGACTTGCTTTCCAGGGTCAGTCCTTGTAGAGGCGGAGGACCCACTCGCCGTAGGTTTTCGTGGTGTACATCTCAAAGGACTCGTCGCAGCTGTAGCCCTCCGGGTAGTCGATGATCTGGACATGATAGACGTCCGGATTTCCGGTGTAAACAATCGTGCCGTCGTCGTCCGACTCGCAGGGGACACAGGCGGTATCGTTACAGAAATTAACGAAAACTTCCGGTACCGGATCGCCGTTCTGATCGAGTACATGGATGATATAGGCGTCGGCCTTGATCCCCGCGTCAGCCTTGCTCCCGGCGTCGGCGTCTGTTTCATATTCCACGGTTACCTCGCTGTGGCCGGATGCCTTCAGGGCATTGACAACGGAGTCGATCTCACCGGGGTTGCGGACGATATAAAACGGGAACATGTCCGGATCGTCTTCCCCTTTGACCACCTTACTGTAATCCACCAGGCAAACCATAACGTAGCCTTCTTCGGGAACGCTGACATCAGCGGCAAGGACGCCGCGATCCGGGTCAAGCATCTCTTTCAGGGCCGTAAAGCCCGCGTCGGAGTTGTAGAAAATGACGTCTGAAGTGGCGTCGGAAGCAGAGATTTCCGCAATTACATGCGCTGTACTGTCATTCACAATGATAAAAAACAGGGTATCTTCCACGCCTTCAACGTGAATGGCCGCTTTCTGAACGCCCTCGTTTTCAATCCGCAGGGCACGGGCCGGGGATACCGGCAGCGCAACCGTGGAGGTATCCGCCGGAATAGAATACAGAACAGATGTTTCGGTATACCGGTCTCCGAGGAAGGCGTCGAGGGTGCGGCTCAGTTCATCCGCGGTAGAGAAGCTGCCGATCTGGAAGAAAACAACATTGCCGAAACGGTCGACAATCACGGTGACCGGAACGCTATTCGTTTTGGCATAAGCGTACAGCTTATCGTCTTCATCACGGCCCATGGGCAAGGTCAGGCCGTTTTCCTGGCGGAAAGACGAGATTTTTTCGTTTGAGTCCTTGGGCTCAATGGAAAGGGCAATGAAAGCCACCTTGTCCTTGTATTCCTCATACACTTTGTTGATTGCCGGGAACTCGTTCCGGCAGGGTCCGCACCAGGAGGCCCAGAAGTTGATCAGTACCGCTTCGTGATCTTTCAGCGCCTCCGAAAGGGTAAGGGTATTTCCTTCAGTATCCGTTACGGTGAACTCCGGAAACGGTTTGCCAAGGAGCGGGGATTCGTCCTCCGCGGAAGCGGAAACGGCAAGGAACAGGGCAAGGGCAAGCAGGATGAGCAGGACTTTTTTCATCAATAACGCACTCCTTTCAAATAAAACAGTTCAGTGTAAACCGCGCAAATGAATTCGCGGGATCTGCCGGTCGGGATCCTGCTGAAGATCCGGGTACAGTCTTCAGCATTCATACACTTTTATATACGCAGCGCAGGGAGGGGATTGAAGCAGAATATTTTCAGGAAAGCGGATGACATGCGCGGAAAACCGGCCGCTCAATGCTCCAGGGCCTGCCTGTACAGCACTTCCAGCTTTTCATAGGTCAGCGGCGCCTGGGCGTTGTAGACCACCACGCCCTGCCTGTCCAGGATGATGGTCTGGGGCATTGCGTCCGCCGCGTTCAGCAGCGGCAGCAGGCCCTTTTCCTTGCTGTCCAGGGCGAAATCCAGGTGATCCCACCCCTTGTCCTCCAGGAAGGCCTGCGCCTTTTTTGCACCGGCCCGGTTATGGATCGCAAGGATTTCCACGTCCGGATACTGAACCTTAAGCTGTTCGTAATAGGGAAGCTCCGCAACGCATGGCGCGCAGGTCGTTCCCCAGAAGTTGATGATGACCACCCGGCCGCGGCAGTCCGACAGGCGGAAGGTTTCGCCGCTCAGCAGTTCTGTGGTGAAGTCCGGCAGGAGATTTCCGATCTCCGTTCCGACGATGAGATTCGCGGAGGCCGCCGCGGGTTCGTTTTTTTCCTCTGATCCGGATGCCTCTCCCTGCGTACCGGCTTCCGTTTCCGTTCCAGCCTGTACCGGTTGTTCCGTCACGGCCGCGGCGGGAACGTTTGACCGGTCTATCGCCGGCTCAATGAAATTGAACCAGGCCACCGCGAACACCAGCACCGCGATCGCGATGCCCCAGGCGACGCGGCCGGCTTTCTTCCTTTTCCGGATTTCCGGTTCGGGGTCGGCCTTCTTTCCGGTTTCAGGCCCGAGGAGGGTAATCTTTCCGCACTTCAGGGAGATTGCTCCCTGTGCGCAGGCGCTGATGCATCTGCCGCAGGAGATGCATTCATGGTCTCCCACGTGCTTTACGTCCATTTCGCACTTCATCACACACAGGCCGCAGCCGTTGCACCGGTCCGGATTCACCTTCACGCCGGTCAGGGCGAAACGATTGAAAAAGCCGTAGATCGCGCCAAGCGGGCAGATGAAACGGCAAAAAGACCGGTAGCAGAAAATACAGGCCAGGCCGATCACGATCATGATGACCCACTTGTTGGTGAAGAGCGCGCCAAGCTGGTAGAAGGACGTCGCGTTGGCGGGATTCTGCAGCAGGCCGACCGCTCCCTCAAAGGTACCCGCCGGACAGATATACTTGCAGAAGCCTGGCAGAATGACGCCTTTTCCGACGCCCCAGATGAGCGGGATCGCGACAACGAACACCGCCAGCAAAACATATTTCAGCCAGGAAAGCATCCGGGTGATACGACTCTTCCGGATTTTCCGGGTCGGGATCCTGTGCAGCAGTTCCTGGATCAGGCCCAGGGGGCAGATCCAGCCGCAGATGGTGCGGCCCAGGATGACGCCGAAAAGCGCCAGAATGCCCATCACATACCAGGGAGCGGTATGCCCGGCGGCGTTCAGTGCGTTCTGCAGGGAACCCAGGGGACAACTGGCGATGGCGCCGGGGCAGGAATAACAGTTGAATCCCGGCACACAGGCAGCCTTCAGGTTCCCGGAATAGATATGTCCGTCAATGAAACCTTTTAAATTTGCGTTGTACAGCAGGGCGGCATACAGCTGCACAAGGCGGCGGGTGTGCGGACGGGCGATTTTCTTATCCAAGGCCGACACACTCCGTACAGATGGCGGCGCCTTTGGCCAGCACGTCCTCCAGGCCGCCGTTGATGATTCCGGTTACGATCAGGACCAGCGCGATCACCAGCACCGCCGTCCGCAGGGTCAGGGTTTTCTGATCCGCCTGCTGGTGTACCGCTCTTTCCCGGATGCTGCCGAGATCCCGCAGCAGCTTTTCATCTTTCACGGGTTTGTCCGCGTTTTCATCCCGGATCCCAAGGATCACGCCGGCAATTGTCAGCCCGACCGCGCAGAACAGCAGCGGCAGGACAGGCAGCAGCTTCGCGCCGACCCGTTCCCGGGTAAACATGTAGTAGAAGAGATCGCCTTCGGCCTGCTTCGCCGCGCCGTCAAGGTACAAGCTCAGCGCGCCTCCCGCAAGCAGTGCGGCGATCACCGCGCACAGTACCGCCTGAACGGCCATGAACAGTTTTTTACGTGTCATATTCTGCTACCTTTTCCATTATTTTATGCGCTGAAGTTTGGAAACATCATAGCAGAGAAACCGCCGGTTGTCCATACTGTTGATTCAACAAACATCATCAGAGTAAGGAATTATCAACACTTTTCAGGCAGCCCATCAATGAAAGGATTGAAAGATCAGGTAACAGGCCCGTCATGCCGGAGGGCAGATAACTGTCATGTAACCGAAATGACAAAAAAGACCTCGGCGGTTGCCTGCTGACGACGACCGGCGGGGTACCAGAAATCCGGTATTAATACGGTAACTACTTACTCTAAGTCTACTTTCAAAGTCTACTTTTGAGTAGACTTTGAAGCAATTCATGAGCAGCTGAGTAAAAGAAGATTGATAATCCAAAATAAGTGGAAGTGCATTTCTGTAATTTCCGTTCTCTGAACTCTTTTCATCACGACCATCAATAATCTATACTCGCTTTTTTCTTAACCATATTAGATTTCACTTCATCGTCACTCCAATGCCAACTTCAATATCACTTCAAT
>JAFROK010000024.1 GCA_017429695.1 Clostridia bacterium | reverse complement strand
GCCCCGCCACTCACCTCCTCGGGTTCTGTAGTATGCTGAGGCCTACAGAGAAAGTATAGCAAACAACTATCTGACGCGAAATGGCCCCCGGTTTCATAACCTCATGGGTGCCTTTCGCAGAAAGGCGGAACATAATCATGAAATTACTCTCTGTGATCATCGCAATCGTTTTGATGCTCAATCTGATGCCCCTTCCGGCTTCGGCGGAAACGGATCACCAGATCGAGGAAAAGGTTGTGACACTTTATGTTGGGGCGATTGATTCCAACACTGAATTTCCGTTATATTTTATGGACGGTGTGGCGGATCTTCCCTGGGTTGAACTCAACGCCTGGTGTGATCTGCTCAATCTGCTGTATCCCGCTTATTACGGGGATGAAAACTATGCCCTGACATATCAACAGGAGGGAAACGAGATTATCCTGAAGCGGGAAAACGGGTACAGCATGACCGTGGATTTTGCGGAGGGGACGATTGCCTTCAACGACTACGACATGTTTTTGCATGCTTCCTCGGATACCTCGCTGCAGGATATTCTGTCCTTCAGCGGATTCAACGAGGCAGGCGAGGCGGAGCTTTTCCAGCGGAATATCAAAGGATCTTTCGACCGCCAGGGGGATGAACTGTTCCTTGAGCTGACAAAGGATTATGGGATAGAGATCATTCTTCAGGACGGAAAAGGATATGTACCGTTCCAGACGATGGGGGATCTGATCATTTCGCCCCATTTTCGGCTGAATACGTTCTATAACGGAAAGGCGGCCTTTTTGGATTCGGGTTATTACTTTGGGGATGTCGCTTCAGGTCTTACGCCGGTGGGAGAACTGTACTATTCCGCTGAGCCGACGGAGCGCAGTGAAGCCCTGGCGGATTACGGCTATCGGGAACTGTGCCTGGCGCTGGATGTACTGTACGGCCTGAAGGACGTCCATGAGATCACGAACTTTGATATGCTTTTCTGGCAGATCGGATATGATGAATCCCTGTGTGATACCGATCCCTGGGAGGCGGACACGGCACTCTATGATTTCATTGATTATTATCTGGACGATCTGCATTCCTCATTCCTGAGCTATTCCTGGATGAGCGGAAAGGAGGAGCTGGACGGTTCTTACGGGACAGCCAGCATGCGATACGATACGGATTATAATCGGTATCACACCGAGCGGGCCAAATGGCTCGGGGACAGCCCGTACACGTATCAGGAATTCGGGAATACCGCTTATGTTTTGTTTGACGAGTTTACCGCCAATATCGGGGCTCCCTATTATGAAGTCCGGAACGGGGGAACGTTTCCGGATGATACAATTGGACTGATTCTCTATGCCCATGCCATGATTTACCGGGAGGACAGTCCGATTCAGAATGTGGTGATCGACCTGAGCTGTAACGGCGGCGGCGCGGTGGACGCCGCGCTCTTCGTGATGAGCTGGGTCCTCGGCGAAGCGCCTTTCTGCGTCAAGAATACGTCCACCGGCGCGTTTTCCACGGTGCTGTACCGGGGAGATACAAATCTGGACAGGGAGTTTAACAGCCAGGACGAAGTGGATGATAAAAACATCTTTTGCCTGATTTCTCCCCTGAGCTTCTCCTGCGGCAATCTGGTGCCCGCTGTTTTCAAAAATTCCCAGAAGGTGACTTTGCTGGGCCGGACCTCCGGCGGCGGAAGCTGTACAGTGCAGCCCATGTCCACGGCGTGGGGAACCATGTTCCAGATCTCCGGACCGAGCCGGATGTCGTTCTTCAAAAACGGATCGTTCTATAACATTGACCAGGGCGTCGAACCGGATATCTATCTGTCCCATATTTCCAGCTTCTATGACCGGGAGACCCTGACGAAGTTTATCAACGGACTGATCTGATATCGGAAATATGACTTATCTGACTGTGCAGCAATCGGGAGTATTCCGCAATCATGGCACTTTGTAACGGGTGAGGAGAAGTATGATCAGACAGGCAACGACAGAAGACGCGTCGAGAATCGCGGAAATATCCGTTTTTACCAAACGCATGAATTACAGATCCATCTTTCACAATGACCAGGTGTCATTCGGGGAAATGCAGGTTTATCCGCTGGCGGATGCTTACATTCATGATCCGCAGCGGCTGCAGGGAATATGGGTTCTTGATGACGGGTTTGTAAAAGGATTTATCAATATTGAGGGAAAACAGATTGCGGAGCTGTATGTGGACAGCTTCTTTGCGAATCAGGGGATCGGCAGCAGGCTGCTCAGCTTTGCTGTGGCAAAAGGCTGCAATGTGTTATGGGTTTTGGAGAAAAACACAGATGCACAGCGGTTTTATGCAAAGCACGGCTTTGTGAAAACCGGAACAAGAAAGCCCGAAGAAGGAACGGACGAATATATCATTGAAATGAAACGGTAAAGACAGAACGGCCGCAGCGGACGGAAATGATATGGGTCAGCCATCAGAAGCCGTCCGCGGTGCCGGACAGCAGGACCAGGGAACCGTCCTCGCCGCTGTCCGTGATATACCAGAATTCCTCGCCGCCCTCGCTGTTGACGGCATGGACGCGGAGCTCCGGCGCGAAATCCGGAATATAGGTATAGATCGCCAGGGCTTCTTCCGTGGTGAATTGGTCGGCCGTGAAGAGCGGCGCGGCGGAGACGACGGTGAGCATGTCGTCACTCCATGCCAGGTGCTCCAGGGAGAAGTTTGTCATGGGGTATTCGGCGAAGAGCCAGATGGGTTCCGCGTCCTCATCGACCACGACTTCCCGGAACGGCGTGGCATAATGATTGTCCGGGTACAGGGAGAAGGGGCACCAGCTGTCGGATAGGTTTCCGCTGTTTCCGGTTTCCGGATCAAAGAAGGTCATGTAGGCGATCATCCAGTGGAGGACGTCGGAATTCAACGTGTCCCCGGCGGGGAAGCGGCAGATGACCACATAGTCGTCCGCGGCGGGATGGTCGAAAATGAATACTTCCTGCTGCCATTTTCCGTCTTCCGACTGGTAAAGGGCATAGGACATATCCATGGTCAGGACCATTTCCACTTCTTCGGGCTCGTCCATGACCGGGGGCTCATCCACCGGGATGCGCTGCATCGTTTCAAATCCGCCATAGGGATCCGGGAAGGCGGAGGCATCCTGCCAGGCTTTCCAGGTTTCCTCATCGGCGCGGAAGATATACAGCTGCATATTCGGGTTTCCTTCGGCATCCGTATCCTCCGGATCCTCCAGGAGGATCATGGGCCGGCCGGTGACCTGCGCCGAGATATCATACGGCACCATATAGTCCGGGAACCGGATGGTAAAATCCGGACCGGTATAGAACTCCCACTCATCCAGGTCCGCCAGTGCAGATATGCAGGGCAGCAGCACCAGCGCCAGCAGCAGACATACCAAACGCTTCATTTTTTGACCCTCCTTTGTATAGATCCCCCTGTTTTGACCATATTATATCTTTTTTTCGGCAATCTGCCAACATATGTCCGTACCAAATTGTGAAAAAACTGGACTTTCCGGGGAATACAGGGTACAATAGCAGCAGGTTCAATGGGCACATAGAGGGAGGACACTGCAAATGAAAAAGAGATTGTTTTGTCTGCTTATGGTGCTGACGCTCGCATGGGCGGTGCTTTATTCCGCCGCTGCGGAAAGCGCCGGGACATGGGTCTGCGAAAACTGCAAGACGACCAATACGGGTAGCTTCTGCGAGGAATGCGGCGCGGCCAAACCGGGCTGGGTCTGCATTTGCGGATCCCATAACGAAAAGAAATATTGCCCGGTATGCGGAACGTCCTACGAGAACCTGGAACAGATCTATAACGAAGCGGTGGCGGCGTTCAACAGCGGGGATTACCAGGGCGCCGGCGCGCGGTTCGACTACCTGAAGGGATTCAACGATTCCCAGACCTACCTGGAGCAGTGTATCGCCAAACTGGTGACGCCGACGCCTGCGCAGCAGTCCGGCGGCACCATCAATTTTGACGATCCCGGATATGATCCCGCTTCCGAGGAAGGCGGCCAGACCGAGCAGATCGTTGTTGTTCAGACGTCCACGCCGGTGACGCCTGCCCCCACGGCTGCCAGCGAATATGCCGGCGCGACACCTGTGCCGATCTATCCCGTTGACCGGCCGACGCCGACCCCGGTGCCGAAAATGGAATTCAAGGATAGTGACTATACCACCTATGAAGCCAAGGAACTGCACCTGACGTTCGAGGGACCGGCAGGATGGATCCTGGAAGGGCCCACCGGATGGAATTCCGAAAGCGATGCGGAGGACACCTATATCCTGACCAATCCGGATATGCGGCTGGACTACGCGGCGCAGATCCGGATCCGGGTGGTGCCGGTGAACAAGCAGTATTCCAAAAACGAACTGGCCAAGGAAGTCAACGCTACCCGGGACGCGCTGCGCAGCGAACTGGGAATTACCAAACTGGAAAAATACGGAACAGCCGGCTACAATTTCCTGAAGGTGAAGAACAATAAGGGCAAATACGAATTCATTAAAAACAAGGGCGTTTATACCCGCTACAAGGGCATCCTGCAGGAAACCGGCGCCAAAGTGGCGGGGCGGATTATCGTCAACTGCCACGACAAGGTGCTGTATATCCTGAGCGCCAGCTATCCCGGCGGCGACCTGCAGGAAACATTTGAGAATGTATACCGCAAGGTGCGCGATACGGTGCACCTCACCGACTGACAAAAGCATCCGCGAAAAGCAGGGAGGGAAAAACATGAACAGAAAGTATTTGGGATTCGCTCTGGTGCTGCTCACGGCGCTGATGCTGCTGTGGGCGGGGTCGGCGTTTGCGGCGCCGGAATCACTTGAGTTCAAAATGGAACTGAGCAAACAGGAATTTGCTGAGCCGGCGACCATTGAGATTTCATTTACCGTAACGAACACGGGCGACAGCGATATGCCCGGGCCGGTGATGTTGTATTACCCGGACGGAACGCAGGTGGAGGCGTTCGGCGCCCCGATCCTGGGACCCGGCGCGAGCAAAAACTGGACCGGCGAATGGACCGTGACCCAGGAAGAACTGAATATCGGCAAGATTTCCTTTAAGGTGGTCTATCCCGAGGTGGAAGAGGACGGGGAAGTGAAGCAGGTTCCCGTAGCGCTTTCCAAACGGATTCAGTACAAAGGCGCGGAGCCGCAGATTGACGTTACGCGGACCATTGTTCCCGGGATTGCCGAGGAAGGCCAGAGCGTCAATATCATTTATGAAATTACCAATACCGGGACGGTGGACATCACCAGCCTGACGATCCAGGAAGCCGTGAACAACAAGCAGAAGGCATCCGTCGGGGCGGTTGCGGCCGGTGAAACGGTGAAGCACACCTTTACCGCCAAAATGAAAAAGAAGGACATGACCAGCCAGGCGACGGTCACCTACAAGGTCGGCAAAAAAACCTATACGGCCAAGGTGGAAGCGGCTACGATCAAGCATGGCAAGGTGAACCTGACGGCGTCCCTGAGCGTGGACAAAAAGGGCGGCGCGCCCGGTGATCCCGTGAAACTGACGCTGAAGCTGAAGAACACCGGCAAGACCGACTTCACGGATATTACCGCGACGGACGAAAAACTGGGCACCGTTTTCAGCGGGGAGACGGTGGCGGCCGGCAAAACGGTGACGCTGGAGAAGGAAATTGCCATTACCGAAACGCAGGAGATCCTGCTGACCGTGCGGGCTGACAGTGCCGACGGCCAGGTTGAGACGGCCACCAGCCCGGTTAAGATTGTTGCGACGGACCCGGACCGGAAGATTGCGCTGGATGTCACGATTGAAACGGACAAGAACGGCGTTTCCGAAATCCCGGAGGACGTCCGCTTTACGACGACCGTGACCAACAAGAGCGCCATGGACGTGGAAAACGTGACCGTCAAGGCCGTTGACATGACGCTCTATACGTTCAGCAAAATTCCGGCCGGAGAGAGCCGGTCCTTTACCCGGGACACATCCATCCAGATGGCCGGTACGTTCCGGTTTACGGCCTATGTGAAGGACCAGCTGGGTGAGACGCTGTCCTTTGAGAGCAATGCCATTGAGCTCCGGGTGACAACACCGGAAGCGGAACCTACGCCGACACCGGTGGTGCTGCCGGAGAAGCCGGCGGAGGCGACGGTTCCGCCGCAGCCGGTGACCGTGACCGCGCCGCCGGAACCCGCGCAGGCAACGGTGCCGCCGGAGCCGGAAGCCACGGGCACGGAAGAGGAAAACGCGAAGGCCCGGGAGGAATGGGAAGCCCAGGCGGCCGCGATTGAAAGCCAGAACCAGCAGGCGATGGATGAATGGGCCGCGCTGGCCGCGGAGATCGAACAGCAGAATAAACAGGCGAAGGACGCATGGGAAGCCCAGGCCGCGGAGATTGAGCAGCAGAACAAGCAGGCCATCTCGGACTGGGAAGCGGAGAAGGAAAGAATCCTGAACGCGACGCCGGAACCGCCCCAGAAGCCGGAACCCAAGGCGGAAGGCGCGGATGTTGTGGACCTGAGCGAATTCCCGCTGGAAAACGCGGCAACGGAAACGAAAACCCGCGCTGAAGTAATGAACAACGGCATGCTGCTGCTGAACGAATGGCATGCCCGGCCGGCGGACTTTGACGAAAGCGGCATTGTAAGTTACAGCAAATATACGGCGGCGAAACAGAAGATCCAGGTGGACAACCACAATATCGCCATGTTCCCGGCGGCATGGGACGCGCTGCTGGAAGCAACGGCCGCGGCGAAGGAAGAAGGCCTGTCCTTCTACACCGTGACCGAAGGCTACCGCACCTGGGACAAGCAGAACGAACTGTTTACCAAACGGAAGGAAAAGCTGGCCTCCCAGTATTCAAATGAGGATGACCTGATTGCCGCGACCAAGAAGGCCGTCAATTTCCCGGGCACCAGCGAATTCAACAGCGGACTGTCCTTTACGCTCAAGGTTTACGAAAAAGGCAACGATGAACTGAACGGGAGAAAGTTTGAAGCTACCGAACAGGGCGTCTGGATGATTGAGAACAGCTGGAAGTACGGGCTGGTTTTCCGCTTCCCGCTGGACGGATGGCCGCTGGCCGCCACCCGGGACAAACACCATGTGACCGGCGTATCGGTTCAGCTGAAGCTGTTCCGGTATGTGGGCAAGGGCAACGCCGCATTCATGCACAGCCTGGATATGTGCCTGGAGGAATATATCGCCTACCTGCATGAGCATCCGCATCTCGCATATTACGAGGACGGCGTGCTGAAGTATGAAGTGGTGGCCCAGAAGGTCGGCGAAGAAGGAAGCTTCGCGCTGCAGGTGACATCCGCTCCGCACATTTCCTCGCTGGACAACATGGGCTGGGTCATTACGGTGTTTGAGTATTAAACGGGAAATTATCCGACTGCCGGCTGCCTGAATCCGCAGCCGGCAGGTTTATGTTCCGGAGAAATCAACGGAGGGAAACATCATGACAGATTATGAAATACTGGATCAGCAGGCCCGGGAAATCATTTCCGCGGATCCGTGGTATGTTCCGGCACTCAGCAACCTTTCCGCGCTGCTGATGGACTCCCTGCCGGACCTGAACTGGGCCGGGTTTTACCTGCTGCGGAACCGGACGCTGGTGGTCGGACCGTTCCAGGGAAAGCCGGCCTGTGTGCATATTCCGGTCGGAAAAGGCGTATGCGGAACGGCGATCGCGGAGGATCGGACGGTGGTTGTGCCGGATGTGCATCAGTTTCCCGGGCATATCGCCTGCGACAGCGCGTCCAGGTCGGAAATTGTGATTCCGCTGCACCGGGACGGGAAGCCGGTCGGCGTGATGGATATCGACAGCCCGAAGCTGAACCGGTTTTCGGAAGCGGACGCAGCCGGGCTGAAGCGGATCGTGGAGGCCATTGAGCGTATGGTGGTTTGGGCCTGATAGGTTTCAGGTGACAGGTCTCAGGTGTAAGGAACCGGATGCATTTTGGAACCGTTGAAAACAGAATGGGGAGTATGAGGATGGAAAAAGCAATCTGGGAAGGATTGTTCGGGAATATCCACCTGCGGATTACGGGCAGGGAAGACGGGATTGTGCGGGTGACGCGGGACCTGGACGGGAGCTTCCGGGAACCGGTGATCAGCACGGTATGCCCGTGCCCGGCCGGGAAATGGACGGCGGAAACAGATGACGGGCAGGATGTTTTTACCGTGGGTGACCTTGAAATCCGGGTCTGGCAGGATACCGGCGCAGTTTCCTTTTTCCGGAAAAACAGGGAACTGCTGCTGCGGGAGCGGCAGGCATGCCCCGCGGAACTGGAAAGGACGGATATCATCCTGAACACCTTCCGGGACGGCAGCACTGTGACCGAAACCATGGGCGTCGACGGCGCCCGGGCGACTGCCGCACCGTCGGAAGCGCGGCGGGACCGGAACGGCGTGCGGGGAAAGCTGTATTTCGATTTTCAGCCGGAAGAAGGCCTGTACGGGCTCGGGTCCCACGAAGAAGGATTCGGTAACCTGCGCGGGCATGAGAGGCTCCTGTATCAGCACAACCTGAAGGCGGTTGTGCCGGTGCTGGTTTCCACAAAAGGATGGGCGATCCTGTTTGACATGGGGTGCATGATGCGGTTCCACGACGGCACGGAAGGATCGTTTATGTACCTGGACTGCGCGGACGCGGCGGACTGGTATTTTATTTACGGGGACGGAAGCTATGCCTCCCTGATGGAAAAGATCCGCAGCATGACCGGGCCGGCACCGCTGCTGCCGAAATATACGTTGGGATTTACCCAGTCGAAGGAGCGGTATATGACGGCGGAGGAACTGACCGCCGTCGCGGCGGAATATCGCCGGCGGCAGATTCCGCTGGACCTGATCGTCCAGGACTGGCTGACGTGGCCGGAAGGACAGTGGGGCCTGAAACGGCTGGACCGCAGCCGGTTCCCGGAAGGGTTTACGGACCGGCTGCATGAAATGCATGTGAAGGTGATGCTGTCCGTATGGCCGCACATGCAGGGTGAACAGAATGACAACCGGGACGAAATGCAGCGGGAAGGCTGCATGCTGGGAAACCGGTCTACCTATGACGCGTTTCAGGAAAAGGCCCGGGAGATCTACTGGAAACAGATCCGGGAAGGATTTTCGGGGGAACAGATCGACGCCTGGTGGTGCGACTGCACGGAGCCTTTTGAATGTGACTGGCACGGGAATGAGCGGCCGTCGGACGAGGAACGGATGCGGGTGAATACCGACGAAGCGCGGAAATACCTGGATCCGACGGAAATCAGCCTGTACAGCCTGTGCCATTCCCGCGGCATGTATGAGGGAAACCGCAGGGACTGCGGAAACCGGCGGATGCTGAACGTGACCCGGTCCTCGTGGGCGGGACAGCGCCGGTATGCAGCAGTCACCTGGAGCGGGGATGTATGCGCATCCTGGGAGACACTCCGGCGGCATATTCCGGAGGGCCTGAATTTTACGGCAACCGGGGAACCCTGGTGGAATTGTGACATCGGCGGATTCTTTACCGACAGCAAGGAACCCTGGTTCTGGAAGGGAAATTTTCCGGAGGGCGTGGCGGATCCCGGATACCGGGAACTGTTTGTGCGCTGGACCCAGTATGCCTGTTTCCTGACGATGATGCGGGCGCATGGAACGGATACGCCGCGGGAGATCTGGCAGTTCGGCGAGGCGGGAGAACCTTTTTATGACGCGCTGGCGGCGTGTATCCGGATGCGGTACCGGCTGATGGCGTATCAGTATTCACTGATGGGAGAAACATACCGGCATGGCATTCCGATGATCCGGGTTCCGGCACTGGTGTTTCCGGAAGACGGGAAACTGCGGGAGATTGACCATGAGATGATGCTGGGAGACGGGATGCTCGTCTGCCCGGTGACCCGGCCGATGTATTACCGGCCCGGCGGGGAGAAGATTGCCGGGCCGGATGAAACCGTGGAAGTATACCTTCCGGCCGGGCATATGTGGTATACGCCGGACGGCGGGGCGTGCTACACCGGCGGGCAGACGGTCAGGGTGAAGGCGCCGCTGGATACCATTCCGGTGTTTATCCGGGGCGGATCGATTATTCCGCTACTGCCGGTACAGCAGTATGCGGATGAGGATCCGGATGCGGAAACGGAACTGGTGGTTTATCCCGGGGAGGACGGGACGTTTGCGTATTACAATGACGACGGGATCAGCTATGATTATGAAAAGGGCATGTACCAGCTGATCCCGATGCGTTGGGACGAGAAAGAAAAGATCCTGCGCATCAGCGCGCAGGAAGGGAAACTGAAAAAGGAACGGGAAATAAAAGCCCGCCTGTGCACAGGCGGGGAGGTAACAGTGGCCAGATAAACAGCGGAACGTGAGGAATGATCCCATTTCAAGCGTATCCGGAAAGCCCGCCGGCGCCGGGCCGGTCTGTGAATGTCATCTATTATGATGTCATTCCGGAAACGGCTCCGGATGCGGGATACCAGACTTTCACGTCTTCTGATCCGACCGCATCCTCATCCCGTCCGGCCGTCTCTT
>JAFROK010000023.1 GCA_017429695.1 Clostridia bacterium | reverse complement strand
CCACCTGTTCCCATACCGAACACAGAAGTTAAGCCCTTCAGTGCCGATGGTACTTGACTGGTAACGGTCCGGGAGAGTAGGTCGCCGCCGGATTCCAATATTCCTCAGTAGCTCAATGGCAGAGCATTCGGCTGTTAACCGAAGGGTTGTAGGTTCGAGCCCTACCTGGGGAGCCAAAAAGCCTGATCGAAAGATCAGGTTTTTTTGTGCTCCCCGGCAATCCCGATAAATCGGTATTGCACGAACTGCGTTCGTGGTAGGTCTACGCCCTATCCGCAACCTCAATGGTCGTTCAAAGCCCTTGGAGCGGGCTTTGATCTCCCTTTCGGTTGACTCGCTCACCTCGTTTTCGCCTTCGGCGAATGCCCCACTGGGGCACCTCTCGGATCACTCCCCTGGGGAGCCAAAAAGCTTGGTCGAAAGATCAGGTTTTTTTGTTACCTGATTGATAGATTGTATTTTTTTATGTGTGACAGAATGGCAACATCGGCGAACAGGCATTGACGGCAGAATCAGACATATGATATAATTTGTAAGCCGAATTGATTACAACATCATAAATACAAATAAAACGGAGGTAAAAGACTATGTTCGGTAACCGGAAAAAGTTGGAAGAACTGGACCAGGAAGTAAGCGTCTACAAAAAGCAGATGGAAACCGCCGCCCAGGAAAAGCATGAGCTGATGTCCAAGCTGAAGTCCGCGGAAGACCGGATCAAGGACCTGGAAGAACAGCTGAAGGATAACGACCTGAAAAAGCTGAAGAAAAAGGCCAAGCAGTCCGCGGTGGAATTTGAAGGACTGAAGGAACTGTATACCGAAAAGATCCGCGAATTCGAAGAAACCCGCGAAACCAAGGAAGAAGAATTTGCCAAGGAATCCGCCATCAAACGGAACGACCTGCTGGAAGAAATCCAGGAGAACCGGGAAAATAACCAGCAGATCATCAAGAACACGGTGAATGATTTTGCCGGAAGCTACCTGTATTACATGGACCAGATCCGGATGCTGATGGATGCGCTGACCCAGGCGGCCGCCGAAACAGGCAGCACGCTGTTCAAGGCCGAAGGCGGAGACGTCAAGCAGCGCTTTGGTGCGAGCATTGCCGAGCACCTGAAGAACGATGTCCGCGCGCTGGAGCAGAGCAGGGGTGACCGCCTGCTGATCGACGCGGTGGACAAGGAAGAAACAGAAGAATCCGATGAGGAAGAGATCGAGCCGGAAGAATTTACCGTAGAAGAAGCCGCGCCTGAAGAAGCGGAAGACGACGAAGAACTTGATCCGGATGACGATTGATCAATCACCGATCCCAAAAAACCAGGGAGCTCACTCCGAAAAGAGTGAGCTCCTTTACTGTTCAGAAATTCCGGACGAGCCGGCCCCGGGCGGAACCGGGTTTGCCGCCGGAAAGCAGGTCTGCTTTCATCTGCCGCTGCAGGGTGGTATCCTCCGGCAGGGCGTTCAGGTCCAGCGAGGCCCGCTGGCCTTCGGCCACATAAAAGACCCATTCCAGTGCCGCTTCGTCCTCCGGATCGGTGCTTTCGATATCGAACGCTGCCTGGAAGTGAAGGATTTTTGAGTCTTCCGGGAGCCATTCCTTCAGCCGGGGGGACAGCAGCCAGGTTTCACACATGACCGGCAGCTCCGCCCATTCCGGGAAAAACTCTTTCAGGAAAGCCCGGGCCTTCGCGAGAGATTCATTCAGCAGTTTCGGCTGCAGCTTCGCGTCCGACGGGATATGCAGTGAAATGCAGCGGCAGGGCGGATTTCCGTTTTCCGGTTGCTCCTCCAGCAGTTCATATTCCAGCTCCCCGAGGCGGAAGAGCCGGGCGCCGGCCTGGCGGACGGTCCATCCGCCCCGGTCAAACCCGTCATATCCGTAGGAGCGGCGATGCTCCGCAATAAACCGGGGATAACATTTCATGGTATCCAGCCATACTTCCTCGGGGAAGCGGCGCCAGGCGCCATGGCCACGGCTTTCCACTGCTTCCATCATCTGGCGGATCAGCACGTCCGCCCCATCGGTCCTTGCCGGCAGGGACGGATTATCCCGGCCGTCCAGCACGATGTCCCCGGCTTCCAGCAGGAAAGATTCCGGAATGCCCAGCTGCCGCATGAACTTCTCCGTTTCGTCCAGGAGGATAATCTGTTCTTCCGCCCGGACATAGGGCAGCGCGTCCGGCGCATAGATCCGGTCGAGGTCCGCCTGCCTGTCGGCGGCAGCGGCTTCCTCCGTCATATGCCAGTATTCCGACGGCGCGCCTCGCAGGCCGGTTTCCTCGATCTCCTCCATGATCCGGTCGACCTTTTTTTCCTGGGCTGGCCAGAACAGGGCGTCCTCCCCGGCGGCTTTCAGCCCGAGGCCGGCCAGGCGGGGAAACAGCATATGGGCCGCCCGGCCGATATTGGTGATCCGTTCCGTCCACAGCGGCGCCTCCAGGCCCAGCAGCTGGGATTCATACGCCCGCGCGAAATCCGGAATCCGGGGATACTGCCAGATGGAATGGACGTCGATGGCGCCGTAGGGATAGTCGAAATACCAGCAGCGGGTATCCGAGTTGATCACCCGCCCGCCCCGGGCCATCCATTCCGTGATCCGGTCCTCGTGGCTCAGCCACTGCTGGACAATAAAATAATCCGGCAGGAAACCGCCTTCCAGCACATCGTTCCAGACGATGGTTTCCCGGCCGTGGCCATGCAGGTATTCCCCGAGCTCCAGCACCAGCCAGCGCTGCAGCTCATCCTCCGAGCGCAGGTGATACTTCCGCATCTTCTGCCGGCAGTCCGGGCAGCGGCGCCAGTGGACCTTCAGGGCCTCATCCCCGCCGATATGCACCATGGGGAACGGGAAAAGATCCATCACCTCATCCAGGATGTCCTTCAGGAAAGAGAGGGTTTCCTTCCGGCCAGCGCAGATGAGATCCGGAAAGATGCCGCCGGAAATCCGGACATGATATGGATACGCATCCGTTGGTTCCGCATCCGGCTGGCCGGCCCGGCTCCGGCGGCAGCCCATCTCCGGGTATGCGGCGAGCATGGCGGCGGCATGGCCGGGAATTTCAATCTCCGGGATGATGTCGATACCGAGCGTTGCGGCATAGGCGACCAAGTCCCGGACTTCCTGCTGCGTATAGAAACCGCAGTTGTTTTCCGTTTCGGATACGCCGCCGAAATGCGTGGCGCCGCGGAAGGCGCCGACTTCGGTCAGGCGCGGGTATTTCAGGATTTCCAGCCGCCAGCCCTGGTCGTCCGTCAGGTGCCAGTGCATGCGGTTGACGCCGCACCGGGAAGCGGCCGCCAGCAGCCGGCGGATTTCCGGAACCGGCATGAAATGGCGGCAGACATCCAGCATAAACCCACGATGAACAAAAGGCTGCGTCATGATATGATTCTCCTTTGGATGAAATGCGGTCCGGGCTGCCTTCTTACTGCATGGAAAGCAGCTGCAGCGACTGGCTGAGGGCGGTCAGTTTCGGCGCGACGGCCGGGGGAACAATTACCACATACAGGGCTGAATCCGTGCGCGCATGGAGGCGCACGGCACCGTTTGCTTCCATATATACTGAATCGGAGCCGAAAAGCGTCGGCCCGAGTTTCCAGACAAAATGATAGTCGTTTCCGAGCAGGGAAAGGGCGGAAGCGGGATAGATGCTCTGCAGGATCACCGGTTCGCCGTCCGGCGTCTGCCAGTTCAGGGTGGCAACGCGGCCGGTGCCGCCGTCTACCGCTGCATCCCGGGCGGAGGCGGAGACAAACCGCATGCCGGAGGAGGAAACAAAGCTCATCAGCGGCGCGGGAAACGATGAGGCCACCGAGGTCAGTTCCGATTCGGACCGGGTTTCAATGGCCGGGGCCGGGGACAGCAGCGCCTGGGGTTCCGGTTCTTTGATTTTGTCCGGCTGGGGCTGGGCGATAATCAGGGAGAGGCAGGCGAAGGCCAGCAGGGCAAAGGAAACCAGGCCGCTGAGGATTTTCAGCAGCAACCGGAAAAACTTCTTCCTGCGCGGCAAAGCGTTCGCTCCTTTCCCTGCGGCTGTCCGGCCCGGAATCCGTCCCCTGCCCGGAAGGCAAAGTCGGGTTTCTTCCGTTATTATACCGGGGGAGAAATTCCCTGTCAAACCGCCGGAAAACCGGCGGAGTTGCCCGGAAACCAAATTCGATGTACAATATATTGTTATGGAGGGTTTTGCGATGAGGATGAAACGAAAGACGGGACGCATCCTGGCGGTGCTGGCCGCGCTGATCCTGGCGACGGTGCCGGCGGCTTGTGCGGAAGAAAACGGCGGGGCGGCGCTGACCGATATGCAGCTGGAGCTGGGAAACAGCAGCATCGTCTATCCGGCGCTGACCGGCATGGCGGACGAAACCCTGCAGCAGGAAATCAACAGCCGCCTCCTGGAAGACCTGGATGTGAACGGCTACCTGGACCGGATGACCATGCTCCTGGCCGAGGAAAACCTCGGAATCCGGGTGACATGGGCCGGTGAAATCAGGGGGGACGTGCTGAGCATTGTCATGTCCGCGGAAGGCGCGCTGCAGAACTCCCGGACCACGCACCGGTGGACATGGAGCAATATCGACCTGCGGGACGGGCATGAAATCACCCTGGCGGAACTGTTTACCGACGAGGATTCCGCCCGGGCTACCCTGGAGGAATACCTGGACTTTGACGTGGCGCCGGAGCTGAGCGCGCACCTGGGCAACAGCGAGGTGACGCCGCTGCCGGACGGATTCTGCCTGGAGCAGAACGGACTGCGGCTTCTGTATCCCGTGACCCAGCTGAGCACACTCACGGATCGGGCGGGGGATATCTGCATCGGATGGAATGAAATCCGGGAGGAGCTGAACCTGGAAAAGGACAGCATTCCGGACCGCATCGGCGCAAACGGAATGCTGGCGCTGACCGGGGAAAGCGCGGAAAAGATCCGCGCCATGACGGAGAGCGGACGGCTGCCGGATATTCCCGCGGCCATCGGGGACAGCGTGAAAACACTGACCGACCGGTACCGCATGCTGACCGATCCGGACATTTACGAAGGCGGAAGGCTGTTTTCGCTGGAGCCCGGGTGCTTCCGGGGCATATACCTGCTGACGGATTACCTGAGCGAAGCGTGGGATACCAGTGTGGTTCAGGGCATCCGGATGGACCGGGGCTGCGCGTGGGGGCTGTGCATCGGCCGGACCCGGCAGGAGGAATGGCGCGCCGTGCTGGGCGAGCCGGAATATGCGGTGACGCTGGATGAGGAAACGGCGGAAGCAAAGCGCCGGGAAGCCGGAACATGCGACTATTACCGTTTCGGCGCGTATCAGCTGCAGCTGTATGCGGATACGGACGGAACGCTGACCAGCATTACGCTGACAGAATAAACGATTAATCAACCGGAGGAAAGCATGACACAGAAGGGCAGCAAACGGAGACAGGCCCCGGCCTACTCATCAGATGTGATGGCACTGCGCTATATCGGCGGGCTGGTGCTGGTGGCCCTGGGCGTCCTGATCTTCATGGCGGTGGACCTGGGGATGCCGTTCCTGAAAGGACTGGCAGAAATCGCTTTCGGTCTTACCGGCAGCCTGGCATATATTCTGGCCGCCATTCCCCTGTGGGCCGGCGTGCTGGTGATCTGGTCCACCCAGCGGCGGGCGCCGGTCCGCCCGTGGGTGTTCGGCCTGCTGGCCCTGGTCGGGCTGTGCACGTTTATCATGATGATCAGCGGCAGCGCGATGGCCCGCCTGGACGAGCAGGGCGGCCGCAGCTGGACAGGCGTCATCGGACGCACGTATGCCAACTGCAGCGTCTCGAAAAACGGCGGCGGCGCCCTGGGCGTCGTGATCGGATGGCCGCTGTGGAAACTGTTTCCGATGAACTGGCTGTGTGCCATCATCCTGTTTCTGGCGACGGCGTTCTGCCTGCTGATGATGGTGAACCTGTCGCCGCGGCGGATTGCTGAACTGGTCACCGGACAGACGCAGATCCGCCGGGGAAAGAAGGACCGGGACCAGGCCCAGGCGGAGGCGCAGCAGATTGCCTGGCAGCAGCAACAGGCGGTTCAGCAGCAACAGTGGGAGCAACAGCAGCAGCGCCAGATTATCGAACAGCAGCAGATGTACCGGGAGCAGCCGGTTCCGCAGCCTGTGCAGCAGCCATATCCCGCAAACGGCGGCCGCAGCCTCTCCGCGGCGGATGTGCAGCGCTGGCAGGAGGAAATGAGCGCGCGGCAGGCCGCGGCCTCGCCGGAGCAGGCGCAGCACCAGAGCCGGATTTTCGGCAGGAAGAACCCGGAGAATCCGGATCAGGAGCAGCCGCTGATGAGCCGGATTTTCGGACGGAAGAAGCAGGACAACGACGGCCTGGTGGAAACCAGCAGCGCCGCGATTTCGAAAGCGCTGCAGGAAGCGGCGGAAGCGAACAAACGGCGCACGGTGAACGATATGCCGGTTCAGCCGGCAACCCGCTGGAACACCGCCGATGAGGAAACGCAGCAGCCGGCGCCGGCACGCACACCCAATCCGCGCGGCGAAAGCCGGACGGCGCCGGAAAATATCGACATGTACCGGCGACCGCAGCCGCAGCCGACGCCGGAAGAGGCGCCGGTGCGGCAGAGCGAACCGCGGGCGGAAAGAGCGGCCCGGCCGGTGCAGCCGGAAACAGCATATGCGGAACCGGAAGACGAAACGCCTGTCCGGACCCGGGAAACCCGGGAACGCAGGACGGCCCGGACCGAGCCCGCCCCTGTCAGCAGGGTCCAGGTGCCCAATGTGCAGCAGACGATCGGCGATGATACCTTCCGGCCGACGCTGAAAGTGCCTCCGGCACCGGCGGAGCACCGGCAGGAATCCTTTGACTGGATGCCGACGCCCTATAACTTCCCGCCGATCACCGACCTGGCCATGCCGAAGGCGGCGGAGGGGGACACCGCGGCGGAGGACGAGATGCGCTCCCGGAAGCTGGAGGAAACACTGGCCAGCTTCAAGGTGCAGGCCCGGGTGGTGCATGTGACCCACGGCCCGGCGATCTCCCGCTTCGAGATGGAACTGGCCACCGGCACCAAGGTGGGCAATGTGGCGAAACTGGAGAAGGAAATCGCCTATAATATGGAAGCAACCTCCGTGCGGATTGAGGCGCCGATTCCGGGCAAGAGCCTGGTGGGCGTGGAGATTCCGAACCGGAAGGTGGCCACTGTGACGCTGCGGGAGGTACTGCAGAGCGAGAAAATGCAGACCGCAAAATCGCTGCTGACGGTGGCGCTGGGCAAGGATATCGCGGGCACGCCGATTGTGTGCGACCTGGCCAAGATGCCGCATATGCTGATTGCCGGCCAGACCGGCAGCGGTAAATCCGTATGCATCAACGCAATTATCAACAGCCTGTTATACCGGGCGGGCCCGGATGAGGTGAAGCTGATCCTGGTGGACCCGAAGGTGGTGGAACTGCAGTGCTACAACGGCATACCGCACCTGCTGATCCCGGTGGTGAACGATCCCCACAAGGCGGCGGCGGCCCTGGCCTGGGCGGTGGCCGAGATGATGGAGCGCTATGACAAGTTTGCGGAACGCAAGGTCCGGAACCTGGACGGCTTCAACGCCAACCTGAAAAAGGGCGAGAAACCCATGAGCCGGATCGTGATCATCATCGACGAACTGGCGGACCTGATGATGGTCTGCAAGAAGGATGTTGAAGAATATATCTGCCGGATCACCCAGCTGGCGCGGGCGGCGGGCATCCACCTGATCGTCGCGACCCAGCGTCCGTCGGTAGACGTCATCACGGGCCTGATCAAGGCGAACATCCCGAGCCGGATCGCCTTCAAGACGGCCAGCCAGGTGGACAGCCGGACCATCCTGGACCGGAACGGATCGGAACAGCTGCTGGGCTGGGGCGACATGCTGTACCTGCCCACCGGATCCTTTGCGCCGACGCGGGTGCAGGGCTGCTTCCTGAGCGACGAGGAGGTCAACCGGATCGTGAAACATGTGCGGGACGCGAACCCCAGCACTTATGATCCGGATATCCTGGAGAAACTGGAGCAGATTGAAAACGGCAGCGCGGGCGATATGTCCGGGGCGGACATGGTCGGCGGCACCGGCGAGATCGGCGGATCGGACGGCGGCCTGTTTGAGCAGGCGGTGGAGTTTGCCATCTCCGACGGGCAGATTTCCACCAGCACCCTGCAGCGGCGGCTGAAGATCGGCTACGCCCGGGCCGGGCGGCTGACGGATGAGATGGAAGAGCGGGGCATTGTGGCTGCCAAGGACGGCAGCAAGCCCCGGAAATGCCTGATCACCCGGGAAGAATGGGAAGAAATCAAGAAAAATGCGGAGTTTTAAGACCGAGGCACAGCATGGCAAACATGGTTGATTATCTGGTGTGGCGGGGGGAGCTTTCCCTGGAAGCCAGCCCCTGGAACGCAATCGACGGGCTGCTGATGGCCACACTGAGTTACCTGAATTTTCACGGCATCCAGGACGCCCGGGGATGGACGATGCAGGAGGCCAAACGGCTGGACCTGGTGATTGAATCGCCGGACGCGAGCTTCCAGCCCCGGAAGGACGCTTTCATCGGCATGGCGGACAGCATCCGTTTCGGGGAAAGCCGGATGCATCATTTCATCGCGATGACGGACGAGGCCTCCAGCATGCAGTTTTCCGCCATGTGCATTGACCTGCCGGACGGAACGATGGCCGTTGCCTTCCGGGGCACGGACAATACGCTGGTGGGCTGGCGGGAAGATTTCGACATGGCGTACCGGACCTGGGTTCCGGGACAGGAGGCGGCCGCATATTACCTGACGCAGGCGGCGAATATCACTGACCGGCCGCTGCGCCTGGCGGGCCACAGCAAGGGCGGGAACCTGGCGGTGTACGCGGCGTCCGCCGTGCCTGCGGATATCCAGGACCGGATTGAAGGTATCTGGTCCTACGACGGGCCGGGCATGAACCGGCAGGTTTCTACCGGCGAAGGCTACAAGCGGATCAGGGACAAAATCCATTCCTATATTCCGCAGACCAGCATCATCGGGCTGCTGATGGATTACTACACGCCCTACACGGTGGTGCATTCCGTTGCGACCGGCCTGAGCCAGCATGATCCCATGAGCTGGCAGGTATACGGCGGGAAGTTCGAGGAAATGGAAAGCATCGACCGGAAAGCGGAAATCGTCTGCGAAACATTCCATGAATGGCTGCAGAACTCGACGCCCGAACAGCGCGGCACCTTTGTGGATACGCTGTTTAAGATGGCGGACACCACAAACGCCACGAAGATGAGCGAACTGCTGAATGAAAAATTCCGGAGCTTCCGGAAGATGTACGGCGGCCGGAAGGAACTGGATCCGGAAACCCGGCGGGTGTTCAACCGCCTGATGGCGCAGGCGGTAACCCTGTGGTTCGGCAACGTGGTGGACCATGTGCGGGGCCAGAAGGAAGAGGGCGTGGACGAGCGCCACTGGACAACCATGCCGCCGGAGGAATGATCACGAAATGGTCTTGACAACCGGAAAGGAATATGATACAAAATACCCCGGTACCGATCTTTAAGGCGATACGGCGATATCGGCAAGATCCGGGCGGAAACGACGTGTGCTGCGCTGCAGCAGGCGCTTCATTGACGCAATCAGGGCTCTGCCGAAATGCCGGCAGGGCTTTTTTGATGCAAGGAGAAAGCGCGATGACTGTGAGACAGGAAGCGACCGCGGGCATGCGGAAAGGACTGGTTCAGGAATCGGACGGCGTATTCTCTTTTCCCGGCTTCTGTGATGTGCATGTGCACTTCAGGGAGCCGGGTTTTTCTTATAAGGAAACGATCGTTTCGGGAAGCCGGGCGGCGGCCCGGGGCGGGTACACCGCGGTGTGCGCGATGCCGAACCTGAACCCGGTGCCGGACAGCGTGGCCCAGCTCATGGAAGAGGAGGCGCTGATCCGCGCTGCCGGCGGGATCGCGGAGGTCTACCCCTACGCGGCGCTGACTGTCGGGGAGAAGGGACAGGAAGCCGCGGAGCTGGAAGCGCTTGCGCCGCGGGTGATCGCTTTTTCGGACGACGGGAAGGGCGTTCAATCGGAGAGCATGATGCGCGGGCTCATGGAGCGCTGCGCGAAGCTGGGGAAGATCATCGCGGCCCACTGCGAGGACGAATCGCTGCTGCGGGGCGGATACATTCACGACGGGGCTTACGCAAAGGCGCACGGACATAAAGGCATCTGCTCCGAAAGCGAATGGGGACCGATTAAAAGGGACCTGCAGCTGGCGAAGGAAACCGGATGCGCCTACCATGTATGCCACATCAGCTGCAGGGAAAGCGTGGCGCTGATCCGGCAGGCGAAGAAGGACGGCGTGGACGTGAGCTGCGAAACGGCGCCGCACTACCTGCTGATGGACGAAAGCGACCTGCAGGAGGACGGGCGGTTCCGGATGAACCCGCCGATCCGGGAGAAGGCGGACCGGGAAGCGCTTCTGGAAGGCCTGCTGGACGGGACGATCGACATGATCGCGACGGACCATGCGCCCCACAGCGCGGAGGAGAAAAGCCGGGGGCTTGCCGGCAGCGCCTTCGGGATTGTCGGGCTGGAGACGGCGTTCCCGGTGCTGTATACCGGACTGGTGCGGCCGGGGATCCTTTCGCTGGAGGGCCTGATTGAGCGGATGGCGATTTCGCCCCGGGAACGGTTCGGGATTCCGATGCGGGAAGGCGACCGGACGGAATGGGACCTTACCCGGGAATACGAAATCGACCCGGCGGAGTTCCTGTCCATGGGGAAAGCGACGCCCTTTGCCGGATGGCGGGTTTACGGGCGGTGTTTGCGGACGGTTTGCAACGGAAAAGTGGTTTATGAAGAGTGAACGGAGGAAAAGAACATGGCGAAGCGGACGGACATCAAAAAGGTACTGATTATCGGCAGCGGGCCCATCGTGATCGGGCAGGCGGCGGAGTTTGACTACGCCGGAACCCAGGCATGCCTGGCGCTGAAGGAGGAAGGGTACGAGGTGGTGCTGTGCAACTCGAACCCGGCCACGATCATGACGGACACCTCCATTGCGGACAAGGTGTACATGGAGCCGTTGACGCTGGAATATATCGCCAAAATCCTGCGGTATGAGCGGCCGGACGCGATTGTGCCGGGCATCGGCGGCCAGACCGGCCTGAACCTGGCGATGCAGCTCGAGCGCAAGGGCGTGCTGAAGGAATGCGGCACGGAACTGCTGGGCACCTCCAGCCGGAGCATTGAGCGGGCGGAGGACCGGGAGCTGTTTAAGGAAATGTGCCAGAGCATCGGCGAGCCGGTCATCCCCAGCGAAATCACCTACAATCTGGAAGAAGCCAAAAAAGCGGCGCTGGACATCGGCTATCCGGTGGTGCTGCGGCCCGCGTTCACCCTGGGTGGCACCGGCGGCGGATTCGCGAACAATGAGGAAGAGCTGATTGAAATCGGCACCAACGCTTTCCGGCTGAGCCCGGTGCACCAGGTGCTGGTTGAAAAGAGCGTACGCGGGTACAAGGAGATCGAGTTCGAAGTCATGCGGGACAGCAATGACAAAGCGATCACGATCTGCGGGATGGAAAACGTGGACCCCGTGGGCGTGCATACCGGCGACAGCGTGGTGGTGGCACCGATCCTGAGCCTCAACGACCACGACCTGAAGATGCTCAACGACAGCGCAATCAAAATCATCCGGGAGCTGAAGATCGAGGGCGGGTGCAACGTGCAGTTCGCGCTGAACCCGGAGAGCAGCGAATATTTCCTGATTGAGGTGAACCCCCGGGTGAGCCGGTCTTCGGCGCTGGCGAGCAAGGCCAGCGGATATCCGATTGCCCGGGTGACGGCGAAGATCGCGCTGGGCATGAGCCTGGAGGAGATTCCGGTGGCCGGCGGCAACGCGGCGATGGAGCCTTCGCTGGACTACATCGTGGCCAAGTTCCCCCGCTTCCCCTTTGACAAGTTCACATCCGCCAGCACCATGCTGGGCACCCAGATGAAGGCGACCGGCGAGGTGATGGGCATCGGCAGCAACCTGGAGGAGTGCATCCTCAAGAGCGTGCGCAGCCTGGAGACCGGCGTGTGCCACCTGCACATGGCGAAGTTTGACGGGATGAGCCGGGATGAGCTGATGGACTACGTGGCGGAATTCCGGGCGGACACCCTGTTCGCGGTGACGGAGCTGCTGCGCCGGGGCGAGCCGGTGGAAAGCGTGCACAAGCAGACGATGATCACCTCCCTGTTCCTGGAGAGCCTGAAGAAGATCACCGAAATGGAAAAGACGGTGGCTGCAGCCCCCGGGGATCCGGAAGTGCTGCGGCAGGCGAAGGTGATGGGCTTCGGGGACGAGACCATCGGCCGGCTGTGGGGCATGAAGGACACGGACGTATATGCCCTGCGGAAGGAAAAGGGCATTGTGCCGGTGTTCCGGATGGTGGACACGCTGCACACGGGCAAGTACATTGCCTACCTCTACTCCAGCTACAGCGAAAAGAACGATTCGATCCTGACGGACAAGAAAAAGATTGTGGTGCTGGGCGCCGGCCCGATCCGCATCGGCCAGGGCGTCGAGTTTGACTACTCCACAGTGCACGCGGTGCAGACCATCCGCCGGGCCGGGTATGAGGCAATTATCATCAACAACAACCCGGAAACGGTATCCACCGACTACACGACGGCGGACAAGCTGTACTTTGAGCCGCTGACGCCGGAAGACGTGATGGCCATTATCGACTTTGAAAAGCCGGAAGGCGTGATCGCGTCCCTGGGCGGCCAGACGGCCATCAACCTGGCCCAGCCGCTGATGGACCGGGGCGTGAAGATTATCGGAACGGACTGCGCGGCCATTGAGCGGGCGGAGAACCGGGACAGCTTCGAGAAGATCCTGCTGGAGCTGGGGATTCCCCAGCCGAAGGGACAGGCGGTGACCCGGATTGAGGACGGCGTGATGGCGGCGGAGGAGATCGGGTATCCGGTGCTGGTGCGGCCGAGCTTCGTGCTGGGCGGCCGGGCGATGCAGATTGTGGCCGACGAGGCGCAGCTGCGGCACTACCTGAAGACCGCCGTGGAGATTGACGCGGACAAGCCGGTGCTGGTGGACAAGTATATCCGCGGCAAGGAAGTCGAGGTCGACGCGATCTGCGACGGGCGGGATGTGTTCGTGCCCGGAATTATGGAACTGGTGGAGCGGACCGGTATCCACAGCGGCGACTCGATCTCCGTGTATCCGGCGTTCTCCATCAGCAACAAGGTCAAGGGCATTATCCTGCAGTACGCGAAGAAGCTGGGCCTGGGCATCGGAATCGTCGGGCTGTACAACATCCAGTTCATCGTGGACGGGAACGAGGACGTATATATTATTGAAGTGAACCCGCGCTCCAGCCGGACGGTGCCGTTCCTGAGCAAGGCGACGGGATACTCCCTGGCGGATATCGCCACCGAAGTCATCCTGGGGAAGAGCCTCAAGGAGCAGGGATTCTTTGACCTGTATCCGGAGGAGAAGAAGCGGTTCTATGTGAAGGTGCCGGTGTTCAGCTTCAACAAGATCAAGGGCCTGGACGCCTACCTGAGCCCGGAAATGAAGAGTACCGGCGAAGCCATCGGCTACGACGACAAGCTGAACCGGGCGCTGTACAAGGCGCTGCAGGCCGGCGGCACCCGGCTGCAGAACTACGGAACGGTGATGGCGACGATCGCGGACCGGGACAAGGCGGAGGCGCTCCCGCTGATCCGGCGGTTCTACAACCTGGGCTTCAATATTGAGGCGACAAACGGCACCGCGCGGTTCCTGAAGGAGCACGGGATCCGGACCCATGCGCTGAAGAAGATCAGCGAGGGCAGCAACGAGATTCCGGAGAGCATCCGGCAGGGGCATGTGGCGTATATCATCAACACCAGCGAGATCGGCGCCACGGACTCCGAGAGCGACGGCCTGAAGATCCGCCAGTGCGCGACGGAGAACAACGCCACGATCTTTACCAGCCTGGATACGGTGCGGGTGCTGCTGGACGTGCTGGAGGAAACGACGCTGACGATTTCGACGATTGATGCGTGAGGATTTATGAGCGAAGCATTGATAACCATTACGGAGAACGTCCGGATTGCAGAGAACGTATACCGGATGGCGCTGGAAAGTCCGGAACTGGAAGCGCAGAAGCCCGGGCAGTTTGTGAACTTCCGGCTGGAGGGGCTTTTCCTGCGGCGGCCGATCTCCGTATATGATTCAGCGGCCGGGCAGCTGACGGTGATCTACAAGACTGTCGGAAAGGGCACCCGGCAGATGGCCGGGATGCAGCCGGGAGCGGTGCTGAATGTGCTGACCGGGCTCGGGAACGGGTATGACCTTTCCAGGGCCGGGGACAAACCGCTGCTGCTGGGCGGAGGCGTCGGGGTGCCGCCGCTGTACCTGCTGGCGAAGCAGCTGATTGCGCAGGGCAGGCAGGTGACAGCCGTGCTGGGCTTCAATACCCGGGCGGAGGTGTTCGGCGAGGCGGAATTCAAAGCCCTGGGATGCGAAGTGACGGTGACCACCGCGGACGGGAGTTACGGGACGAAAGGGTTCGTGACAGACGCGCTGCCGGAGGAGTACAGCTACTTCTACACCTGCGGGCCGGAACCGATGCTGAAGGCGGTGTATGCAAAGACGAAGACTTCCGGCCAGTTCAGCTTTGAGGAGCGGATGGGCTGCGGGTTCGGCGCCTGCATGGGCTGCAGCTGCAAAACTGTGACGGGGTATAAACGGATCTGCCGGGAAGGACCGGTGCTGGAAAAGGAGGAGATCCTGTGGCAGATTTAAAAGTCACCCTGTGCGGGATCGAACTGGACAACCCGGTGATTCCGGCCAGCGGGACCTTCGGTTTCGGATACGAGTTTGCGCAGTGGTATGACATCAACTGCCTGGGGACCTTCTCCTTCAAGGGCACGACGAAGGAATCCCGGTTCGGGAATCCGACGCCCCGGATCGCGGAATGCCCGGCGGGGATGATTAACGCGGTGGGACTGCAGAACCCCGGCGTGGAGAAAGTCATATCGGAGGAGCTGCCGAAGCTGAAGCAGGTGTTCGGGAAAAAGGTGATGGCCAACGTCAGCGGGTTCAGTGTGGCGGACTACGCGGAGACCTGCGAAAAGCTGGACAAAGAGGAACAGGTGGGCTGGCTGGAGGTGAACATCTCCTGCCCGAACGTCCACGGCGGGGGCATGAGCTTCGGGACGGACCCGAAGGCCGCGGCGGAGGTGACCCGGGCGGTGAAGCGGGTGACGACGAAGCCGGTGATTATGAAGCTGAGCCCGAACGTAACGGATATCACGGCGATCGCGAAGGCCTGCGAGGACGCTGGGGCGGATGCGGTGAGCCTGATCAACACCCTGCAGGGAATGAGGATCGACCTGAGGACGCGGAAACCGGTGATCCGGAACGTCATGGGCGGCGTCAGCGGCCCGGCGGTGTTCCCGGTGGCGCTGCGGATGGTTTACCAGACGGCGCGGGCAGTGAAGATCCCGGTGGTCGGCATGGGCGGCGTCACGACGGCGGAGGATGTGCTGGAGATGATGATGGCCGGGGCCGTGGCGGTGGAAGTCGGCGCGGCGAACCTGGCCGATCCCCTGGCATGTAAAAGGATCATTGGAGACCTGCCGGCGGCGATGGAACGGTACGGGATCGGGTCGCTGCGCGAGCTGAGTGGGAGGTAAAAAACATGGGAAAAGACGTAATCGTAGCCTGTGATTTTGACAGCATGGAGAAAACCCTGGCCTTCCTGGACCGGTTTACGGGACGGAAACCCTTCGTCAAGATCGGCATGGAGCTGTTCTACGCGGAAGGGCCGGCGATTGTGCGGGAGATCAAGCAGCGGGGACATAAAATCTTCCTGGACCTGAAGCTGCACGATATTCCGAACACGGTGAAAAAGGCCATGGCGGTGCTGAGCCGGCTGGACGTGGATATCTGCAACCTGCACGCGGCGGGCACCGTCCGGATGATGGAAGCGGCGATCGAAGGCCTGACCCGGCCGGACGGCACCCGGCCGCTGCTGATCGCCGTGACCCAGCTGACCAGCACGGACCAGGAAGCGCTGGAGCAGGACCTGTGGATCGAACGCCCCATGGACCAGGTGGTAATGCACTATGCGAAGAACGCGGCGAAGGCTGGGTTGGACGGCGTGGTCTGCTCGCCGCTGGAGGCCGGCAAGGTGCATGAGGCCTGCGGCACGGGATTCCTGACGGTGACGCCGGGCGTGCGGTTCGCGGACGGGGACAAAGGTGACCAGAAGCGGGTTATGACGCCGGCGGAAGCGAAACGGATTGGCAGCGACTATATCGTGGTGGGCCGGCCGATCACCGCGGCGGAGGATCCGGTGGAGGCATACGAACGCTGCGTGAAGGAATTTGTCGGATAAACGATTACACCCGAAGGGGTCCGGGGGCGAAGTGAAAAACCCCCGGGAAGGAGGAAATATGACCAGACAGGAAATCAACCAGCTGATTGCCCGGGACCTTCTGAAAATCCAGGCGGTATTCTTCCGGCCGGAGGAGCCCTTTACCTGGGCCAGCGGCATCAAGAGCCCGGTATACTGCGACAACCGCCTGACGCTGACGGCGCCGGAGGTCCGAAATGATGTGGAAAAATCCCTGGCGCAGGTGATCGGCGAGGAATATCCCGAAGTGGAAGTGCTGATGGGCACCTCCACCGCCGGCATCGCCCATGCGGCGATTACCGCCCACCTGATGAACCTGCCGATGGGCTATGTGCGCTCCGGCGCGAAGGACCACGGCCGGCAGAACCAGATTGAGGGAAAACTAGAGCCCGGCCAGAAGGTGGTTGTGGTGGAAGACCTGATTTCCACCGGCGGCAGCGTCCTGGAGGTGGTGGACGTGCTGCGCAGCGCCGGGGCGGAGGTGCTGGGCATTGCCAGCATCTTCACCTACGGGATGCAGAAGGGCATCGACCGGATGAACGCCGCGAAGGTGAAGAACGTTTCGCTGACCAACTTCGACGTAATCGCCGAGGAAGCCGCGAAGGCCGGCTACATCCGCCCGGAGGATATCTCCCGCCTGATCAAATTCCGGAATAACCCTGCTGACCCCGGCTGGGAAAATCTCTGACAGGAGGAAAACCATATGGTTCGCAGCATCATTGATGTGCCGGATCTGACGCCGGCCGAACTGGACGCGCTGATGGACACGGCGGAGGACATCATTGCCCGGCCGGACGACTACGCGGACGCCTGCCGGCGGAAAAAACTGGCGACGCTGTTTTTTGAACCCAGCACCCGGACCCGACTGAGCTTTGAGGCGGCCATGTACGAGCTGGGCGGCAACGTGCTGAGCGTGACCGGCGCGGGCACCAGTTCCGCCGCCAAGGGCGAGAGCGTGGCGGACACGGCGAAAACCGTTTCCTGCTACGCGGACATCATCGCCATGCGCCATCCCAAGGAAGGCGCGGCGCTGGTGGCGGCCCGCAGTGCTTCCGTGCCGGTGATCAACGCCGGGGACGGCGGCCACTGCCATCCGACCCAGACCCTGGCCGACCTGCTGACGATCCGGCGGGAAAAGGGCCGGCTGGGAAACCTGACGGTGGGCCTGTGCGGCGACCTGAAGTTCGGCCGCACGGTGCATTCGCTCATCAACGCCATGAGCCGCTATGAAGGGCTGAAGTTCGTGCTGATCAGCCCGGAGGAGCTGAAGGTTCCCAGCTACGTGAAGAACGAAGCGCTGAAAAAGAAAGCCATTCCCTATACCCAGACCACGGACCTGATGGACGTGATCGGGGAGCTGGATATCCTGTACATGACGCGGGTGCAGCGGGAACGCTTCTTCAACGAGGAAGACTACCTGCGCCTGCGGGATAGCTACATCCTGACGCCGGAAAAGCTGAAAAAGGCCCGGGAGGACCTGTGCGTCATGCACCCCCTGCCCCGGGTGAACGAAATCAGCGTGGCCGTGGACGAGGATCCTCGCGCCTGCTATTTCAAGCAGGTGCTGAACGGCAAGTATATGCGCATGGCGCTGATCCTGATGCTGCTGGGATTGAAAGCGGGAGGTGACCGGGTATGAATGTGGATTCCATCCAGAACGGTATCGTGATTGACCATATCGCCGCGGGCAACGCGATGAAGCTGTACCGCCTGCTGGGCCTGGACGGCCTGGACGTGCCGGTGGCCATGATTACCAATGTGGTGTCGGGGAAGCTGGGACGGAAGGATATCATCAAGATCGACGCGGATATCCCGGTGGATATCAACGTCATCGGCTATGTGGATCCCGGCGCCACGGTGAACATCATCCGGAACGGGGAACTGGCGGAGAAAAAGCGCATCGACCTGCCGGAAACGCTGGTGAATGTGCTGAAGTGCAAGAATCCGCGGTGTATCTCCACCTGCGAACAGGAGCTGGATCAGGTGTTCCGGCTCTCCGACCGGGTCAGGCGGGAATACCGGTGCGTCTGGTGCGAGGCGAAAGCGGAACTGTAGTTTAGTGATTAGTGATTAGTGGTTAGTGATTAGGTGGCAGGTATCAGGTCTCAGGTGTCAGGAGACGGTAAATCGTTATCGGTGGGGATTGGTAGAAAACCGGTCGATTTTGGACAAAAACACGAACGTTTATTTGCGAACGTTCGTGTTTTCTTGTGATTTAACGAAAATTTAAAGAGTTTTCGATTGACAATGTTCGGATTTTTGGCTAAAATGAAGGTGGTTTTTTTCGGCGCCGTTCGGCGCCGAAAAATGTTCACCGGAGGAGGAAGCATTTGGAATGAAGAAAGTCGGAATCATTATGGGCAGCGACAGCGACCTGCCGGTGGTCAAAAAAGCAACGGATATGCTGGACAGCCTGGGCATTGGCTGGGAAGCACATGTATACTCGGCACACCGGACGCCGGTGCAGGCCCGGGATTTTGCCGTGGGCGCCCGGAAAAACGGATTCGGCGTGCTGATCGCGGCCGCGGGCATGGCGGCACACCTGGCCGGCGCCATCGCGGCGAACACGACGCTGCCGGTGATCGGCATTCCCTGCCTGGGTTCCTGCCTGGAGGGGCTGGACGCCTTGCTGAGCACGGTGCAGATGCCTTCCGGGATTCCGGTGGCCACCGTGGCGGTCAACGGCGGCGCCAACGCGGCGCTTCTGGCGGCGCAGATCCTGGCGGTGGAAGACAAGGATCTTGCCGCGAAGCTGGACGCGAAGCGGGAAAAGGATGCGCAGAAGGTGCTGGAAAAAGATGCCGGCATAGCTGAACGGCTGAAAGCATAAAAGCCAGACTGTGATAAAAGAGGGGTAACGCATGGGCGGATTTTTCGGAATTACTTCCAAGAACGACTGTATGCTCGACGTGTTTTTCGGCGTGGACTACCACAGCCACCTGGGAACCCGCCGGGCCGGCATGGCAGCCTGGGATGAGGAGATCGGGCTGCAGCGCAAGATTCACAACATCTGCAACGCGCCGTTCCGGACCAAGTTTGAGCATATCTTTGAAGAAATGCGCGGCACGGCAGCGATCGGCTGCATTTCCGACGCGGATCCCCAGCCGCTGCTGATCCGGTCCAACCTGGGGACTTATGCGATCTGCATGACCGGCGTGATCAACAACGCGGACGAGCTGATTGACCAGTACCTGAGCTTCAGCGGCGGGCATTTCGATTCGATGACCGGTGGCAAAATCAACCAGACGGAACTGCTCAGCGCGCTGATCAACCAGAAGAGCGACTTCGCCGAAGGGATCCGTTTTGCCCAGAAGTCGATTGTGGGCACGGCGTCAATCCTGATCCTGACGGACAAGGGCACGATCATTGCCGCCCGGGACCGGATGGGCCGGCTGCCGGTGGCGGTCGGAAAGCGGGATGACAGCTACGCGGTGGCGTTCGAGTCCTTTGCCTTCCACAAAACCGGCTATGAAGACGTGTGCGAGCTGGGACCCGGGGAAATCGTGGAGCTGACGCCGGACAGCATGACCCGGCTGGCGGCCCCGGGAAAGAAAAAGAAAATCTGCTCCTTCCTGTGGAGTTATTACGGCTATCCGACCTCCTGCTATGAAGGGGTCAACGTCGAGGAAATGCGCTACCGCAACGGCGCCATCATGGCGGACAACGACAAGGCGGCCGGCCGGGACGATCCCATCGACTATATCGGCGGGGTGCCGGACTCCGGAACGCCCCACGCCATCGGATACGCCAATCGCAGTGGAACACCGTTCGCCCGGGCCTTTATTAAGTACACCCCCACCTGGAGCCGCAGCTTTATGCCGGCCAACCAGACGGACCGGGACAAGATCGCCAAGATGAAGCAGATTCCGGTGAACGCGCTGATTAAGGACAAGAACCTGCTGTTTGTGGACGACTCCATTGTCCGGGGCACCCAGCTGCGGGAGACCGTTGAGTTCCTGTATGAGAGCGGTGCGAAGTCCGTGCATATGCGCAGCGCCTGCCCGCCGATCATGTATGCCTGCAAGTACCTGAACTTTTCCCGCTCCAACAGCGACCTGGAGCTGATCGCTCGCCGGGTGATCCTGGAGCTGGAGGGCGAGGAAGGGTTCAGCCATATCGATGAGTACGCGGACGGCAGCACGGAACGGGGCCGGAAGCTCCGGGAAAGCATCTGTGAGAAATTCCACTTCGCCTCCCTGGAGTTCCAGACGCTGGAAGGCGTGATCAAGGCGATCGGCATCGATCCCTGTGAACTTTGTACTTATTGCTGGGACGGAAAGGAATGAGACGATGAATAACGAATCCCGTTCGGAAGCATATGCGGCTGCCGGTGTCGACATTACTGCCGGCTACAGATCTGTGGAACTGATGAAAAAGCATATCCGGCGGACGGCGGTTCCCGGCGTCTGCGAGGATGTAGGCGGTTTCGGCGGCCTGTTTGAGCCGGATTTGGACGGCATGGAGAAACCGGTGCTGGTTTCCGGAACGGACGGCGTCGGCACCAAGCTGAAGCTGGCCTTCCTGATGGACAGGCATGATACCATCGGCATCGACTGCGTGGCCATGTGCGTCAACGACATCATCTGCTGCGGCGCGAAGCCGCTGTTCTTCCTGGACTACATCGCCTGCGGGCGTAATATCCCGGAAAAGATCGAGCAGATCGTAAAGGGCGTCTGCGAAGGCTGCGTGCAGGCCGGCTGTGCCCTGATCGGCGGGGAGACCGCGGAGCATCCCGGGATGATGCCCGAGGATGAGTATGACCTGGCGGGTTATTCCACCGGCATCGTGGACAAGGCGAAGATCATTGACAACACGAAGATGAAGGCCGGGGATATCGTGATCGCGCTGCCCTCCTCGGGCGTGCACTCCAACGGCTTCAGCCTGATCCGCAAGGTGTTCGACGTGGAGAATGCCGACCTGAACGCGCCGGTGGCGCAGCTGGGCGGGAAGAGCCTGGGCGAAACGCTGCTGACCCCGACGAAGATCTACGTCAAACCGGTGCTGGCGCTGCTGAAGGAAGTGGCCGTGAAGGGCATCAGCCATATTACCGGCGGCGGATTCTACGAGAACATTCCGCGGAGCATTCCGGACGGCCTGGGCGCGAAGATTGACCGGAAATCGGTCAAAGTGCTGCCGATTTTTGACCTGATTGCCGAAAAAGGCGGTATCAGCGAGCACGATATGTTCAACACCTACAACATGGGTGTGGGCATGAGCGTGGTCGTTGCGGCGGAGGACGCGGAAAAGGCGCTGCGGATCCTGAAGGAAAACGGCGTGGACGCGTACCGGATCGGCGAAATTGAGGAAAGCGAAAGCAAGATCCGCATCATCTGATCGCGGGGAAAGGAACCATCGCATGGCGGAGAAGAAAGCCCGGGTGGCGGTACTGGTTTCCGGCGGCGGAACAAACCTGCAGGCGATCCTGGACGCGCAGGCCCGCGGGGAGATCCCCCACGGGGAAATTACCCTGGTGATCAGCGATCGGGCCGGCGCCTACGCGCTGGAGCGGGCGAAGAACGCCGGGATTCCCGGAATCGAGATCAACAAGAAAGCCTGCGGCGGCCAGGCGGCCTTTGAAGGCAAACTGGTGGAGGCGCTGGAGAAGAACCGGACAGACCTGATTGTCCTGGCAGGATTCCTGAGCATCCTGACGGAGAACTTTACCACCCTGTATGAGCGCCGGATCATCAATGTGCATCCGAGCCTGATTCCCAGCTTCTGCGGCGCGGGATTCTACGGCCTGAAGGTGCACGAGGCGGCGCTGGCCCGGGGCGTGAAGGTGACCGGCGCGACGGTGCATTTTGTCAACGAGATTCCGGACGGCGGCGAGATCATCGCCCAGAAGGCGGTGGAGATTCAGGACTGGGACACCCCGGAAATCCTGCAGCGCCGGGTCATGGAGCAGGCGGAATGGATCATCCTGCCGCAGAGCGTGGAAAAAGTCTGCAGGGAAATTACCAACCACTAATCACTAAAGTACAGGAGGCTGCACATGGACATCTACAGGATCAATACCCCCGAAGAACTGCTGGAGAACAACACCTATCCCGGGCGGGGCATCGTCATCGGCCTGACGCCGGACGGAACGAAAGCCATGACGGCCTACTTCATCATGGGCCGCAGCGAAAACAGCCGGAACCGGATTTTTACCGAGAAGAACGGCGAAGTGTTCACCGAGCCCTTTGACACGTCCAAGGTGCAGGATCCGTCCCTGATCATCTATGCCGCGATCCGGTCATTCGAAAACAACCTGATCGTGACCAACGGCAACCAGACGGATACGATCTATGACGGCCTGAAGGAAGGCAAGTGCTTCAAAAAGGCGCTGGAAAGCCGTGAGTTTGAGCCGGACGGCCCGAACTTTACGCCCCGCATCAGCGGCATGCTGACCTTCGGCGAGGGGGATTTCACCTACCAGATGAGCATCCTGAAGAGCGCCGACGCGGAAGGCAGCGCCTGTAACCGCTTCACCTATACTTACGCGCCGAAGGCCGGCCTGGGACACTTCATCCACACCTATGTGTGCGACGGAAACCCGATTCCGACCTTCCAGGGAGAACCCGAGCGGATCGCTGTGTGCGACGACATCGACGAGATGACAAACCGCATCTGGAAGGCCCTGAACGAGCAGAACAAAATCAGCCTCTACGTGAGGTATGTGGACCTTAAAACCGGCAAAACCGAAAACCGGCTGGTCAACAAGAATCAGTAATGACAGGAGGACAGGAACATGAAAGAGTTTGAGCTGAAGTACGGATGCAACCCCAACCAGAAACCCGCAAAGATCTACATGAACGACGGCAGCGACCTGCCGATTACCATCCTGTCCGGACGGCCGGGCTACATCAACTTCCTGGATGCGTTCAACTCCTGGCAGCTGGTGAAGGAACTGAAGGCCGCCCTGGGGCTGCCGGCGGTGACCTCCTTCAAACACGTGAGCCCCACCTCCGCGGCGGTCGGTATTCCGCTGAGCGACGACCTGAAAAAGGCCTGCTTCGTGGATGATATCGAAGGGCTGGATGATTCCCCGCTGGCCTGCGCCTACGCCCGCGCCCGCGGCACAGACCGGATGTGCTCCTTCGGCGACTGGGTGGCCATGAGCGACGTATGCGACGTGACCACCGCGAAAATGCTGAAGCGGGAAGTATCCGACGGCGTGATCGCCCCCGGGTATGAACCGGAAGCGCTGGAGATCCTCAAAACCAAGCGCAAGGGCAACTACAATATCGTACAGATCGATCCGGACTATATCCCTGAAGCCCAGGAACGCAAACAGGTGTTTGGCATCACCTTCGAGCAGGGCCGGAACAACTTCGAAATCAACCGGGAACTGCTGAGCGAGATCGTAACGAAGAACAAGGACCTGCCGGACAGCGCCGTCCGTGACCTGATCATCGCCCTGATCACCCTGAAATACACCCAGTCCAACTCCGTATGCTACGCGGTGGACGGACAGGCGATCGGCGTGGGCGCCGGCCAGCAGAGCCGGATCCACTGCACCCGCCTGGCGGGTTCCAAGGCGGACACCTGGTTCCTGCGGCAGCATGAAAAGGTCCTGAACCTGCCCTTCCGGGACGACCTGGGCCGGCCGGAACGGGACAACGTGATCGACGGCTACATCAACCAGAACGAAGAAGACGTCTGCGCCGACGGTAGCTGGCAGAAATACTTCACCGCGCAGCCCGCGCCGCTGACCGACGAGGATAAGAAAGCCTTCCTGAGCACCCGGCAGAACGTGGCCCTGGGCTCCGACGCCTTCTTCCCCTTCAGCGACAACATCGAGCGCGCCTACCGCAGCGGCGTGAAGTACATTGCGGAGCCCGGCGGATCCATCCGGGACGACGCCGTGATCGATTGCTGCGACAAATACGGAATGACCATGTGCTTCACGCATATGCGGCTGTTCCATCATTGATGCAGAAATAAGGAGTACACCATGAAACTACTGGTAGTCGGCGGCGGCGGCCGGGAGCACGCCATCATCCGGAAACTGAAGGAAAACCTTTCCGTTGAAACCATCTATGCCCTGCCGGGCAACGGGGGCATCGCGGCGGACGCGATCTGCGTCCCGGTCGGTGCCAAGGATATCGACGGTATCGTGGCTTTTGCGAAGGAAAACGCGATTGATTACGCGGTGGTGGCGCCGGACGATCCGCTGGCGCTGGGATGCGTGGACGCGCTGGAAGCGGAGGGCATTCCCTGCTTCGGCCCGCGGAAAAATGCGGCGGTCATCGAAGGAAGCAAGGTGTTTGCCAAGGACCTGATGAAGAAATACGGCATTCCCACGGCGGAATACCGGGTGTTCGACAGCGCGGCGGACGCGCTGGATTACCTGAAAACCGCGCCGGTTCCCACCGTGATCAAGGCGGACGGCCTGGCCCTGGGCAAGGGTGTTACCGTGGCCATGACCCGGGAAGAGGCTGTTGCGGCGGTCCGGGAGGCTATGGAGGACAAGAAGTTCGGCGCCAGCGGCGACCGGATCGTGATTGAGGAATACCTGGAAGGCCCGGAAGTCTCCGTGCTGAGCTTTACGGACGGAACCACCGTGGTGCCGATGGTATCCAGCATGGACCACAAGCGGGCCGGGGACGGGGACACGGGCCCCAATACCGGCGGCATGGGTACCGTCGCGCCGAATCCCTTCTATACGGAAGCGGTTGCCGCCCAGTGCATGGAAAAGATCTTCCTGCCGACGATCCGGGCGATGAAGGCGGAGGGGCGTGAGTTCCGTGGATGCCTGTACTTTGGCCTGATGATTACCAAAGACGGCCCGAAGGTGATCGAGTACAACTGCCGCTTCGGCGACCCGGAAACTCAGGTGGTGCTGCCGCTGCTGGAAAGCGACCTGCTGACGGTGATGCAGGCCGTTACTGCCGGAAAGCTGGCGGAATGTGAAGTGAAGTTCCGCGATGCCCATGCCTGCTGTGTGGTGCTGGCTTCCGCCGGATACCCTGGCTCCTACGGCAAGGGCTATGAGATTGCCATTCCGGCGGATGTGCTGCCGCATGTGTTTGTGGCCGGCGCCGCCCTGAAGGACGGGAAGCTCGTGACAAACGGCGGACGGGTGCTGGGCGTGACCGCAGTGGCGGACAGCCTTGCGGTGGCCCGGGACGAAGCCTATGCCCTGGCGGACCGGATTGCGTTTGAGAACAGGTACTGCAGAAGGGATATTGGGGAGCGGGCGCTGAAAGCGGGAAGCTGCTGAGGAGATCCTTCACTTCGTTCAGGATGACAGCGTTTGCTGCCGGGTGACATGGAGCGACCGGATGTTCTCAGGCGTCATTCTGAGTCCAAAGGCCGAAGAATCTCCTGGGCAGATACAGACAAGGAGCAGATAAAATGGTCTACAGAATCTTTGTGGAAAAGAAACCGGGCCTGGACAATGAAGCCCGGGCGCTGGAAAACGACGCGAAAACCCTGCTGGGGATTGAAAAACTGCAGAAGGTGCGCCTGCTGAACCGTTATGACGCGGAAAACATTTCGGAGGAGCTGTTCCGCTACGCGGTGCAGACCGTGTTTGCCGAGCCGCAGCTGGACATCGCCACGGAAGAGGCGGATGTGGAAGGCGCGGCGGTATTCGCGGTGGAATACCTGCCGGGTCAGTTTGACCAGCGGGCGGATTCCGCGGCCCAGTGCATCCAGATTATCAGCCAGGGCGAGCGGCCGCTGGTGCGCAGCGCAAAGCTGTATGCCCTCTACGGCGACCTGACGGAAGACGAGATCGCCGAGATCAAAAAATACGTCATCAACCCGGTAGAAGCCCGGGAAGCATCCCTCGAAAAACCGGCGACCCTGAAGACGGAATATGCTGTCCCCACCGAGGTGGCGGTGCTGAACGGATTCACCGGCCTGGACCGGGCGGGACTGGAAAAGTTTGTGGCGGATTACGGCCTGGCCATGGACACGGACGATATTGCGTTCTGCCAGGAATACTTCCGGAGCGAAAAGCGGGATCCCACGATCACCGAAATCCGGATGCTGGATACCTACTGGAGCGACCACTGCCGCCATACGACCTTCCTGACGGAGATCGACGGCGTGACCTTTGAGGATCCGCTGCTGGAGAAGGCATATCAGGATTATCTGGCTGTCCGGAAGGAACTGGGCCGGACAAAGCCCGTCTGCCTGATGGACATCGCGACGGTGGCGGTCCGCTGGCTGAAGGCGAACGGCAAACTGCCGAAGCTGGACGAAAGCGAAGAGATCAACGCCTGCACGGTAAAGATTGAAGTGGAAGCCGACGGAAAGAAAGAACCCTGGCTGCTGCTGTTCAAGAATGAAACCCATAACCATCCGACGGAGATCGAACCCTTCGGCGGCGCGGCGACCTGTATCGGCGGCGCGATTCGCGATCCGCTCAGCGGCCGGGCATACGTCTACGGTGCGATGCGGGTAACCGGCGCGGCGGATCCGACGGTGCCGGTCAGCGAGACAATTCCAGGCAAGCTGCCCCAGCGCAAGCTGGTGACGACGGCCGCGGCGGGATACGCCTCCTACGGCAACCAGATCGGCCTGGCGACGGGTATTGTGGATGAAATTTACCATCCGGGCTACGCGGCTAAGCGCATGGAAATCGGCGCGGTGATCGCTGCGGCGCCGGCGGAGAACGTCCGCCGGGAGCGGCCGGCCCCCGGGGATGTGGTGATCCTGCTGGGCGGCAGCACCGGCCGGGACGGCATCGGCGGCGCGACGGGTTCCTCCAAGGCCCATAACGCCCACAGCGTGGAAACCTGCGGCGCGGAGGTCCAGAAGGGCAACGCCCCCGAGGAGCGGAAGCTGCAGCGGCTGTTCCGGAACGGGGATGCCTGCCGAATGATCAAGCGGTGCAATGATTTCGGCGCCGGCGGCGTCAGCGTGGCCATCGGCGAACTGGCGGACGGGCTGGAGATCGACCTGAATGCCGTGCCGAAGAAGTATGAGGGCCTGGACGGCACTGAACTGGCGATTTCCGAAAGCCAGGAGCGGATGGCTGTCGTGGTCGCGAAGGAAGATGTGGACGCTTTCCTGAAGCTGGCCGGGGAGGAAAACCTGCAGGCCTGCCCGGTGGCCGTGGTGAAGGCGGATCCCCGCCTGACCATGCACTGGAACGGAAAGACCATTGTGGATATCAGCCGGGAGTTCCTGAACTCCAACGGCGCGCCGAAGCATATCCGGATCGCCCCGGCCAAACCGGAAGACTGGCGGAAGCCGGCAGCCGGTACCTTCACGGACACCCTGAAGGCCATGGCGGCGGACCTGAACATGTGTTCCAAACGCGGGTTGAGCGAACGCTTTGACTCCACCATCGGCTCCGGCAGCGTGATGATGCCCTTCGGCGGAAAGAACCAGCTGACGCCGGTGCAGGCAATGGTCCAGAAGGTCAGCATGGAGAAAAAGCACACGGACGATTGCTCCCTGATGGCCTGGGGATACAATCCCTTTATTATGGAAAAGAGCCCGTACCACGGGGCGTACCTGGCGGTGGTCGAATCCGTCAGCAAGCTGGTTGCCTCCGGTGCGGATTTCAGCGATGTATACCTGACCTTCCAGGAATATTTTGAAAAGCCCGGCAAGGACGGAAAACGCTGGGGCAAGCCCCTGGCCGCGCTGCTTGGCGCCTTTGAAGCCCAGAAGGACCTGGAAATCGGCGCCATCGGCGGCAAGGATTCCATGAGCGGCTCCTTTGAGAAGCTGGACGTGCCGCCGACCCTGGTATCCTTTGCGGTGACCATGGCGAAGACCGGCGATATCGTCTCTCCCGAAACGAAACAGGCGGGCCATAAGCTGGCGCTGATCCGGACTGCCTGCGGCCCGGACGGCCTGCCGGACGCCACGGCCCTGAAGGAAACCTTCCGGAAAGTGACCGCACTGATGCGCGAAGGCAGAGTATGCGCCTGCTATACCCCCGGCCCGGGCGGTATCGCGGAGGCGGTCATGAAGATGAGCTTCGGCAACGGTCTGGGCTGCTGCTTCGCGGACAACATGACCGTGGAAGACCTGACCTGCTACCGCTACGGCGATTTCATCCTGGAAGTGAATGATCCCGAAGGCCTTGAAATCATCGGCACCGTGACGGATGACGGAAAACTGACCCTGAAGGGCGAGTCCGTATCGCTTGCAGCGCTGCAGGATATCTGGGAAGGCAGGCTCGAATCCGTCTATCCCTGCAATATTCCGACGCCGGCGGAAAAAGTGGAAAATGTTTCCTTTGAAGCAAAGTCCTGGCCGGCGCCGGCGGTGAAGACGGCAAAGCCCCGGGTGCTGATTCCGGCATTCCCCGGCACAAACTGCGAATATGACAGCGCGAAGGCCGTGGAAGACGCCGGTGCGGATGCCCGGATCATGGTCATCAACAACTTGACCGCCGAGGGGATTGCCCGGAGCGTGGAAGACTTTGCGAAGGAGATCCGGAAATCCCAGATCATCTTCATTCCCGGCGGCTTCAGCGGCGGCGACGAGCCGGACGGCAGTGCCAAGTTCATTACCGCCTTCTTCCGGAATGCGGCAATCAAGGAAGGCGTTACGGAGCTGCTGGAGGAGCGGGACGGCCTGATGTGCGGTATCTGCAACGGCTTCCAGGCGCTGATCAAGCTGGGCCTGGTACCCTTCGGAAAGATCATTGACACAGACGAAACCTGCCCGACGCTGACTTTCAATACGATTGCCCGCCACCAGAGCCGGATCGTGCATACCCGGGTGGCCAGCAACAAGAGCCCGTGGCTGCGCCTGGCGGAGGTTGGCAAGGTATACACCGTACCGATCAGCCACGGCGAAGGCAAGTTCCTGGCAGACGATGAAACAATCCGCCGCCTGGCAGAGAACGGCCAGATTGCGACCCAGTATGTGGATCTGGACGGCAACGCGACCATGGATGTCCGCTTCAACCCGAACGGCAGCCGCATGGCGATCGAAGGCATTACGAGCCCGGATGGCCGCGTGTTCGGCAAGATGGGCCACAGCGAGCGCACCGGTGCCGGCCTGTACCGGAACGTTCCCGGCGACTACAACATCCGGATGTTCGAATCGGCAGTAAAATACTTTAAATAAGGAGGATCCCCATGGCTTATCTGTCTGACATCGAAATCGCCCAGCAGTGCAAAATGCAGCCCATTACCGAAATCGCAAAGAAAGCCCACGTGGACGAAAAGTACATCGAACAGTACGGCCGCTACAAGGCCAAGATCGATCCGGCGCTGCTCACCGAAACCGACCGGAAGCCCGGCAAGCTGGTGCTGGTGACTGCGATCACGCCCACGCCCGCGGGTGAGGGCAAGACCACCACGACCATCGGCCTGGCGGACGGCCTGAGCCGGATCGGCAAGGATGTCACGGTGGCCCTGCGGGAGCCGAGCCTGGGACCGGTGTTCGGTGTCAAGGGCGGGGCGGCCGGCGGCGGTTATGCCCAGGTGGTGCCTATGGAGGATATCAACCTGCATTTTACCGGCGATTTCCATGCCATCGGTGCAGCGAACAACCTGCTGGCGGCGATGCTGGACAACCATATCCAGCAGGGGAATGCCCTGGGAATCGATGTCAAGAAAATCACCTGGAAGCGCTGTGTGGATATGAACGACCGGCAGCTGCGGTTTGTGGTGGACGGCCTGGGCGGAAAGGCCAATGGCACACCCCGGGAGGACGGCTTCGATATCACCGTGGCCAGCGAGATCATGGCGGTGTTCTGCCTGGCCAGCGATATGGCGGACCTGAAGGCCCGGCTGGGACGGATTATCGTGGCCTATACCTATGATGACAAGCCCGTGACTGCCGGCGACCTGAAGGCGACCGGCGCCATGGCAGCGCTGCTGCGCGACGCGCTGAAGCCGAACCTGGTGCAGACCCTGGAAGGCACGCCTGCGTTTGTGCACGGCGGACCTTTCGCGAATATCGCCCACGGCTGCAACTCCGTGATGGCGACCCGGATGGCCATGCGCATGGGCGACTATACCGTGACGGAAGCCGGCTTCGGCGCAGACCTGGGCGCGGAAAAGTTCCTGGATATCAAGTGCCGGATGGCCGGGCTGACACCGGATGCGGTGGTGGTGGTTGGCACGGTCCGCGCGCTGAAGATGCACGGCGGACTGAACAAGAAGGAACTGGCCACCGAGGACCTGGCAGCGCTGGAAAAGGGCATTCCAAACCTGCTTCGCCATGTGAACAATATCCGCAACGTCTATCAGCTGCCCTGCGTGGTGGCGATCAACCGCTTCCCGACGGATACCGACGCGGAAATCGACTTCATTGTGAAGAAGTGCCGGGAGCTGGGCGTCAATACCGTGCTGAGCACCGTTTGGGCAGAAGGCGGCAAGGGCGGCGAGGCGCTGGCCCGCGAAGTGGTCCGGCTGTGCGAAGAAGAGAAGGGCAACTTTACCTTCAGCTATGAGTTGGACGCGAGCATCGAAGAGAAGCTGGAAGCCGTAACGAAGAAGATCTACGGAGGCGCCGGCGTGGCACTGACTCCCGCGGCGAAGAAGCAGGCGGAGCGGCTGACGGAGCTGGGCTTCGGCGGCCTGCCGATCTGCGTGGCGAAGACGCAATACTCCTTCTCGGACGATCCGCTGCTGCTGGGCGCGCCGGAAGGGTTTACCGTTACCGTGCGGAACCTGAAGGTTTCCGCCGGCGCCGGATTCCTGGTGGCGCTGACCGGCGAGATCATGACGATGCCCGGCCTGCCGAAATCCCCGGCCGCCGAACGCATTGATGTGGACGAAAAAACCGGAAAAATCACCGGATTATTTTAACCGAAGGTCCAGGGCGATCATAAAAGTACCGGAGGGGAATCATCCCTTCCGGTGCTCTTTTTTCCAGGCCTCGATCTGTTCGAGGCGTTCTTTGTATCGGGCCTCCTGGCCCTGGGTGGTCGGGTGGTAGAATTTCCGGTCCTTCAGTGCGTCCGGCAGGCATTGCATGGCGGTGATCTTTTCCGCGTAATCATGGGCGTACTGATAGCCTTTGCCGTAGGAGAGATTGCGCATCAGGTCGGTCGGTGCGTTGCGGATCACCAGCGGCACCGGCGCATCCGGTTCCTTCTCAATGGCCTCATGTGCTTCCATAACGGCCATTTCCATGGCGTTGGATTTGGAGGCCAGGGACATATAGACCACGGCTTCCGCCAGATGGACATTGCATTCCGGCACGCCGATAAAGTGGCAGGCCTGGTAGGCGGCGACGCCGACTTCCATGGCCCGGGGATCGGCCAGGCCCACATCCTCGGCGGCGAATCGCAGCACCCGTCGGGCAATGTACAGCGGATCCTCGCCGCCCTCCAGCATCCGCATCATCCAGTAAACCGCGGCGTCCGGATCGGAGTTCCGCATGGATTTATGCAGGGCGGAGATCAGGTTGTAATGCTCCTCGCCGTCTTTATCATACATCAGGTTTTTGCGGCTCAGGCACTGGGCGACAATCTCGTCTGTCACATGGATGCCGTCTTCGCTGACCTCACCGTTGAGTACGACCATCTCCAGGGTGCTCAGGGCGCTGCGGGCATCCCCGTTGCAGAAGCCGGCGATGGCGTCCAACGCTTTTTCGCTGATGGAAACGTGATCCTTTCCGAAACCCCGGTCGTCCGTCAGCGCCCGGCGGAGGAGCGTCAGGATATCCTCCCGGCTCAGGGCCTGCAGCACGAACACCTTGCACCGGGAGAGCAAGGCGCTGTTGACCTCAAAAGAAGGGTTTTCCGTTGTGGCGCCGATGAGCACGATGCTGCCTTTTTCGACGAAGGGCAGGAACGCGTCCTGCTGGGCTTTGTTGAAGCGGTGGATTTCATCGACAAAAACGATGGTCCGGGCGCCGTAGGCCCGGTTCTCTTCCGCCTTCATCATGACCTGGCGGATTTCCTTGATGCCGCTGGTGACGGCGGAAAAATCGATGAAGGTTGCCCGGGTTTGCAGGGCGATGACCCGGGCAATGGTTGTCTTCCCGACGCCGGGCGGGCCCCAGAAGATCATGGAGGTAATCACGTCCGACTCAATCAGGCGGCGCAGCACCTTGCCGGGCCCCAGCAGGTGCTTCTGCCCGGCAATCTCGTCCAGCGTGGCCGGGCGCATCCGGGCCGCCAGCGGCTGGCCGGCCGGGTTTGGGGTTTCCTCCGGCAGCAGGGTGGGTTCGTTCATGCGGCGCTTCCTCCAACATCCATATCATAATATGAAGGAATTATACCGTAAACCGGACGGAAAGAAAAGCGAACAAAAAGACTTTTCCGCGGAAGAAGCTTCTGATATAATAGGCCCACATCCAGAACAATGAACTGTAACAGGAAAACAGCCCGGGGAAGAAATAAACCGGCACATCGGAGGAACAGCCCGGATGATTGACAAGCACGAATTTTATCAGAAAATGTGGAAGCTGGCGCTGCCGATTGCTTTCCAGAGCCTGATGCTGGCGGCGGTGGCGGCTGGGGACGCCCTGATGCTGGGAAGCATTGCTCAGAACGAGATGACGGCGGTTTCCCTGGCGACCCAGATCCAGTTTGTCCAGAACATGTTCCTGTCCGCGGCTACCGCAGCCGGGGCGATCCTGGGCGCCCAGTACTGGGGCAAAGGAGACCGGAATACCGTACGGAAACTCTTCAATATGATCCTGCGCTGGTGCGGGGTTGTGTCCATCGTGTTTTTCGCGGCCTGCGAATGCTGCCCGGAAGTGCTGATGCGGCTGTTTTCCCATGACGGGGAAATTATTGAGATCGGCGCGGCCTACCTGCGGATTGCTGGCTGGTCCTACCTGATTACCGGCGTTTCCCAGTGCTACCTGACGGTGATGAAAGTGACGGACCACGTGCCACAGAGTGCGTGGATTTCATCCTCAGCGGTAGTTGCCAACATCATCCTGAATGCTATCCTGATCTTCGGCGCGTTCGGCCTGGAGGCGATGAACGCCCGGGGTGCGGCGCTGGCGACGACGCTGGCGCGGGTGATCGAGCTGGGACTGTGCCTCGGGGTTGCCTCCGGTAAAAACTACATCCGTCCGGACTGGAAGCGGTTCTTTGAGAAAAACCGGCAGCTGGGCAGGGATTTTATGCGCCACTGCCTGCCATTGATGGGCGGCGGCCTGTTCTGGGGTGTCGGATTTACTTCCTATACGGCGATCATGGGCCACATGGGAACGGACGCGGCGGCGGCCAATGCCGTGGCGGCGGTGGTCCGGGACCTGCTCTGCTGTGTGTGTAACGGTGTCGGCAGCGCCGCGGGGATCATGGTGGGCAACGAACTGGGCGCGGGCAACCTGGAAAAGGGCAAGGCATACGGTGAGAAACTGAAAAATGTATCCTTTATCATCGGTTTTGCGTCCACAGCGGTGGTGCTGGCCCTGACGCCGCTGGTGGTGAATATGGTGGTGCTGACGGACCAGGCACGGGAATACCTGACCGGGATGATGATCATCATGGCGGTGTATATGATCGGCCGTTGCGTCAACACGGTGACCATCAACGGCGTGCTGGACGGCGGTGGGGATACGCTGTTTGATGTTTATTCCCTGGCGGTATGCATGTGGGGGCTGGCAATTCCGCTGGCCCTGCTCGGCGCGTTTGTTTTCAACTGGCCGGTGCTGCTGGTGTACGCCTGCACCTGCCTGGACGAAGTCGGAAAGATCCCGTGGGTCATGGTCCGCTTCCGGAAGTATAAATGGGTGAAGAACCTGACGCGGGACGCGGCCTGAGAAGTATAAGAAGGGAGACGGCGGCATGGAACTGACCAGCCAGAAAATGAGGAAGCTCGCACCGGAGCTGGATCCGCTGCGGATCGGTACCGGATGGACACAGGAGGACCTGGCGAAACCCCAGATCCTGATTGAAAGCACCTTCGGGGACAGCCATCCCGGCAGCGGCCACCTGGACCGCCTGGTGCAGGCAGTGCGGGAAGGCGTGGCAGAGGCCGGGGGATATGGCGCCCGGTATTTCTGCACGGATATCTGCGACGGGGAAAGCCAGGGAACCGACGGGATCAATTTCAGCCTGGCCAGCCGGGAAATGATCGCGAACATGATCGAAATCCATGCCAATGCGACGCCGTTCGACGGGGCGGTATATATCGCCAGCTGTGATAAAGGGCTGCCCGGGAACCTGATCGGCATGGGGCGGGTCAATGTCCCCTCCCTGGTGATGCCGGGCGGTGTCATGTGTGCCGGGCCGGACATGCTGACCCTGGAGCAGTTGGGCATGTACAGCGCAAAGTACGAGCGCGGGGAGATTGACGAGGAAAAACTGAACTGGGCAAAGCAGAACGCCTGTCCCGGCTGCGGCGCCTGCAGCTTTATCGGCACGGCATCCACGATGCAGATCCTGTCGGAAGCGCTGGGCCTGGCGTTGCCGGGCAGCGCGCTGCTGCCGGCTGACGGACAGGAGTTGACGGAATTTGCCCGCCGGACGGGAAGGCGCGCGGTGGAAATGGCGAAAGCCGGCATCCGGCCCGGGGATATCCTGACGATGAAAAATGCGGAAAACGCAATCCTGGTGCACGCGGCAATCTCCGGCAGCACCAACGCCATGCTGCACCTGCCGGCCATCTGCCGGGAGTATGGGCTGGAGATCGATGGGGACACCTTTGACCGGCTGCACCGGGGTGCCCGGTACCTGCTGGACATCCGGCCGGCGGGCCGCTGGCCGGCGGAATTCTTCCATTATGCCGGCGGCGTTCCGGCTGTAATGGAGGAAATCGCGGATGCATTGCACCTGGATGCGATGACCGTGACCGGAAAGACGGTCGGGGAGAACCTGGCTGATTTGCGGAAAAACGGCTGGTTTGACCGCTGCGGGGAGCGCCTGGCGGAGGCCTGCCGGAAATATGGCGTCCGGCTGAAGCGGGAGGACATTATCCGTTCCCGGAACCATCCCATCGGAACAAACGGCAGCGTCACTGTCCTCAAGGGAAACCTGGCGCCGGAAGGCGCGGTGATCAAGCATACCGCCTGCCCGCCGGAGATGATGAAAGCGGTCCTGCGGGCCCGGCCCTTTGACAGCGAAGAGGAATGCCTGGACGCCGTACTGCACCATAAAGTGGAAAAAGGAGACGCGGTGTTTATCCGCTATGAAGGCCCGAAGGGCAGCGGCATGCCGGAAATGTTCTATACCAGCGAGGCGATCAGTTCGGATAAAGAGCTGGGCCGGGCGATCGCACTGATCACGGACGGCCGGTTCTCCGGAGCATCCACCGGTCCGGTGATCGGACACTGCAGCCCGGAGGCGCAGGCCGGCGGGCCGATCGCCCTGGTGGAGGAAGGCGACCTGATCGAAATTGACGTGCCGAACCGGATCCTGGCGATCGTCGGCATCCGGGGTGAGCGGAAAACACCGGAGGAAATCGATGAAATCCTGAAGCAGCGCAAGGCGCAGTGGGTGCCGCATCCGCCGAAATACAGAAGCGGCGTGCTGCGCATGTTCAGCGAACACGCGGCCTCGCCGATGAAAGGCGCTTACCTGGCGTATGAGGGCTGAGAAATATCCGAATCGGACGGATTGAAACAAAAAATGTACATGTTTTTGTAAATAATGGCTTGATATTTGTACGAACAAAGGAGTATACTATGCGCAGTGACCGAAAAGGTCGCAGGAGGAAATTCATATTTCGAAAGGAGATCTGGATTATGAAGAAACTGGTTGCCCTGGTTGTTGCGGCTATCATGCTGCTGTCCCTGACTTCCGTCTTCGCCGAAGCGCCGAAGACCATCACCATGTGGTGTATCGCTACTGAGAGCGATGCAAACCGCCCCGCTTACGAAGCTGCGATCGCTGAAATCGAAGCTCAGTACAATGTAAAGATCGAATGGGAAGCTTTTGAAAACCAGTCCTACAAGACCAAGATCAAGGCTGCGATGGCTGATGCGTCCACCCTGCCGGACATCTTCTTCACCTGGGCCGGTGCTTTCTGCGGCGACTTCGCCAAGGCCGGCAATGTGTACTGCCTGGAAGACGCTTATAAAGCCTATGCCGATGCGCTGCCTGCCGTGATGCTGCAGAACGCTTCCTATGATGTCGATGGCAATGGCGCGAAGCCCTATGCGGTTCCGCTGACCATGAACATCGTCACCCTGTTCGCCAACATGGATCTGCTCAAGCAGGCTGGCTGGGATGCTGTTCCCACCACCTACGATGACCTGATCGCTTGCTGTGATGACCTGGTTGCCGCCGGCATCATCCCCTTCGGCTGCTCCGGTTCTGAAACCTGGTGCGTGACCGAATACCTCGAGCCCATCATCGAGAAGACCATCGGCTATGAAAAGCTGAACAAGATCTTCGCCGGCACTGAGAGCTGGGACGACGCGGACATCGCGACCGCGGTTGACACCTTCCAGTACATGATCAACAAGGGATACTTCGATCCCGACGGTCTGTCCCTGGGCAATGACCAGGTGAAGGCCAACTTCATCGCCGGCAAGTATGCCTTCTATCAGAACGGTTCCTGGAACTGCGGCGAAGTCAACGACGCCGAAGGCAACTTCCAGGTTGCGCTGTTCCCCGTGATGAACGCTGAAAAGGCCACCTACGGCCAGGTTATCGGCGGACCGTCCGACTCTCTGGCGGTTGCCGCGACGGCTGAAGATCCTGCTTTCGTAGCGGATGTCGCGTTTGCCCTGGGCAAGGCGATCTGCCACTACGGCTACCTGGCTGGCTCCGGACTGCCCGCCTGGACTCCGGACTACGACACCAGCGCTGTGAAGCCCCTGGTTGCCGCTGTTGCTGATATCGTTGCGAATTCCGAAGGCATGGTGCTGTTCGGCGATACCGCGATGAGCGCTGACCCCGCTAACATCTACCTGGACTATGTTTCCAAGGTATATGGCTGCGCGATCGATGGCGCCGGATTCGTGGCTGGCCTCACCGAAGCACTTCCGGTTGCAGAATAATCGTTTTTTCCAGAACAAATGATTCCGGAGACGGCTCAGCAGGTTTTTTCCGAGGGAGCCGTCTCCCTCTTTTTCTGAAAAGGAATTAAGAACATGAAGACGACAGGAACCTATAAACTGCACATATTATTGTTTCTGCTGCCCGGGTTGATCCTGTTTATCGGGATCCTGATTGCGCCAATCGTTATGTCGGTGTATTACAGTCTGTTTGATTTCCATCAGATTGACGGTTCCGACAGGGTATTCAAAGGCATTGAAAACTATGTGACCCTGTTCAGCCGGACGCTGACCAATCCGGTTACGGGCAATGTGTATGAAAACACCAAGTTCCTGGGCGACGCGCTGGTGAACGCGCTGCTCCTGGCGCTGCTATCCACATTTATCCAGCTGCCCATTGCACTGCTGATTGCGCTGCGGCTGGGCAAAGGCATCAAGGGAGAGCGGGCATACCTGTCCGTGTTCTTTATGCCTGTGCTGATTTCCACGGTCATTATCGGCCGCCTGTGGATGAATATCTACGATCCGGGCGATGCCGGTATCCTGAATGCGGGCTTACGGGCCCTGGGCATTGACCAGTGGCTGTTCCCGAAGATCAGCGAAGGAATTACGTCCTCCACATTGAAATTCAAGGGACAGTGGACCGGTTTCAAAGAGACAGCACTGATTGCAGCGTTTATCCCGATCCTCTGGCAGTACGTGGGATACCACGCGCTGCTAATGTATGCCGGCGTCAAGGGTGTACCGACAGACCTGCTGGAAGCGGCATCCCTGGACGGATGCACGGAAGGCCAGGTTAACCGGCTCATCATTATTCCCTACATCAAACCGATTTTGCGGGTCTGCGTTGTGTTTGCGGTGACCGGTTCACTGAAATCATTCGACCTGGTTTACGCATTGATGAAGGATACAACCAAGGCGGAGCTGCCCAGTACGCTGATGTACAAACTGCTCTACCTGCATAACGACTACGGCATGGGCAGTACAATCGCGGTCATCCTGATCGTTCTGTGCTTTGCGTTTGCACTGCTGATCAGCCTGATCTTCCGGAGCAGAGGTGAGAAAGTCGCATGACAAAGAAGATTAAAGTGAAAGAAAACAAGCTCGGTCTGCGGCAGGAACTGTCTGTGACAAAACGGAAGGTTACGCGAGTGCTGATCCATATCCTTCTGTGGATCCTGGTGCTGATCAATATTTTCCCGCTGTACTGGATGATCACGTTCTCCCTGAAGAGCAATGATGAAATTCAGGGCTATAAGAAATCTGCGGACAAGACCCGCTGGGAAGAGATCGAAGAAGCGATTGTCGGTGTAACCGGCAACGCGACGGATATTGCCTGGGATTCCTTTGAACGGGCGATCATCAATACCAGCAACACAGCGGCCAGAAAGGATCCGGCGCTTTCCCCGAAGGATCATGCGGCCCGTGAAGAGGAGATTGCCGATATTATCCGGACAAACTGGAGCAATATCAAGGATTCCATCTCATCGATCGAAGGTATCTTTGATGAAGACCGGATCAAAGACATTGATATGTCCAACTCTGATGATGTCAAAGCGGTCGCCCACAGCGAGCAGATGACGGCGATCTATGCGGAGATCGAGGAGATTATCAACTCAACGGTTGCGAAGGAAATACCGGTTGTGAAGGAAGCCCCGGCCAAAACAGACTCGTCTGATGAAACAGCAGACGTCGGAGCGCAGTCGGACGCAGCTTATGTATACAATTTCGTCTTCTCCACTTCTGACCGCGTGACAAACGACCAGAAACGGATCATGAAAGCGATGTCCCGGCTGTATCAGCTGCAGAATTCCGAAGTACAGGATCCGTGGGAATCCATCAAGGCGTCTGTCGGCAATATGATGGGCGACGACATGAAGGATATGCTGGACCAGCCGGAAACGGAATATGTCCAGCCGAACCATGTCGGGCTTCCGAGCGAACTGCACTGGGAGAACTATGAAAGCGCACTGAAGATTGGCAAATACTATGATCCGGACAGCAGCGTCAAACGGAACACCATGGCGTATTACTTCCTGAACAGCCTTGTTGTTTCGGCCAGTGCCATTGTCATCACGATTATGGCAGCGTTCATGGCAACTTACGCGATGACCCGGCTGGTCTGGAAAGGCCGCAAGACAATGAACAAGTTCTTCATGCTGGGACTTACCATTCCGATTCACGCGGCCATCGTTCCGGTATACATGATTCTGTCCCGCCTCGGCTGGCTGAATACCTACCAGGCGCTGATTATTCCCTATGCGGCGTTCTCACTGGCCATGGCAATCCTGATCAGTGTTGGCTTCATGGGCGATATCCCGTACGACCTGGACGAAGCGGCATTCCTGGACGGATGCGGCATCTGGGGTATTTTCTTCCGGGTGATCGTTCCGCTGATGATGCCTGCTGTAGCTACGGTCGGTATCTATACCTTCCTGCAGTGCTGGAACGAACTGCTGTTTGCGACGATCTTCGTCAGCGATGGCAAGTTCAGAACCCTGCCGGTCGGCGTCCAGCAGCTGTTCGGCCAGTATACGACGGACTGGGGTCCCATCGGTGCGGCGCTTTCGATCGCCACCCTGCCGACCCTGATCGTATACATCGCACTCAGCAAAAAGATCCAGGCTGGCTTTATCGCCGGTGCGGTCAAGGGATAAACCGACAGATATTTTTCCCGTGTTCTTATTCCGGATCCGGAGCAGCTGTGCTCCGGATCTTTTTTGACAAAAAAATCTGAACATAGGATTCAGACAGACCGCTTGACAGGGAATGGAAGCGTGGAAGTTGTTCGTACATTTGTACATAGAACACAAAACAAATTTTCACAAAGTGGATTGACAAGTATCCGGGATGTCGATATAATCTCTGTGCATGGAAAATAAGAGCGTAATTCAACCGGATTTTACATTCCGAGGCGCCGAAAAGTCAGAAGGAAAACCCCGGAAGACCGGAATCGGTTGGTTGTTGTTCGCTCTCTTTTGCCCCTGGTGATAACGGCCGGATGGCTGTTACATAAATATTTAAGGAGGGAAACCCTAATGAAGAAACTTCTGTCTCTGGTTCTTGCCCTCGCCCTGGCTCTGAGCCTGGTCGCAGTGGCTGGCGCTGAAGAAGCGAAGGACCTGCCCCGCAACGAGACCGTCTACTTCGGCGGCCAGCAGTGGGGCTCCATTGTCGGATGGAATCCCCTGAGCCCCGACAACAACAACGCGATGGCGCTTTCTGCCAATCCGCGCGGCTCTCGTGAAATCATGTTCGAGACGCTGTACATGTACAACATGCTGGACGGTCAGCTGTATCCCCTGCTGGCGGACGGCGAATATGTCTGGAACGATGACATGACCGAGTGCACCGTGAAAATCAAGCAGGCGGCTTACTGGTCCGATTTCGAGCCCCTGACCGCTAAGGACGTTGTTGCTACCTGGGAAGCTTGCAAGGCCATCAACAACAACACCTATTCCAGCTATGCTCCTTACATCGAAGCGATTGAAGCGACCGATGACTATACCGTCGTCTTCAAGTGCGTGAAGAACGATGAAGGCAAGCCCGCCAACCCGCTGCAGCTGCTGCAGTTCTTCTCTGGCGTGTATATCTGCCAGGAAGCCTGGCTGGCCAAGGTGTCTGAGCGCAACGGCGGCGATGCCACCGCGATCCTGCAGGACAAAGCGGAAGACGTCGTGTATTCCGGCCCCTACGGCCCCTACTTCGCCAACGACCAGCTGGTTGCGTTCGTACGGAACGACGACTACTGGGGAAAAGATGCTTCCATGTGGGGCAAGCTGCCTGTGCCGAAGTACATTGGACATGGCATCTATGCTGACAACGACGCTGCTCTGATCGCCTTCAAGGCGGGCGACATCGACTGCAACCAGCAGTTCATCGCCAACGTGCAGAATCTGTGGCTGGAAGACGGCCTGAAGATCTCCACCTACATGAGCGAAGCTCCCTACGGCCTGTGCGCCACCATGCCCACCGCGTGGTACAACATGGAAATCCCGGCCCTGCAGGTCAAGGAAGTCCGCAAGGCCATCGCTATGGCGGTTGACTATGAGAACATCATTGCCAACGCTATGACCAACCAGTCCCCGACCTTCGCGGAAGTTCCGCGTTCCCTGATGAATCCCACCGAAGGTGAACAGGCCATGTATGACCATGACGCCGTGAAAGATCTCCAGTGGGTCGGCAAGGACATCGAAGGCGCCAAGGCGCTGCTGGATGCTGCCGGAATCGTGGATACCGACGGAGACGGCTATCGTGAACTGAACGGTGAGAAGATCTCCCTGAACGCCTGCTGCCCGAACGGCTGGACCGACTGGCAGGCTGCGATGGAAATCGTTGCCGCGGCCGGACAGAACATCGGCCTGGACATCCAGACCTACTATCCGGAATGGTCCGTTTATCAGACTGTGTTCACCGCTGCTTCCCAGACTGAATATGCGATCTTCATGTACAGCCCGCCCGGAGCGCAGCCCGCTTCTCCCTGGGCCCGTGTCCGTGCCTTCATGAGCTCCGAGTTCCTCGGCCAGGACGGCAACTGGAACGGCAACTGGGGCCATTGGTCCAACGAGCGCGCCGATGAAATCATCAAGGCGATCCCGCTGACCTCTGATCCTGAAGAACTGAAGGCTCTGTACACCGAAGCGACCAAGATCTATCTGGAAGAAGTTCCGAGCTTCAGCCTGATGTATCGTCCTGAGCAGTTCCACGCTGTGAACGAGAGCGTTTGGACCGGTTACCCCGTTGCGGGCGATGGCCTGAACATCCCGCCGGCCAACCTGACGGACGGCTACGGCGTCGCGGCGCTGTACTATCTGCGCAACGTTGACTAATTACCACTGAGAAAGCGGCCATGACCTAACCAAGGCGGTCATGGCCGCCTTTTCTTAAGAGGGGGGAGCACGGGTGAGTAAAGGTACCAAAAAATATCTCAAGAAAAAACTGATTTGGTTCATCATCACGCTGATTGCCGCAGTGATCCTGAATTTTATCCTGCCGCGGCTGATGCGCGGTGGGGGAAAGCCCATGCGGTATGACCCGGAAATCAGAAATGCGACAATCGCTCAGGTTGGATATTCAAAAGAAGGACAGACAGACGAGATTATTGCCCGGGGAGAAGCCGAGGGCAAGAAATACGTTGATAAAGAAGTATGGGATGCGGAATACGACCGGATTGCCAAAGAGAAGGGCGTATACAATCCCCGCAGCGACGTGTCGATTCATGCACTGCTGGCCAAAAAGGTCACGGGTGACCTTTCCCTGACGGACGAAGGCCGCCAGCTGTGGTGCGACACTTATGACGCCATTGAAAAAGAACTGGGCCGGGACGGCGGGCTCCTGGGTGAGTTCTGGCACTTTATCGAGCACATATTTGACGGCACATTCGGCAAGAGTACCAGTACAACGCGCTATCCGAACACCGTATCTTCCATTATCTCAGAAGGTATTGTGTGGACGATCTGCCTGCAGATTCCGGCGATCCTGCTGGGCTGGATCCTGGGCAACCTGCTGGGTGCCATTGCCGCCTACAAGCGGAAATTCTGGGACAAGGCAGTTATGCCGGCGTCCCTGTTTGTCAGCGCCATTCCGGCCTTCGGATCAGCGGTTATCCTGCTGGTTGTCTTCGGCGTGAACCTGAAATGGTTTCCCGTCAACCGGGCGTATGATACCGGTATGATTCCGGCCTTCAACTGGAATTTCATCAGCAATGTGCTGTATCATTACCAGCTGCCGTTCTGGTCCATCGTGCTGATTTCCATCGGCGGCCAGGCGGTTGGTATGCGGTCCATGTCCATTTATGAACTGAACGCGGACTATGTGAAATACTCCCGCTTCCTGGGTATCAAGGACAAACGGATTGTCCGCTATGTGTTCCGGAACGCGATGCTGCCGCAGGTTACCGGCCTGGCGATGTCCATCGGTACTTCCATCGGCGGCGCCCTGGTAGCAGAGACCATCTTCAGTTATCCCGGCCTGGGCATGAAGATGTATGCCGCCATCAGTGAAAACGACTATAACACGGTTTCCGGCATTGCGCTGATTATCACCATCATGGTGCTGATTGCGGCCTTCCTGCTGGATCTGATTTACGCCGTGATTGACCCGCGCGTGAAAGCCGCGCAGTTTGACTGAGGAGGTGGATGAAGATGAAACCTGAGATTTCTGAAAAAATCCGCTCTTCACGTTACTGGCTTGGTCTGATTGTAGGCGCGGTGATCGGCGGCCTGATCGGAAACACTGTCTGCGGCAGCGGAATGCTGACGGGTGTGCTGATCAGCCAGCTGGTCGGTGCGATTATCGGTCTCATTATTGTGAAACCCGGCAACTGGATGCTTGCGATTGTTACAGGCATTGTGACTGCTCTGCTGGTGGATGTGTTTATGTGGGTGTTCGGCGCTCCGGCCGCATACCTAACCGTCGGAATGATTATCGGCGCCTTGATCATCGGAGCGCTGGCCGGCGTGATCGTCAACTATACGCAGACCAGCCATACGATGCGCAATGTCATGCATTCACCGCGGTTTGTCGTCGGATTTACCATCATCACCGTGATTGTCCTGACTGCGGTAATCTACCCGATGATCGATACCCGAGATCCGACCATGTCCTATGGTGACGGTTTTCTGAAGCCCGGCACCTACTTCTCGATTTACGACGCCAATATTGCGGCTTACAGCTCTACAACGGTTCACCGTGTGGATGATCCGCTGTCGACGGAAAACCGGCAGGAAAAATTCCTTCCGACATCCCAGCTGGAAGTAATTGTGGAATACCTGGCCCGTAAATCCATGTGGGAGCAGGGACATACCATCAAGAGCAATTACTATTCCAATACGGACGGAAGCCGCGGGGATGCCCGGGACTTGTCCAAGGATATGGAAGACGCGATTGCAGTTCTGAGCAAGAACCTGGATGCCAAGAAGGATGAAATCGCCAGCAAACAGCGCGAGATCGCGGATCCGAACACTTCCGAAAACAAGCGGAAGAACTTTGAAAAAGCGATTCCCGGACTGGAAGCGGATGTGGCAGCGCTGGAAAAGCAGATTGCGGATATCCGGGCATCTTATGAAAACGGCCTCGTGATTACGGACGCGGACGCTGTCCGGAAATTTGAAGTGGAAACCGGCCTGTCCGCCACATCCGAACATCGCGAAGAACTGCTGAAACTCTGGCATGAGTATTATGACCTGATTATCCTGGCGGATAACGAAACCGCTGTTGCTGAACTGGGACTGAACGAGATCCGGGAAGGCACATCCTTTAAAACCGGTATCGGCTTTATCAAGGACGGTCTCGGATACGGCAATTACGAACTCGGCCTGTTTGAACGGATCGGCCGTGCGCTGAAGATTGACCCGAAGGGCAAGCTGTTCTACACCCAGACCAGCAGCACAGATTCGTCCAATGGAATTACCCAGGATGTGAAACTGACGGATTATACGACGGTATCCGAAGTGGCCAACGCAGTCAACTTCCCGCTGGGCACGGACGACGCCGGCCACGATATGCTGAACATGGAAATGCATGCCATCGGCAAGTCCCTGCTGATCGGCCTGCTGGCCGGCACCGTGGCAACGCTGCTGGGCCTCCTGGTCGGCCTGCTGGCCGGCTATGTGGGCGGCAAGGTGGACGATATCCTGACGTTTATCTGCAACATCTTTACAGTCATCCCCGGCTTCGTGCTGATCATCATCATCTACAACATGGTGGATAAAACCAGCCGCGGCGTATGGCTGTGCGGTCTGATTATCGGCTTTACCAGCTGGGTCTGGACGGCCCGTTCCGTGCGTTCCCAGGTCATCTCCCTGCGGAACCGCGATCACGTGAACCTGTCCAAGCTGAGCGGCCACAGCCTGTTCCGGATCATCCTGACGGATATCCTGCCCTACATCGCGAGCTATGTGGTGATGGCATTCATCCTGCAGGTATCCTCCGGTATCCTGGCGGAAGCGCAGCTGTCCATCCTGGGCCTGGGACCCGATAAGAAAGACGGTTATACGCTGGGCCTGATGATGTACTGGGCAAAGCTTATGGGTGCGTATACATCCAGTAACGCCTGGTGGGCATATTTCCCGGTCATCGGGGCGATTGCGCTGATCTCCTTCTCCCTGAACCTGATGAATACCGGTCTCGACCAGGTGTTCAATCCGACCCTGCGTGATTAAGGAGGTGGAATGAAATGGCTAAGAAAATGCTTGAGGTCAAGCAGTTGACCACCAAATACATCACCCGGCAGGGAGAGGATGTCTATTCCGTCGATCATGTTTCCCTGGATATCGAGGAAGGCAAGAGCCTGGGCATCGCGGGCGAATCCGGCTGCGGCAAGTCCACGCTGGCGCTGAGCCTGATGGGTTACTATTTTGCCCCGCTGCATTATGTGAGCGGCGAGATTATCATCGACGGCCATAACATTACCGGCCTGGATCCCGACGTAGTCCGCAAGACCGTGCTGGGTTCCGAAGTGGCCTACATTCCCCAGGCGGCCATGAACGCCCTGAACCCCACCCGGAAGGTCGGGAAGTTCATTGAGGACGTCATGAAAGCCCATGAAATCAAGATGTCCAAGAAGGAAGTCCGCGAGATGGCCGAGGAGCGCTTCGCGCTGCTGGGTCTGCCGGCGGACGCCCTGGACAAGCACAGCGTGGAACTGTCCGGCGGTATGCGCCAGCGCGTCGTTATCGCGGTTTCCACGATCCTGAACCCGAAGGTGCTGATTGCGGATGAACCCTCTTCGGCGCTGGACGTTACCAGCCAGAAGATGGTTATCAAGATGCTGAAGAACATGATGGAAATCGGCCTGGTCAAGAGCATGATCTTCATCACCCACGAACTGCCCCTGCTGTACAACGTAACGGACGACATCATGGTCATGTATGCCGGCCAGATCGTGGAACGCGGAACGGCCCATGAAATGGTGTTCGATCCGGTTCATCCCTACAGCCGCGGCCTGATGCGGTCCATCCTGGTGCCTGAAGAGGGCACCCGTGACGTGAAGCTGACGGCCATCCCCGGCACGCCGCCGAACCTGAAGCATCCGCCGCAGGGCTGCCGCTTTGCGGAGCGCTGCCGGTATGCGACGGCCAACTGCCGCTACCAGGCGATGCCGATTGTCGAATTCGGCGAGGGACGTACCTATCGCTGCAACATGTCCGTGGAAGACCTGAAGGAGGTGTACGCCCGTGAAGACAACGAATGAGACGAACACGCCCGTTGTGGATGAGCGCCAGAGCGTATCCTTCGGAAACCGGGACAAGGACTTTTCCAAAGAACCGCTGTGCCTGAGCGGCCGCGGTGTGACCCGTGTGTTCCATACGGGCAAGATCACCACGGTGGCGGTGGACCATGTGGACTTTGATTTCCACAAGGGCGAGCTGATTTCCATCGTCGGTGAATCCGGATCCGGTAAAACCACGCTGAGCAAAATGCTGCTGGGCCTGCTGGAACCGACGGAGGGTGAGATCCAGTTCCGGGGCAAACCCCGGGATATCTCCACCGGCGCGAAAAAGCGGGAATACTGGAAAGGCATTCAGGCGATCTTCCAGGATCCGTTCTCCAGCTACAACGTGTTCCATAAGATCGACGCGGTGCTGGATGACTGTATCAACATGCGCGGCGGCAAGAACCTGTCCAAGGAAGAGAAGTTCAATATGAAGGTTGAGGCCTGCAGCTTCGTCAACCTGAAGTATGCGGAACTGACCAACAAGTATCCCTTCGAACTTTCCGGCGGCCAGATGCAGCGGCTGATGATTGCCCGGATCTTCCTGCTGAAACCGGAAATCCTGCTGGCGGACGAGCCCACCTCCATGATTGACGCCTGTTCCCGGGCGACCATCCTGGACATGCTGCTGAAGCTGCGGGACGAGACCGGCATGACGGTTATCTTCATCACCCACGACATCGGCCTGGCCTACTACATTTCCGATGCGGTGTACATCATGGAACACGGCAAATTCGTGGAATGCGGCAAGCCCGACAAGGTCATGCTGACGCCGGAAGCGCCCTATACCAAGCGCCTGATTTCCGACGTGCCGAAGATCCACGAACCGTGGGATCTGAGCACCGTGGATATGCTGGGCAATGAAAAGAAACCGGAAGAAAAGAAAGAAGCATAATGACAAACGGTTAGTGGTTAGTGGATCGTGGTTGGCAGAACTGGATAGCTGATCCCGCATCCCTAACCACTAATCTTATCATTAAACAGAGGTGACTTATGAAAATAGAGGAAATCCGCAAACTGATTGCGCAGATGACGCTGGAGGAAAAGGCCGGGCTGCTGTCCGGCGAGGACTTCTGGCATACCAAAGCGGTGGAACGCCTGGGCGTGCCGCAGACCATGGTCAGTGACGGCCCCCACGGCCTGCGGAAACAGGACCTGGAAGGCGACCACCTGGGGATCAACGACAGCATCAAGGCGGTATGCTTCCCGGCTGCCAGCGCCACCGCAGCTTCCTTTGACCCGGATATGCTGGAGAAGATGGGCGAAGCACTGGGCGAGAGCTGCCAGCATGAAAAGCTGAGCGTCCTGCTGGGTCCGGCGGTCAATATCAAGCGTTCTCCCCTGTGCGGCCGGAACTTTGAGTATTTTTCCGAGGACCCGTACCTGACGGGGAAAATGGCAACGGCCCTGATCAAGGGAATCCAGAGCAAAAACGTCGGCACGAGCATCAAGCATTTTGCCCTGAACAGCCAGGAACACCGGCGGATGAGTTCCTCTTCCGACTGCGATGAGCGGACGATCCGGGAGATCTATTTCCCGGCCTTTGAAATGGCGGTAAAGGAAGCGCAGCCCTGGACGGTGATGTGCTCCTACAACCGGATCAACGGCGTATTCGCTTCTGAAAATCCCTGGCTGCTGACAGATGTGCTCCGGAAGGAATGGGGATTTGAAGGCTATGTCATGTCCGACTGGGGCGCTGTATCCAACCGCGTGGAAGGCGTGAAGGCCGGACTGGATCTGGAAATGCCTGCTTCCGGCGGCGTCAACGACCGGAAGGTTGTGGCGGCAGTGAAGGCCGGCAAACTGGATGAGAAATATGTGGATCTGTGCTGCGAGCGGATCCTGAATATCGTATACCGGTATATCGAGAATGCAAAACCGGACACCCCCTGGGACAAGGAAGCCCAGCATGAAATGGCGGCGGAGATTGCCGCGGACTGCATGGTGCTGCTGAAGAACGAAGACGGCATCCTGCCGCTGGACAAGGCGGACGAGATTGCCTTTATCGGCGAGTTTGCCGAGAAACCGCGCTTCCAGGGCGGCGGCAGCAGCCATATCAATTGCTTCAGGACCACCGGCGCGGTGGAAGCGGCGAAGGGCCTGAAGGTGACCTATGTGTCCGGCTACTCCGTGGCGAAGGATGAGGCGACAGACGCGCAGATTGCCGAAGCAGTGGCCGCCGCGAAGAAAGCAAAGGCTGCGGTTGTGTTTGCCGGCCTGCCGGATTCCTATGAATCCGAAGGCTATGACCGGAGCCATATGCGGATGCCGGAATGCCAGAACAGGCTGATCGAGGCCGTGGCGGCGGCGAATCCGAACACTGTGGTTGTGCTGCATAACGGCTCCCCGGTGGAGATGCCGTGGATCGGTAAGGTCAAGGCGGTGCTGGAGGCTTACCTGGGCGGACAGTCGGTAGGACTGGCCACGGTGCGGGTGCTCTTCGGCGACGTGAACCCCTCCGGACACCTGCCGGAGACTTTCCCGATCAAGCTGGAGGACAATCCCAGCTATCTGTTCTACGGCGGTGAGCCGGCCGGAACGGATTACCGGGAAGGCATCTTCGTCGGATACCGGTATTATGACAAAAAGAAGATGGACGTGCTGTTCCCCTTCGGACACGGCCTGAGCTATACCACTTTCGAATATTCGAACCTGAAACTGAGCGCCGCATCGATTAAGGATACCGACACGGTGGATGTAACGGTGACGGTGAAGAACACCGGCAAGCGCGCCGGCAAGGCAGTGGTCCAGGTATACGTGGGCGACGCGGAAGGATATGTGAACGCGATCCGTCCTGTACGGGAACTGAAGGCTTTCCGGAAGGTGGCCCTTGAACCCGGCGAAAGCAAAGAAGTCACGATGACCCTGTGCAAGCGGGCCTTCGCCACCTGGCGGAATGAAATCCACGACTGGTGGGTGGAAAGCGGAGAATTCACCGTTGAGGTGGGCGACAGCTCCGCGAACCTGCCGCTGAAAGCATCCATCCAGGTGGAATCCACGGTGGAACTGCCCCGGAAGTTTGACGTGAACAGCATTTTCATGGACGTCATGCGGGATCCCAAGGCGACCGCGATTATGAAACCGTTCATTGATCAGCTGATGGCGGCGTTTTCTCCGGATCCCTCAGAGGCTGTGTCGGAAGCGGCCGGGGAGGCGATTTCCGAGGATATGGGAGCGGCGATGCTGAACTATATGCCGCTGCGCGGCGTACTCAGCTTTGCGGCAGGTAAGGTCTCCGACGAAATGATGGAAGAGATGCTGCGGAAAATCAACGAATAACTCCGGACGGTTGCTCTTTGCGGAAACAAAAGGGGCAGCGGAATCATTCCGCTGCCCCGATTTCAGAGTACCAGATATTTTCAGGGGATTACCCGTTCTGACGGCGGGAAATCCGGTCCAGCAGCCGGTCCAGCAGACTGCGGGACTCCATTACGCTGTTCAGCGGATTCCGAAGTTCCGGCGCGCCGGTATCTTCGGCCATCACCGCGGCGATATTTATGATCTGATCTCTGTTCATGATCGTCATCATCTTACAATTCCTCCTTTGGGTTCGATCTTCGTCGCCAGGCTCTCTCCTGTCGACGGTCACATGATAACAGGTTCCCGGAGAGAAAAACAGCAAAATAATACGCAAAATATCAAAATAATATTGTATTAACATGGTCGTTGTTTGGCCAAACTGATACAAATACCGAAACAAAACTGTAACAAAACGACGGAAAATGCCCTCCCAACCCCCCAAAAAACCGGAAGGGAAACACAGGAAAATGATTACAGTTAATCTGTACTACACGGGAAAAAACGGCAGCGCCAGGGCTTTTGCGGAAGAAATGGAATCCGCCGGTATTGCAGACGCCATCCGGGCGGAGGCAGGCAATCTGCGGTATCAGTATTTCCTGCCGATGGACGATCCGGAAACGGTGCTGCTGATCGACAGCTGGCGGGACCAGGCTGCCATTGACGCGCATCATGCCTCTCCGATGATGGTGCAGCTGGCAGCGCTTCGGGACAAGTATGACCTGCATATGAAGGCGGAACGCTATATAAGCGAAAACCTGGGAACGGACGAGCGATTTATCAGGAAGTGACAGCGGATGGATATCGGCAACAGGAACGCCCTTTCGGACCGGCTCTTTACGGCCAAAGCCGTGTGCCCGAACTGCGGGGACCGGATCATCTACCAGGCCGGCGCGGAATTGGCCCGGAAACATGGGATTTACGATAATGTGGTTGTATGTTACAAATGCCGGCATGTGTATACATGTACGCTGATTCCCGGCAGGCTGGTGCTGCAGGATGACGTAACGGAACGATATCCGGGCGTACAGGCCGCCGGGACGGAAGGGGCAGAAACAGACACGGAGGAGCGGCCGGCGAAAAAAGGCGGCTTTTTCAGCAGGATTTTCGGCAGATAAAGGAGGCAGAACGGAATGAGCTGGCGCAGGGAGAAGGCTGTTTTCGGCACCATCATCCGGAATGATGGAGGAAAAACACTGGGGATTGCCGGAGATGTACCGGTAATCGAACAGGACGGGTTTGCATTCAAGGACCTGGCCCGGACGGGAAAGCTGCTGCCATATGAAGACTGGCGGCTGACCCCGGAGGAGCGGGCGGAGGACCTGGCCGGGCGGCTGAGCCGGGAGGAGATTGCCGGGCTAATGCTGTATTCTTCCCATCAGATTGTGCCGTTTGTTTCCCGGCCGCCATTTGCGGACACATACGGCGGGGAGGCGTTTGATCCGGCAAAGCACGGGGATGCCGACCTGACGGACGGGCAGATCTCTATGCTGAAAAAGGATCATATCCGCCATGTGCTGCAGATGCGGGTGAAGAACGCCCGGGTATCAGCGCAGTGGAGCAACAACCTGCAGCAGGTGTGTGAAGCGGAACCCTGGGGAATTCCGGTGAATATTTCCACGGATCCCCGGCATGGCGCTTCCGAGGGCGGCGCGGAATTCCGTACGAAAGGCAGCGACGTGAGCAAATGGCCGGAGGGCATCGGCCTGGCAGCGGCCGGCGGCGCGGAACTGGTGCGGGAATTTGCCCGGACGGCCGCGAAGGAATACCGGGCGCTGGGCATCACCACGGCGCTGGGACCGCAGATTGACCTGTCCACGGAACCCCGCTGGATGCGGCTGGAGGATACGCTGGGCAGCGATCCGGAGAAAGTGATTCCGCTGGTGAAAGCGTACTGCGACGGAATGCAGACCACGGAGGGCAGCCCGGACGGCTGGGGAACGGACAGCGTGATCACGATGGTCAAGCATTGGCCCGGCGGCGGCACCGGAGAGGGGGGCCGGGATGCGCATTACGCTTACGGATGCTTTGCAGTCTATCCCGGCGGCCGGTTTGAGCAGCATATGCGGCCGTTCACGGAAGGCGGCTTCCGGCTGGATGGACCGACGAAAAAGGCGGGGGCCGTCATGCCCTACTATACGGTTAGCTGGCTGGCGGACCATGAGAAGGTCGGCAACAGCTACAATGAATATATCCTGAAGGACCTGCTGCGGGAGAAGTACGCTTACGACGGCGTGGTTTGCACTGACTGGGGGATTACCGGGGATCCGGATCCGGAGATCGACAGCTTCGGCTCCCGGTGCTACGGGGTCAACCGGCTGACGGAGGCGGAGCGCCACCTGCGGATCATCATGAACGGGGTGGATCAGTTCGGCGGCAACAACCGGGCAGAGCCGGTGCTTGAAGCCTGGCGGATCGGAGAGGAAAAGTTTGGCGCCGATCTGATGGACCGGCGGATGCGGCTGAGCGCGAAGCGGCTGCTGACCGGGATATTCCGGGTCGGCCTGTTTGAGAACCCGTACCTGGATCCGGAAGAGAGCGAGCGGATTGTGGGCTGTGCGGAATTTGTGAAAGCCGGACTGGAAGCCCAGGCGAAGAGCGTGGTCAGCCTGCGGAAGGGTGGACTGCCGCTGAAGAAAGGGATCAAAGTCTGGATACCGGAAAGGGAAATCGCGGCCCATAAAAACTTTGTGCGGATGATGGAACCGGCCCAGACGCTGGATCCGCTGGGTGGAAGAGATATCAGCGGATGGTGTGTACGGACGGAGGATCCGGCGCAGGCGGACGCGGCGGTGGTCTTTATGGAAAGCCCGCTGTCCGATCCCTATGATCCGGCGGACCGGAAGGCCGGCGGCAACGGATACCGGCCGCTGACCCTGCAATACCGGCCGTACACGGCGAAGGAAGCCCGGGAAGTCAGTATCGGCGGCGGGGATTTCCGGGAGGATTTTACGAACCGGAGTTACCGGGGAAAAACGAACCGGTGCTGCAATGAAGCGGACCTGGACAACCTGGAAAAGGCCCGGAAGGAAATGGGCGGCAAACCGGTGATCGTGGTGATGCATATGCATAATCCCACGGTGCCGGGCGAATGGGAAGGCCTGGCGGACGGCATCCTGGTGCACTTCGGATGCGGGCTTTCGGTGATTATGGATATCCTGTTCGGTAACAGGGAAGCCGGCGGAAGGCTGCCCTACAACCTGCCGGAGGATATGGCGGCGGTGGAACAGCATAACGAGGACGATATTGAAGGCCCGGAACCGTATGTGTGCAGGGACGGGACTGTATGGAAAACAGGATACAGGTGTCAGGCCTGAGTTTCGGGGAACAGGAAAAAATGAGGAGGTACCTACAGTATGAGTAACAGGATTTATTCCGGACAGAAGACGACGGCGGTATCGGAACGGGAGGCGCGGAACCGGCAGACAGCCCGCTGGGCGGCAGCCCAGGGCATGGTACTGCTGGAGAATGACGGGATCCTGCCGCTGAAGCCGGGAATGAAGCTGGCGCTGTTCGGCATGGGCGCCCGTCATACGATCAAGGGCGGCACCGGCAGCGGCGACGTGAACAGCCGGGATTTTGTAAGCGTGGACCAGGGCCTGCGGGCGGCGGGATATGAGATTGTCAACAGCGCGGACCTGGATGCCTTTGACGCGGCGTACGATGAGGCGGTCAAAGCCTGGCACGCTTCCATCTACGAAGCGGCCGGCCCGGAAAAGGATTTCCTGAAGATGTATACGGCCCATTCCTCCACCCGGCCGAAAATACCGGAGGGGCTGCCCTTTGACCGGGAAGCCTGTGCATCGGCGGACGCCGGAATTTTTGTGCTTTCCCGGACGGCCGGAGAAGGCGCTGACCGGTACGACCGGGAAGGAGATTATTACCTGACCCGGGCGGAACGGGAAACCCTCCGCATGGCCTGTGACGCCTGCAGCAAAGTGATCGTGGTGCTGAATGTCGGCGGCGTGGTGGACCTGGGCTTTACGGAGGAATTCCCGGTGGCAGCGCTGGTGCTGATGGGCCAGGCCGGCGTGGAAGGCGGCAGCGCGCTGGCGGACGTGCTGGGCGGGAAGGTGAATCCCTCCGGCAGGCTGACGGACAGCTGGGCATATCAGTACGGGGATTATCCCAGCAGCGCGAATTTTTCCCATCAGAACGGCGACGTGCTGCAGGAGTTTTATACGGACGGGATCTATGTCGGCTACCGGTATTTCGATTCCTTCGGTGTGAAACCCCGGTATCCCTTCGGCTACGGCCTGAGCTATACGACGTTTGCCCGGGCGTTTAAGGCTGTTTCAGTGGACGGGGATACGGTGACCGTGACGGTTTCTGTAAGGAATACCGGAACGGTATCCGGCCGGGAAGTCGTACAGGTTTATGTCTCCTGCCCGGCGAAAGCGCAGAAAAAGGAACTGAAACGGCTGGCGGCCTTTGCCAAGACAAAGGAACTGGCGCCGGGCGGGGAAGAGGAACTGAAACTGACCTTTCGGGCGGACAGCCTGGCCTCCTTCTTCCGCGACGGATGGGTTATGGAGCAGGGCGAATATATCCTGCTGACCGGATCAAGCGCTGCGGACTGCGTGCCGGCGGCCCGGCTGACCCTGAAGGAAGCCGTTCGCCTGAAGGAACTGACGCCGATCTGTGAACTGCTGGACAGCCTGCCCGAGATTGTGCCGGAAACGGACGTGGCCCGGAAGGCGCTGGAAGCACAGGCGGCGAATACGCCGGAGATAGCCATCGACAGCGCGGTGAAGGCGTCCACGGAACGGAAAGAAGAGAAGCGGACGGATCCGCTGCTGGAGCGGGGCCGGGCGATTGCGGAGAAACTGACGGCGGAGCAGAAGATCCAGCTGGTGATCGGCGCCAACAAGGCCCGGGGCAAGGAAGTCATCGGGGCGGCCTCGGTGTCCATTCCCGGCGCGGCCGGTGAAACCACCGCGTTCCCGGAATATGGCGTTCCCGGCATGACATTGGCGGACGGGCCGGCGGGCCTGCGGCTGCAGAAGCATTACGAGATCAATCCGGAGGACGGGGAGATCTATAAGCTGAGCCGGATTGAAAACCTGGAAAGCCGGATTTTCAAGACCATGAAAACGCATCCCGGCTCGGACAACCGGTATCAGTTTACCACAGCGATCCCGGTAGGCACGCTGCTGGCCCAGAGCTTTGACCCGGCCGTGCTGGAGAAGCTTGGGGAACTGATTGCGGAAGAAATGCGGATTTTTGGCATCGCAGTGTGGCTGGCGCCGGGCATGAATATTCACCGGAACCCGCTGTGCGGCCGGAACTTTGAATACTATTCCGAGGATCCGCTGGTTTCCGGCATCATGGCGGCAGCCATCTGCCGCGGCGTGGAAAAGCAGGGCGACCTGGCGGCGTGCATCAAGCATTTTGCCTGCAACAACCAGGAGGAAGACCGGTTCCATGTGACGGCAAACATCAGCCAGCGGGCACTGCGGGAAATTTACCTGAAGGGGTTCGAGATAGCGGTAAAGACCGCCCATCCCATGTCGATCATGACCTCCTACAACCGGATCAACAGCGTGCATACGGCCAACAGCCGGGATCTGTGCACGGTAACCGCCCGGGAGGAGTGGGGCTTCACCGGATTTATCATGACGGACTGGACGACGACGAATATGGGCCACGGATCCTCAGCGGCCAAGTGTATCCTGGCCGGAAACGACCTGATTATGCCCGGTTCCGAGGCGGACAAGGAAGAGATTGCTGCCGCGCTGCGGGGCGACCATGACCGGCCGCTGCCGGAGGAAAAACTGACGGAGAGCGCGGCCCGGCTGATTGGTGCGGCACTGCAGACCGGCCGCAGCCCTGAGGAACAGGCATGAAACGCATACCGGATCCGGACCGGCAGGTTGCCTACCTGGCCTACATCAACCGCGAAAACGAGTTTCAGCATCACGGATACAGCGAAGAAATGAAACAGTACCGGCTGATGCAGGCCGGGGATCCGCAGGCAGTGGAGGAGGGCCAGCGGATGATGCGCAGAACAATGCCGGTAGGGCTCAGCGAAGATCCACTGCGGAATGCCCAGTACCTGTTTGTGGCGGGTATTACCATTGCGACCCGCTTTGCCATTGAGGGCGGGATGGACGCGGAGACTGCCTACAACACCAGCGATATGTACATCCGGAAGCTGGACCAGTGCCGGGACGTGGAAGACGTGATGGCACTGCACCGGGAAATGTTTGCGTATTTTACCTCCCGGATGGCCGGTGTAAAAAAGAAAAAGGAATATATCCTGCCGATTGCCCAGTGTGTGGAGTATATCGAGGCGCATCTGCACATGTCCCTGCGGATTGACGAACTGGCGGAGCTGGTACACCTGAGCCCCGGATACCTGTCCGTGCTGTTCCGGCGGGAAACCGGAAAGTCGTTTTCGGACTATGTGCTGTACCGCCGGATTGAAACGGCGGAGAATATGCTGCTTTATTCTGATTATACGTCCACGGAGATCAGTGAAATCCTGGCATTTTCCAGCCAGAGCTATTTTATCCAGTGTTTCCGGAAATACACCGGCATGACCCCGAAGGAATACCGGCAGCGGCATGCGGCGAAGGGCATCCTTGCGGCTGCGCGCAAAGCGGGGGAGGCCGGATGGCGGTAACCGGAAAAGACGAAGGAGCAGAACCATGTCCACACTGAAAAAACTCCGGGGGAAATACCTCCTGGTAATGATCGCCATGTGCGGTCTGGTTGCCTCCACACTGGGAATCATGACCAATGTGGCCGGCATCTTCTTTACGCCGATGGCGGAAGAACTGGGAAAGGAAACTGCGGCGGTGAACCTGACCCTGACGATCTGCAACATCGCTTACGCAATTGCCGGGATCTTTTCCGCGAAATGGGTTAAGCCGAAGAATTTCCGTGTTTTCATTATCGGCGGTACGATCGTGTTTGCAGGCAGCACGGCACTCCTTTCCGTGTGTAGTTCCATGGCGCCGCTGTATATGCTCAATGCCGTCCGTGGGTTTGCTTCCGGCCTGATCGGCAACGTGTTGGTCACATCGGTGATCGGCCGGTGGTTCCTGACGGATACCGGGTTTATCAGCAGTATTGCGCTGGGCTGCTCCGGCCTGATCGGCGCGGCGTTCAATCCGATCCTGGAGGCCGTGATCCAGTCCGCCGGGTGGCGGACGGCATACCTGGTGGCAGCAGGAACGATTGTGGTGCTGAACCTGCCGGCGATGATTGCCCCGATCTCTTTCCGGCCGGAGGATTCCGGACTGGAACCTGTCGGGAAGAAAGCGGCCGGACCGGCGGAAATGCCGGCTGCGGAAGCAAAGCGTGCCGGAACATTTGCTGTCGGGGTGATGCTGATTGCGATCTGTACCGCATCCCTGGCCTCTTTTGTCTGTGCAACACCGCAGCTGTTCAAACCGCTGGCTATTACCTACGGCCTTCGGGAGACGGGGATTGTGATGATGTCTGTGGTGCTGGTTGTGAATACCGCCGGCAAGTTCCTCTTCGGTATGATGACGGACAAAATCGGCGTCCGCCGTTCCTTTCTGATCTACGGGCTGACCATTGCGGGCGGAATCCTGCTTCTGCTGTTGGTCCGGTCTTCCGTCCCCATGCTGGTCAGTGCCGGAATGATCGGCCTGTGTTATTCCATTCCGACGGTCGGCGCGGTGATGCTCTGCCGGGAACTGTTTTCTCCGGAGGATTACGGCCGGGTGTTTCCGAAGATTAATCTGGGTACATCCGCTGCCAACGCTCTGGGTTATCCGGTGCTGGGCGCAATTTATGACAGAACCGGCAATTATGACGGCGCGCTGATCCTGGTGCTGGGCATTATTCTTTTGTCGGTGGGAAGTGTTTTCCTGGTTTATCGCATGAAAGAAAAAACAACCGGCTGAACCAGCTTATGCCGGAAAAACCACTTCGTAGCTGATGAATGCAATCCGGCGGCTGTCAGATGCCCAGGAATTGACATTGATGGAGCCCTGGCCACCAAAGAAGGTGGCCAGTTTCTCTTTGCTGCTGCCATCGGCGTTCATTTTCCAGAGCTCCACCTCCATATTCGGCAGGTGTTCGTCCGGGTTCAGGTCGCCTTTACGGTAAGAGAGGTAGACCACTTTTTGTCCGTCGGGGGAGATGTGGGGGAACCAGTTGTTCCGTTCGTTGTCTGTCATCTGTGTCCGTTCGCTGCCATCCCGGCGCATCCGCCAGACCTGCATCAGCCCGGAACGGGTGCTGTTGAACCAGATATATTCCCCGTCCGGGGAATACTCCGGGCCGTCGTTGAAACCGCCGTCGGTCAGGCGCTTTTCTTCTCCGCCTTCCGCGGGGATGGTGTAAATATCCACTTCCCGTTTGCCGCCGATCTCCCGGAAGGCACAGTAGGACAGTTCCTTTCCGTCCGGGGACCAGCCATGGAGGAAGCTGGGGGAGTTGGGCGTGATCAGCTTCGGCGTTCCGCCCCCGACGGGGAACGTATAAATCCGGGAGGAGAAGCCCTCCGTGAAGGTCATATGGCTGACGCCCAGCCTTTTTTCATCCGGGGAAAGGACGTGGTCGTTGTTGCAGGCGTCACATTCCCCGCTGTCAATTTCGTTTACGGTATCACCTGCCGGATCGTATTCGAAGATCCGGCCGTTTGCGTTATACAGGAAAGTATTGCTGTCCTTTTTCCAGTTCGGCGCCTCGATGACGCCGTCAAAGGAGCGGAGCGTTTCAATTTTGCCTGTTTCCGTATCCAGTACGTTCAGGTAGCTGACGGAGGACGGGCGGCACTGGATCATGCCCTGCAGTTTCTGAATCCCGCCGCGGATATCGGCCATCATATCCGGGGAACCGTCCTGGTCCAGGAGCTGGGAAAGGCCGTGGGCCCGGGCAAACTGGAAAACGGCTTCCATCGGCAGGTCGCCGGTTCCGACGGCGGTTTCCTTTCCGTTGCGGAAATCCTTGTAATGAACGGAGCGGATCCGGTCCTTATTCCGCCAGAGGAATGCCTCGGGATTCATACCGGCGGCCATGATCCAGCCGGCATCCGCCTGCAGGCCAACCCGGCCCAGGCAGAGATCCAGCAGGTATTCGCAGGCGCAGCGCCCGTCAATCATGGTTTTCACATCATCACGCTCATTGTGGAGCAGGAGTTCCGCGCCGAATTCCCGCATTTTGTCCGCTGCGGAGGTGTATTCAATGGCGGCCCGCTGCAGGCTGGCTTTCGACAGGTCCTGCGGGGACTTGACAATAAACTGGCGGATGCCGTCTGCTTCGGCCAGGCGCCGGATCAGGGGCAGGTCCTGCAGCAGATTCTGTGACGCCAGGTGGACGGAAATCACGTCCAGGCCGTTTTCCTTCAGGAGAGGCAGGTAACGATCATGAAAGGCTTCCGGGCTCCAGAAAACGTGGCTGAGGTCCGGGAAGGGAAACAGTGCGATGCAGGGCTCGGCGAACACGGCGCCGGCATCCCGGAGCTCCCGGAAGATATCCTTTGCTTCCCGGCCCTTCTGGCTGGTCATGACGCCCCACAGCTGGATACCAAAGTTCATATTGATTGCTCCTTTCAGATCAGGGATCTTTCCGCGTCCTGCCGGAAGGCGGCGGAGCCGGAATAGTGGCCGGGCTGCAGCGGATCCATGATGAAGCGGGATTTCGGCGCATAGGGCTTTCCGGTTTCGGCGGATTTTTCCATGCCGGTCAGCACTTCCATACAGTGGAGGCCATATTCCTTGCTGCAGCGGTTGTTCTTCCGCCCGGTCCGCAAGGCCCAGGCCATTTCCGCCACGCCGATGCCGCGGCTGCCGTAGCCGTCAAACCATTCGGGTGGGCTGAATACGCTCCGGCCGTCGTAGCCGTGGGTGAAGGGGAAGGTGATTTCCTCCTGCCCGGGCAGGGTCAGCCGGACGGGATCGCCGAATTTGTTCGGGTCGCCGACTTCCAGGATGCCCTTTGTGCCGCAGATGGTAAAACCGTGTTTCTCGGCGCTGATCGTGTTGCCGTCAAACAGCACACTCCCGACCGCACCGTTTTCAAACTGCAGGGAGGCGGCGACTGTGTTGATGCCGGGAACCTGCCAGCTGTCCTCCGGGGCGGAAGCAAAAAGGAATTCTGCCGGATGGACCGGCGCCGGTGCGGCAAAGGCAGAAACGGATTTCACCGGCCCGAGGAGGGCCAACAGGGCGCCGATGTAGTAGATGCCGACATCGTATGGCAGGCATCCGCCGTCATTGCGGAGGAAGCGGAAGATTTCGGAATTCAGGGACTGGTTGCGGTTGATTTTGACCTGGACGGAAGTGATCTCACCGATGAGCCCGGCATCAATGATGGTCCGGGCGGTCTGGATGCCGGCGCCAAGGATGGTATCCGGCGCGACGCCCAGGTACAGGTTTTTCTCATCCGCGAGGCGGACCAGTTCTTCCGCGTCCTCCAGGCGGGTGGTGAACATTTTTTCGGTATAGACATGCTTCCCGGAAAGAAGCATTTTTTTGATGATGTCATAATGGGCGGCAGGCGGCGTCAGGTTGACCACCAGCTCGATATCGTCCGCCGCGGCAACTTCATCAGGGGTCATGACCTTCTCAATGCCGAATCTCTCCGCCTGTTTCCGGGCGGCATCTGCTCCCCGGTTGGCGACGGCCGCCAGGTCGATAATATAAAACAGGTTTTTCAGGTTCCGGATATAAATGTTGCTGATCATGCCGCAGCCGACGACGGCGGTGCGGACTTTCCGGATTCCTTCCATACAGGCAAATGCTCCTTTCATGATATGGTTTTTTTCATCTGGCAACACATTATCATGCGGCCACCCGCCTGTCAATCTTTATTCTTGCCATGGCATACCTTGTCTGATATACTCATCCTGACAGCATTCCCGCAGCTGGCGGGAAAAAAGCGTGAAAAAGACAATCAGATATGGGGAGGTTTCATCATGAAAAAGCAATCCCTGAACGGCGCCTGGATCCTGGATATCCCGGGAAGCGCTTTTCCGGAAACAAAGGCATCGGTTCCCGGTTCGGTTTATCACGACCTGCTGCAGGCAGGGTTGATTCCGGATCCCTTCTACCGGCATAACGAAGACGACGCGCTGAAGATCATGGAATACGATTTTGTGTATTCCCGGGATTTCTCTGTGGAAAAAGACCTGCTTGGGTGCGATGCGGTGCTGCTGCGCTGCCACGGGCTGGATACGCTGGCTTTGATCGAAATCAACGGGCAGGAAGCCGGCCGGGCGGACAATATGCACCGGACCTGGGAGTTTGATGTGAAGGCTCTCCTGCACGAAGGGAGAAATTCGATCCGTGTGACGCTGCTCTCCCCGACAAAATACATCCGGAAGGAATTTAAACGCCGGCCGATCGAAGGTTCCGCCGATGCCATGGAAGGGTTCCCGCACCTGCGGAAAGCCCACTGCATGTTCGGCTGGGACTGGGGTCCCCATCTGCCGGACGCCGGTATCTGGCGGGATATTGAACTGGTTGGCATCGAAACCGCCCGCTTCCGGGATGTGTATGTAACCCAGCAGCATGAAACGGGAAAGGTGACGCTGCATATCGCATCGCATATTGATGCGGTAACGGCCGGTGAAACGAAAGTGGCTGTAACCGTGACCGGGCCGGACGGAAAGGCTGTTTGCGGCGAAGGCGCTGAATGCACGCTGGAGATTCCGGATCCGAAGCTGTGGTGGCCCGCCGGGCTCGGCGGTCAGCCGTTGTATACCGTGGAGGTCACGCTGAGTGCCGGCGGGAAGATCGTGGACACCTGGAAAAACCGGATCGGCCTCAGGACCCTGACCATTCACCGGGAGAAGGACGAATGGGGCGAATGCTTCTGCCACCGGGTCAACGGTGTGGATGTGTTTGCCATGGGTGCGGATTATATTCCGGAGGATAACCTGCTGCCCCGGGTGACGCCGGAGCGGACCCGCCGCCTGCTGGAGGATGCGAAAGCGGCAAACATGAACACGATCCGCGTATGGGGCGGCGGATATTATCCCGGGGACGATTTTTACGACAGCTGTGACGAACTGGGATTGATGGTCTGGCAGGACTTTATGTTTGCCTGTGCGGCTTACGAGCTTTCCGAAGCCTTTGAGGAGAGCGTGACGGCGGAGTTTACGGATAATATCCGCCGGCTGCGGCATCACGCGTCGCTGGCGCTGTGGTGCGGCAACAATGAAATCGAATCCTTTGTTCCGATGGGGCGGTGGGTCAGCAATCAGCAGGAAATTGCCGATTATATCAAGCTGTATGAATACATCATGCCCAAGCTCCTGAAGAAAGAGGATCCGCAGACGTTCTACTGGCCGTCCAGTCCGTCTTCCGGCGGCAGTTTTGACGATCCGTCGGCCGACAACCGCGGCGACAGCCATTACTGGGCCGTATGGCACGGGCTGAAGCCCTTCACCGACTACCGCAATCATTTCCTCCGGTACACCAGCGAGTTCGGCTTCCAGTCCTTCCCCTGCATGGCGACGATTGAAAGCTTTACGGAGCCGGAAGACCGGAACGTGTTCTCTTATGTAATGGAAAAGCACCAGCGGAATGCCAGTGCCAACGGCAAGATTGCGGAATACCTGAGCCAGACATATCTGTATCCGTCGACCTTTGACGCGTTTGTCTACGCGTCCCAGCTGCTGCAGGCCCAGGCCATGCAGTACGGCGTGGAACATTGGCGGCGCAACCGCGGCCGGTGCATGGGCGCGGTAGTCTGGCAGCTGAATGACTGCTGGCCGGTGACCAGCTGGGCGAGCATTGATTATTACGGCCGGTGGAAGGCGCTGCATTATTATGAGAAGCGGTTTTTTGCACCGGTGCTGGTCTCCTGCGAAGAGGAAGGCACCCTGACCCAGAACACGAACGTGAACCGGGAACCCTTCCGGGTGAAGAACTCCGCCCGGCTGAATGTCAGCAACGAAACGCTGAACGAATTCCGGGGAACGGTTGCCTGGAGCCTGCGCCGGCCGGACGCTTCCGTGATCTGTGAAGGCAGCTTCTCCGTGGCGGTTCCGCCCATGTCCGCCGTATGGCTGGAGAAGCAGGACTTCTCCGATCAGGATACCTGGGGATGCTATTATGCCTATACGCTGACGGATGAGGCCGGAAAGGAAGCCGGAAGCGGTACGGTGCTGTTCTGTGCGCCGAAGCATTTCCGCTTTGAGGATCCGAAACTGGAAGCCCACGCGGAAGGCGATGAAATCGTCGTGACGGCCGGGGCCTATGCCCGGAGTGTGGAGATCCGCTGCAACCCGGATGCTCTGCTGGAGGACAACTTCTTCGACATGAACGCCGGCACCCGCAGGATCAAGGTGCTCCGGGGAGATCCCGGCAGCGTTTCGGTCCGCAGTGTATACGATATCCGGTAATCAATTGATCATCAATATACGGCGGCGCGGTTCTGCTGAACCGCGCCGTCACTTATTTATGCGGGCAAAGCGGATATTGCGATGGCGGCCCGCTGCGCGAGGATGCCGGCAGCGGCCATCAGCTGATAGGGATGGGAAGCAAAATCAAGCCGGGATTCAAAAGTGATGACTCCCTGCAGAAGGGGTTTTTTCTGTGTCGCGGTACGGGACCGGTTCCCTGTAACCATCCAGAGCTTTGCCTGAGTGTTTCTTGCCTCACCGGGCAGATCATAATCGAAATACATTCCGCGGCAACTGAAAACGACAATCAGGTCATCGCTGCCGGCATTTTTCAGGTATTCCATCTGTTCCCTGAACGCGATTTTGGTGAAAGCCTGTTTACCCAGCATGGTCAGGTCACACTGCAGATTCAGGGCGGCAGCCTGCGCTTTCAGCAGGCCGAAGCATGCGATCCGGGGCGCTGTGGCAATTTCCCGGGCCAGGCAGTCTAGCGCGGCGGTATCAATCGTGTTTCCGGCAAGGAGCATCGATTCGGCGCCAAGTGATGCGACCCGGGCGGACTGGGAAGCGACATCCGTATCGCCGAGGCGTTCGAAATGCTTGCCTGCTGTTGCGAGCATTTCACGAAGAGCGTAGAAATCCTCCAAGCCGACTTCCCGGCAGAAACGGCTGACGGCACTCTTTGAAACGAAGCAGGCCCGGGCGATTTCCTCGGCGCTGACCTGCTCTCCCAGATGCCTGAGGAGCCAGGCAGCGATCCGGCAGTTATACGAGTCTTCCCGCCCGGAAGCAAGTTCGGACAAAAGGACAATGGGCAGTTTTTCATAGTATGCCATGCTTTTAACCCCTGTCATACATAATCGCCGGAAGGAAGGTTCCCTCCGGCGATTATTGTACCAATTTGTATGGTGTCAGGCAAGAACCTGGCGCTTTCCGGCCATCCGCATCAATCCCAGCAGGATCATCAGGTTGACCAGGTCGATTCCCAGCGCACCGGCCAGGGCTGCGGTGTATCCGCCTGTCAGGTCATATACCAGGCCGACAACCGTCAGGGCCAGCGCGCTGCCGACACAGGTAAAAATGGAGACAACCGCATATGACGAGGCATAGTTTTCCGTTCCGAACAGGGTGCGGGTGAGCAGCGGAATTCCCACAGCACCGAACGCATAAACGGAACCGTAAAAGAAGCAGATCCCGATGATGATCCACGATGCGAAGCCGCCAAGCAGCAGGAGTCCGGTCAGGGATAGCGCATTGACAAGAATCATGCACATACCGGCCCGGAACGGGCCGATGCGGTCGCTCAATGTGCCGATGATCAGCTTGCTGACAATGTTGCCGATCATTCCGGCGGAAACCATGACTGCGCCGACAGAGGACTCATATCCCATCCATTCTCCCATGCCGGGGAAATGCTGGGCGATAGCGGTTACAGAGGTGTGCATCAGGGTCATTCCGCACAGAACTGCCATCGCAGGTGAAAAGATCATTTGCTTTTTATGCGGGGCATCATTGGGCTCCGTTGTCCGGCCGGCTTTCTCATCCGCCCCGTATGGGACCAGTCCGGCATTTTCCGGCCGGAAGGAAACAAACAGCATTGCCGGAACGGTCAGCGCAAACCCGATGCCGGCCATCCACAGGAAGGAGGCCTGCCAGCCGGCAGAGGAAATCAAGGCGCTGAACAGCGGACTGAAAGCTGCGCCGGCCAGGCCGCTGAAGGACAGCGCGATACCGACGGCCATACCATGGCGCTTCCGGAACCAGTTGTTGATCAGGGTGGTAACCGGCATGATGTAGAAAAATGTAAGTCCGATTCCGCGCAGGATACCGAGTGCATAAAACAGCCCGACAGATCCCGCAAGGGACATGAGGGCGGTTGCGGCAGCAGCCAGTGTGCTGCCGGCAATAATCAGTACCCTGAACCTTATTTTTTTCATCAGCCGGGCACTGAGTGGACTCAGGAAGCCTGTGACCAGTGCGCACAGGGTAGCATGCAGGGCAAACGCCCCGCGACCCACTCCCAGGTCGGCAGAAACCGTGGTATAGAACACACCAACAGAATTGGTATACACACCGATGGAACTGGCGGCCATCAGGCAACAACTGACCAGAACCAGCAGATGCCTGGTATGATGAGATTTACGCATGGCGGCCTCCGGCAAAATCATACATCAGCCGGCTGCGGACAATCCTGGTATCGTAACCAAGTGTTTCGGCCAGCAGGAAGGCGAACGGATAACCGGTTGCCGGTCCCTGTGAAGTGACCAGGTTCTGATCCGCAACGGCCAGCCGGTTTTCAAAAACAGCACCGGGCAGTTTCTCGGCGTAACCGGTATAGCCGGTCATGCGCTTTCCCACAATGACGTCTGCTGCGGCCAGGACTGTTGTACCTGAACACAGCGCGCTGAGGGTTTTACCGGGCATTTTGTTCCACCGCCGGAGCAGGTCAATGACACGGGGATCGTCTTTCAGGTTCTGTCCGCCGGGACGCCCTCCGGGAAGGACAACGGCATCGCAGGCTTCAATTCCATCCGAAAAATCGCTGTCGGCTTTCAGGGTCATGCCGTGCATTCCTGTAACCCAGGATGCTCTGTCAAAGGAAAATGTGGTGCATTCGGCTCCCAGCCGGCGCAGAATATCAACAATGCTGAAGGTTTCGCCTTCTTCAAAGCCTTCTTTCATCAGGACGGCGACCTTTGCGGGGCGGAGGGGGGCTGCAGCCTGTTCTGGACACGGCTCCTGACAGGAAGAGGATTCATCAAAGGCGTTGAAATACACCATCCGGTTTTTGACTGCGAGGCTGTCACCGCCGAGCGCATCGGTCAGTGTATAGGCAAAAGCGTAGCATACGGCCGGACCGATGGCTGTGATGACGTTTCCATCCCGCTGCACAGATGTTTTACAGAATGTACCGGAAGTGATCCGGGTTTCCTGTCCGGGATAGCAGGTATAGTTTTTTCCTTCCAGCGCGCCGGCTCTGTCCAGCACACGCGGGCCGGCACAGATCGCCGCAACCCATTTTCCGTGGTGGTTCATCTCTGCGATGAAGGAGATTACGGCTTCATTTTCCAGCATCCGTTCCACACTGTCGTATCCGCCGGGAATAACCACCATGTCTGTCGTTTCCGGATCCAGACTGTCGGACAAGATATCCGTCCGGATACAGACATGATGCGCGCCGGTGATTTCCCGGGCGGAGACTCCTGCAACAAGCGCATCCATTCCAGCCCGCCGCAGGATATCCACGATGGTCAAAGCTTCACTCTCTTCGAAACCTTCCTCAAACAGGACTGCAATCTTTTTCATACCGCACCTCCGACTTTTGATACGCCTATCATACGCGAACAGATAGAGATCAGACGTTTATTTCATTTTTTGAAACCGGAATGGATGAAAAGGAATACACGGGACTGTTCCCGGTGTCCTGTTTACGGCAAAACGGCCGTCCCGCGTTCCGGCGGGACGGCCGTTGAAGTGATATGCAGGATTACTGCTGGGCAGCCTTCCAGTTGGTGTATTGCTTGGTGGCTTCCGCAACGATGTCAGCGATGCCGGCGTCTTCCAGGGCTTTCTTCATGGCTTCAATGCCCTTTTCCGGATCGTCCGGATCCACGATGCCGACCATCAGGGGATTGGCGTAGGTTTTGACGGCTTCGTTCACCGCGGCCACCTGCTTCTGGAACTTCCGGAGGTTCAGGCGGAAGCCCAGGCAGACCGTTTCCGGAACGCCGTCCGCGAAGGCGATCAGCTTATCATTCTTTTCCGGGTCTTCATTGCCCAGCACATACTGCAGGCGGACGTCGCCCACGGTCCAGGCACCGGCATGGACGTTGTACCAGGCGGCGTCGGGAACCACATCGACTTTGACATCGTCAATCTTCGTGTAGTTGACGCCTTCCACGCCGTAGAGCATCAGGTTGACCAGGGTTGCATCGGTATGCATCAGGTTCAGGTACTGCATGGCCTTGTCCGGATTTTCGGTGGTGATCGGAATGGAGAACATGGAGCCGGCGGTATGCGCGGTGACGATATACTTAGGCTGCAGGATGATCTCGGTGCATTCCCACTCGGGATCTTCTTTCTTATGGTGCTGGGTGTACATTTCTACAGCCTTGATGCTGTTGCCCTTCAGCGGCTGGGTATAGACGAGGAAATCGCCCTTGCCGAACAGGCCGTGGCCTTCGTCGGTGTAGTTGATGGTTTCGGGATCGATATATCCCTTCTGGACCCAGTCGTACATAAGGCGGATGTGGGCTTCCTGCTCCGGCGTTTCGAAGATGCTGTAGACGGTTTCGTCGAAAGTGCCGTCTTCCAGCTTCGCCATGCGCATGGCCACCGCGTTATTCTCCAGGCCGGACCAGTCGTTGATCCAGGGTTCATCCGCCCAGCGGCCGACCATGGAACCGGTGTCCATCAGGTAGGGGTAGCTGTCCGGATATACTTCTTTATACTTGGCCAGCCAGGGCTCCAGCTCCTCGGTGCTGGTGATGGGATCCTTTTCCAGGTCCCAGCCGATGGCGTCGGCCGCGGTCTTGTTGACCAGGAAGCCCATGGGAACGCACAGTTCCTTGTTGGTGGGAACGCCGTAGATCTGGCCGTTGACCTTAACGCCGTTCAGGAAGGACTCGGACAGGCTGTCCAGGATGCCCTGCCCGTTCTGTTCGAGCTGATCGCCGAGAATAGCCAGCATACCTGAGTTGATCAGATCGCCGTAGAATTCCCAGTCCGCGGTGAAGATCAGGTCCATCTTGGTGAAATCGTTCTTCAGGGCGTTGACAGCGTCTGCCTCCCAGTTGTCCCAGGGAATGATGTGGAAGGAAACATTGGCGCCGATTTTCGGTTCGATATACTCGTTGATTGCCTTTTCCACACCCTCGCGGATTTCAGGCGCGTCTCCGGCGCCGACCCAGTAGATATCCAGGGTATACGGGCCTGCCGCCATGGCCGCGGGAATCAGGCCCAGCAGCATGATCAGAGCCAGTAACAGGGAAATCAGTTTACGCATGGGGGATTCCTCCTTGGTAAAAATATGGATTTTCAGGTTCGGTTACATATTGATGCAGCTTTATTGTGTCTGTATATTACCACAATATCCGGCTTCGGGCAAGGTTATTTTCAAAAACGCGGAACGGAAGGTTGCGGTTCAGCCGTTTTATTGGTAAGATACCGGCAGCAAAAGACTGAAATCCGGAAACCGTAAGGAGACAGGCATGGCACTGACAGCATATTGCAAAAAATGCGGCATGGAGGTGGAGCCGGGGGAGATCTGCCCCCGCTGCGGCACACGCCTCGGAAAGAATGCGGCGCATGCAGCCTGGTGCGTGGAGCGCAGGCCGGTGTCGGACTGGATGTACTGGAACAGCGTCATGCGGCTGCTGCTGCCGTCGGCGCTGCTGATTCTGCTGCTGGTGCTGCTGGCGGAAATCCTGGGCGGCGGTATCGGCGCCCTGGAGCGGATGATCGCCTCCGGATTCTTGCCGGTGCTGCTGCTCCTGTTTGCCGGCGCACTGGCGCTGGTTTTCGCGGCGCTGCTGCTGCAGGGAAAGGAACTGTCCGATTTTGTGATCGACAGCCGGGGAATCCATGAAACCCGGTATCTGCCGGGGGCCACGAAACTGAAGCTGCTGGCCCGGCTGAAATCCCCGGCCCTGCTGAAGGACGCAGCCGGGGAAGAGCGGGTGGTGAAGCTGTCGGAGCGGGATCTGCCCTGGAAAAATGTTTCGCGGGTTCAGCTGTGGCCGGAAAAATGCATGATCCTGTTTTATGCGCCGGGCTGGTGGCTGCGGATTCCGGTGATCTGCACGCCGTTCTCCTGGGAGGACACCATGGGCATGACCCGGGAAAAGCTGGGCAAAAAGAAAAAAGTTCGGCTTCCCGCGTCCCTGGTACAGCCGGCGGCACCTGCCAGGCGGAGGACCGGACGGCGGGAACCGGTTCAGGAGCAGATGCGCCTGGAGGACCTGGAGCCGGCCGGTCCCGGGGAATCGCTGCCGTGGGACGACCCCGGCCCGGCGCCCCGGGCGGAGGACGCTGCCCCGGATGAGCCGGATGCTTGACACGGCACGGCTTTGCCGGTAAAATAACATAGATATCCTGTAACCGTATACAAAGACGGGGCCGGCGGAGAATTTCTTCGCCGGGTGGAAGGAGGTAGGAGCCAGGGGCTCCGGGTCATTATGAAGAAAAAGCAGCTGTGGCTGGTGCTGGTGCTGGTGCCGGTGCTGGTTCTGCTGTGCGCGGGCTCGGCGTTCGCGGCGGCAGGTTCGCTTGATTTTAAAATGGAACTGAGCAAGCAGGAGTTTTTTGAGCCGACGACCATCGACATTTCGTTTACCGTAAAGAACACGAGCAACAGCGAAATGCCCGGGCCGGTAATGCTTTATTATCCGGACGGATCCCAGGTAGAGGAATTCGGCGCGCCGGTGCTGGGCGCAGGCTCTAGCAAGAACTGGAGCGGCACCTGGTCCGTGACCCAGGAAGAGTTGGACATCGGCAAGATTTCCTTTAAAGTGGTTTATCCCGAGGTGGATGAAAACGGCGAAATCAAACAGATTCCCGTGGCGATTTCCAAGCATATTCAGTACAAAGGCGCGGAACCGAAAATCGACGTCAGCCGGAGCATTGTGCCGCAGATTGCGGAGGAAGGTCAGGACGTCAGCATCGTTTATGAGATCAAGAACACCGGATCGGCGGACATTACCGGCCTGACGATTCAGGAAGCCGTCAACAACAAGGAAAAGGCTTCGGTCGGAGCGATCAAAAGCGGGGAAACGGCCAAATATACCTTTACCACCAAAATGAAGAAAAAGGACCTGACCAGCCAGGCGACGATCACTTATAAAGCCGGCGGGAAAACCTATAAGGCTGAGGTGGAACCGGCTGTCATCAAATTCGGCAAGGTAAACCTGACGGCGTCGCTGAGCGCGGATAAGAAGGGCGGCGTCAAGGGTGACAGCGTGAAGCTGACGCTGAAACTGAAAAATTCCGGAACGACGGACTTTACCGACATCGTGGTGACGGATGAAAAGCTGGGCACCGTTTTCAGCGGCGAGACCGTCAAAGCCGGGGAAACGTCGACACTGGAAAAGGAAGTTACCATTACGGAAACGCAGGAGCTGCTGTTTACCGTGAAGGGGAATAACGGCGCCGGCGGCGAGATTGAAACAGCTACCGGCAAAGTGAAGATCGTTGCGACGGACCCGGACCAGCAGATTGTGCTGGATGTGGAAATTGAGCCGGACCGGGAAGCGGTATACCAGATTCCCGGCGGCATTGTCCGCTTCACCGGAACCGTGACCAACAGGAGCAAGGTGGATGTGGAAAATGTTTCTGTCAAAGCGGTTGACAAGACACTCTACACATTCGAAAAAATCCCGGCGGGAGAGAGCCGGTCGTTTACCCGGGACACGGAGATCAGTATGCCCGGAATATTCCGGTTCACGGCCAGTGTGAAGGACCCGCTGGGAGAAACCATGACGTTTGAAAGCAATACGGTGTCCATTCAGCTGACCGATCCGCCGGCGGATCCCACGCCGACGCCGGTCGTCCTCCCGGCAAGGCCTGCGGAAATTACGGTTCCGCCGGCAACCGAAGGGCCGGACCGGGCACGGGACGAGGAAAACCTGAGGAATATTGACCGTTTTGCCGAAACGGCGAAATGGATCCTGGCCGGTATTGCCGGCGTGCTGCTTACCCTGCTGCTGATCGGCGCGGTGCGCAGGATTGCGCAGAAGAGCGAGAGCGCCAAAGCGATTGACCACCTGGAAGGCGGTTCCTACCGCGATTACAGCGCGCTGCCGAAGGGACGGAAGCGGAACGAGGTGGCCAGCGGGGAAGAAAACCGGAACGCCGCTGCGGCCCCCGAGCAGAGTCCGCCGGAGAACATCCCGCAGAGCGTACCCCAGGGCGGGGAACTGATGGCGGAAACGCTGCAGCGGCTCCAGGCCAAGCGGACCGAGGAGAGCGCCGCGCAGGCGCCGGAAGCCGCACCGGCTGATGAAACGCCGGAAACGGTGCAGGAAATCCAGAGCGCCAGTGAGGCTGCCCACCGGCGGAGAGCCCGGAAGGAATAAAAAGTGAATAAACCGGACGGTTCCGGATCCCGACAGGGGTCCGGAACCGCTTTTTTGTGGTTGCGCAGGGCGGTCTTGAAGTGGTATAATATTTTGAATTTGTTTGTCCATCTTTCGGGGTGGATTCTGGACGGATATCAATGGGTTTTAGGAGAATGGAATGCTGGAGTTTTTAAAGAAAATGCTGGGCGGCGGAAACGACGCTGAACTGAAGAAACTGAAAAAGCCCGTGGACGATGTGATGGCCCTGGAAGAAGCGTACAGGGCACTGACGGATGAACAGCTGCAGGCGAAGACCGCGGAATTTCGGGAACGGCTGAAGAACGGCGAAACAGAAGACGACATCCTGCCGGAAGCGTTTGCCACCGTGCGGGAAGCGGCGGACCGGGTACTGGGCATGCGGCCCTACCGGGTCCAGGTGCTGGGCGGCGTGGTGCTGCACCAGGGCCGGATCGCAGAAATGAAAACCGGTGAAGGTAAAACGCTGGTATCCACCATGCCGGCATACCTGAACGCGCTGCGCGGCGAAGGCGTCCACATTGTGACGGTAAACGATTACCTGGCCCGCCGGGACAGCGAATGGATGGGCAAGGTGCACCGGTTCCTGGGCCTGAGCGTGGGCCTGATTGTACACGACCTGGATTCCCGGGAACGCCGGGCGGCTTATGCCTGCGACATTACCTACGGCACAAACAATGAGCTGGGGTTTGACTATCTGCGGGACAACATGGTGATCCGGCAGAGCGACCTGGTGCAGCGGGGACACGCGTTTGCCATCGTCGATGAAGTGGACTCCATCCTGATCGATGAGGCGCGGACGCCGCTGATCATTTCCGGTCAGGGTGAGAAGAGCACCGAGCTGTATGACCGGGTGGATACCGTGGTGCGTACAATGAAGCCTGGGACCCATTACGAGGTGGAGGAAAAGAAAAAGGCGGTCACGCTGACGGACGAAGGCGCCCGGAAGGTGGAGACCGCCTTCGGGATCGAGAACATCAACGATCCGGAAAACAGCGAACTGAACCATCACGTGAACTGCGCGCTGCGGGCTCATACCCTGATGAAGCGGGACGTGGACTACGTGGTCCAGAACGGCCAGGTCATCATCGTGGACGAGTTTACCGGGCGCCTGATGATCGGGCGGCGGTATTCCGAAGGCCTGCACCAGGCAATTGAAGCCAAGGAGCACGTCAAGGTCGAGCGGGAAAGCAAGACGCTGGCGACCATTACCTTCCAGAACTATTTCCGGATGTACGGCAAGCTGAGCGGCATGACCGGTACAGCCAAGACGGAAGAGGATGAATTCCGGGGCATCTACTCGCTGGACGTGGTTGAGATTCCCACAAACAAGGAAAACATTCGCAAAGACCTGGAGGATGTTGTATACAAGAACAAAGCGGCCAAGTTCAACGCGGTGATCGCGTCCATTGAGGAGCATCACGCGACGGGCCAGCCGCTGCTGGTGGGTACGATCAGCGTCGAGGTCAGCGAAATGCTGAGCGGCATGCTCCGGAAAAAGGGCATACCCCACGAGGTGCTGAACGCTAAGAACCACGCGAAGGAAGCGGAGATCGTGGCCCAGGCGGGCCACTGGGGCGCCGTGACTATTGCGACGAACATGGCCGGCCGTGGTACCGATATCCTGCTGGGCGGCAATCCGGAATTCCTGGCGCGCCGGGCAATGAAGCAGGAAAGCGTGGAAGAGGAAATTATCGAGGAAGCCGTCGGACACAGCGAGCACGTCAGCGAAGAGGTGCTGGAAGCGCGGAAGCGCTACCAGGAACTCTACCGCCAGTTCAAGGCGGAAACGGACGCCGAGCATGACCGGGTGCTGCAGACGGGCGGCTTACATATTATCGGCACGGAGCGGCATGAGAGCCGCCGGATTGACAACCAGCTGCGCGGCCGCAGCGGCCGCCAGGGTGACCCGGGCTCCACGCAGTTCTTCATCAGCCTGGAAGATGACCTGATGCGCCTGTTCGGCAGCGAACGGATCGGCGTGATGGTGGACCGGCTGGGGCTGAAGGACGACGAACCGCTGACCGCGGGGCTGCTGACCAAGCAGATTGAGAACGCGCAGAAGCGGATTGAAGGCCGGAACTTTGAAACCCGAAAGCACGTGCTTGAATACGACAATGTCATGAACCGCCAGCGCGAGGTTATCTACGGCCAGCGCCGCCGGGTGCTGCTGGGCGAAAACGTGAAGGACAGCATCCTGAAGATGGCGGATCACGTGATCGACTTCGCCGCGGGCCGCTGGATGAACGGGGAGGATGCCCAGGACTGGGAGTGGAAGGAAGCCACAAACTACCTGGAAAACCTGTGCAACCATCACGGCGCGCTGGAAGAGCACAGGAAGCAGGCGGACGAAGACCGGGAAGGCTTTATCGAAGCGCTGAAGGAAGACGCCCGTACGTTCTATGCCGAGCGGGAAAAGATGATGGACGAGCTTCACGTGGATATGCGTGAGGTGGAGCGGGTGATGCTGCTGCGCAGCGTGGATACCCGCTGGATGGACCATATTGACGCCATGGATCAGCTGCGGGACGGCATCGGATTCCGGGCCTACAGCGGAAAGAATCCTGTGACGGAATACCAGATTGAAGCGACCCATATGTTTGAGGAGCTGAATCACCTGATCCGGGAGGATACGGTGCGCCGTGTCTACCAGACGAAGGTGCAGGTGACACCGGAGCGGGTGCAGACGGCGAAGCCGACGGAAGCCCGGATGGCGGGGGACGGCCCCCGGCAGCCGAAGCGGGTCAAGCCCGGGGAGAAGATCGGACGGAACGATCCGTGCCCGTGCGGCAGCGGAAAGAAGTACAAGAACTGCTGTATGCTGAAGGAACAACAATAAAGGGGGCTTTCCGATCGCCCCCTTAAACCCCTTCGGGTCCATGCAGGGAAGCGGAAACCAATGCAATCACTGCTGTATACTGAAGGAAAAGCAGTGATCAGTGGTTAGCGATCAGGTTTCAGACGGATGAACTGATAACTGACAACTGATAACTATTACCGGAGGTAATATCGATGCTGGAACTGGAACAATACGCGCAGGATATCGGCGGAATCCGGAAGAGCATTCTTGCGGCCGGGGAAGCTTTGCATATCGATCATATGCGGGAGCAGATTGACGAGCTGACCGAGGAGATGAACCAGCCGGAATTCTGGAACGATACGGAGCGCTCCACCCGGGTGAACCAGAAGCTGGGACACCTGAAGAACAAGCTGAGCCACTACGAGCACCTGCTTGCTTCGGCGGATGATATCGACACGATGATGGAGCTGGCGAAGGAAGAGAACGACGAGGACATGGTGAAGGAAGTCGGCGAGGAGCTGGCGAAGCTGAAGGAGCAGGCGGACGCGCTGGAACTGGAAACGCTGATGCGCGGCGACTATGACGACAGCGACGCGGTGCTGAGCCTGCACGCCGGCGCCGGCGGAACGGAAGCCCAGGACTGGACCCAGATGCTGTACCGGATGTATACCCGGTACTGCGAGCGGATGGGCTTTGAGGTAAAGCTGCTGGACCTGCTGGACGGGGACGAAGCCGGCATCAAGAGCGTCACCTTTGAGGTCAGCGGGGATCATGCCTACGGCTACCTGCGGGGCGAGAAGGGCGTGCATCGGCTGGTGCGGATCAGCCCGTTTGACTCCAACGCAAGGCGGCATACGAGCTTTTCCAGCCTGGATGTGGCGCCGATGCTGGAAGACGATGGCGATGAGATCAAAATTGACATGAAGGACGTGCGGGTGGATACCTACCACTCCAGCGGCGCCGGCGGACAGAACGTCAACAAAACCAGTTCCGCCGTGCGGATGACCCACTACCCGACCGGGATCGTGGTGGCCTGCCAGACCGAGCGCGACCAGGTGCAGAACCGGGCGACGTGCCTGAAAATGCTGAAAGCGAAACTGCTGGAACTGCGCGAGCGGGAAAAGGAACAGCAGATGGCGGACATTAAGGGCGAGATGAAGAAGATTGAGTGGGGCAGCCAGATCCGCTCCTATGTTTTCCAGCCCTATACCATGGTCAAGGATCACCGCACAAACTATGAAAGCGGCAATATTGACGACGTGATGAACGGGAACCTGGAAGGGTTTGTGACCGCATATCTCAAAATGCAGTGATTTCATGGGCAACATGCGATTAACCCGGATTGCGGGTGCGTTCACAGCGGTTCTCTGGATGCTGTTTACCGTTACACTGATTATCTGGCTGACGGCGGGGAACGGAGGATACCTGGCGGATGAGATGCTGAAAAACGCGCCGCCGGAGGTCAGTCGGCTGCCGGAGGCGGAATATCCGGGCGTCGGGAATATGACGGCCGCATACCTGACCGGGCGGACGGACCGGTTTCAGTATGAATATTCCGGCGCGGACGGAAATACGGTGGCCTGTTTTCAGGAACATGAGGAAGCGCATATGGCGGACTGCCGGAAGCTGATCCGGCTGGACCGGACGGTGATGTTCATCAGCGGCGGCCTGCTGCTGATTCTGGCCGGAACGGGGATCCTGAACCGCGGCGGCCGGAGGGAATTCTGCCGGGGAATCCTGCGGGGCCTGCTGGGTGTTTTTGCGGTTGCTTCGATCCTGATGTTCTGGGCGATCGGGGATTTTGACGGATTGTTTGTGACGTTCCACCGGGTTGCGTTTACAAATGACGGATGGCTGCTGAATCCGGCAACGGACATGCTGATCCGCCTGATGCCGGAGCAGTTTTTCATCCGGCTGGGCGTTCGCGGGTTGTTTTGGCTGGCGGCGTCGACGGCGGTATTGGCGGCCGGGGCCGGACTGGGTATGAGAAGCCGGGAGGCTGGAAAAAGATGAATTATGAAGAGGCTTCGCGGCGGAAGGCGGCGGAGCTGAAGGGACGCACAGGCGTCCGGATTCTGGCACTGGAAACCAGCTGCGACGAGACCGCCGCGGCGGTGATTGAGGATGGCCGGAAGATTCTGAGCAATGTGGTGTTCAGTCAGATTGACCTGCATGAGCTGTACGGCGGCGTTGTGCCGGAGATTGCAAGCCGGGCCCACATGGAAGCCTGCGACCGGGTGGTGGACCAGGCGCTGCGGGAAGCCGGAACAGCCCTGGCGGAGATCGATGTCCTGGCGGTTACCAGGGGACCTGGGCTGGTCGGCGCGCTGCTGACAGGCGTCAACTGTATGAAAGGGCTGGCGTTTGCGTCCGGCAAGCCGCTGGTCGGCGTCAATCATATTGAAGGGCATGTGAGCGCCAATTTCCTGACGCATCCGGAACTGGAACCACCCTTTCTGTGCCTGGTGGTTTCCGGTGGGCACAGCCACCTGGTGGAAGTAAGCGATTACGGCGAATACCGGCTGTTGGGCCAGACGGTGGATGACGCGGCCGGCGAGGCGTTTGACAAGGCGGCGCGGGTGCTGGGACTGCCTTATCCGGGCGGTCCGCGGATTGACGTGCTGGCGGAAGCAGGAAATCCCGAGGCGTTTCAGCTGCCGAAGCCGAAGACGGAGGGCCGGTATGACTACAGCTTCAGCGGGCTGAAGACAGCGTTTATCAACCTGGTTCACGGGATTGAGCAGCGCGGGGAGCCGCTGCCCCGGGCGGACCTGGCGGCGAGTTTCCGGCGGGCAGTATGCGCGGAACTGGTTGCGAAAGCGCGGCTGCTGATTGAAGAGCGGGGAATGCAGGGAATGCCTTTTGCGCTGGCCGGCGGGGTTTCCGCCAACCGGGAGCTGCGGCGGATGGCCGGGGCCATGTGCGATGAACTGGGCGTTCGCCTCTTTATGCCGGAGATTCACCTGTGTACGGACAACGGCGCAATGATCGGCAGCGCGGCGTATTACCGGCTGATGCGGGGAGAGCTTGCAGGGCTGGACCTGAATGCGGAACCCGCATTGCGATTGGTCGCTAACTGACACTGATTACCTTTCTCCACGGGAGGAAAAAAGCATGAACGAGCACAACTGGTTGAAACGGTTCAGGCAGTATGGGTACGAGATCGACGTGTTCGACAAGTACCGGGATGCCGTGACGCGGTACAACCGCAGCGCGCTGAAAGTGCTGGGAGTGGCCGGAGCGCTGGCAGGCCTGGTTTCCCTGATTGTTATGCTGATCGAGGGGAAGATAGGGGCGGTTTTCTTCGCGGCCCTGATGCTGGCAGCGGGTATCGGCGGATTCGTTGTGGCCCGGATCAGGGATGTTGACCGGCGGGTTGTCCAGGCAGCCGGGTATGTGCTGTGCGTCGCGTTCTACGCGCTGGCCATTGTCGGGAACGTACAGTTCGGCCATGACGGTGCGGACGCGTTCTGGGTCGGGGTCAATATGGTGATGAGCTGCTATCTGCTGTATTATTCAACCCACCTGCTGGGCATGCAGCTGATTTCCTTCCTGGCGCTGGTGATTGCCTGCGACCAGCAGGGCGGATTCCCTTCGGACCGGCTGATCATCTGCGCGATTTTCCTGGCGGCGGGTATGATTACCGTATATACGCTGGGCCGGGCCCGGATCGGGCTGATTATGAGCCGGGAAGTGACAAAGAAGCAGGCGGATACCGACCTGCTGACCGGCCTGATGATCCGTAACGCAGCACAGCAGGAGGTGGAAAGCCACCTGGAGGAAAGCAGCGAAAGCGGTGTGCTGATGCTGCTGGACCTGGACCGGTTCAAAAGCGTGAACGACCGGCTGGGCCATCAGATGGGCGACAAGGTGCTGATTGACGTGGCAGCCGACCTGAAAAAGATGTTCCGGAACACGGACGTGCTGAGCCGGCTGGGCGGGGATGAGTTCATTGTTTATATGAAAGCGGTGCCGGAAAAAGGATGGGCCGAACAGCGGGCGGAGCAGGTGGTCCGTGAGGTCCGGCGCTGGGTCGGTGATGGCACGACCAATATCCAGGTAACCGCCAGCGTCGGCGTCGTGATGACGGACAACGTGGACCGGACATACGACGACTTGTACCGGGCGGCGGACATTGCGATGTATTTTGCCAAGGCCCAGGGCGGCAACCAGGCGATTTTCTACAGCAAAGACCTGCTGAACCAGGCCCGGGGAAAGGCAACAACACGGGAAGACGGAACTGCCGGGATGGCGGAACAAAACGGAAAGAACGGGGAAGACCTGAGATGAACAAAGGAAAACATGAAGCCTGGCAGGCGGCAAAATTCACATTGTTCAGCATCAGCGCGGGCGTGATCCAGATCGGTACCTATACGCTGATGTATGAAGTGTTTCACTGGGCGCCGTGGCTGAGCTACCTGGTTTCCCTGATCCTGAGCGTGCTGTGGAACTACACTTTCAACCGGACATATACGTTCCGCAGCGATGCGGATGTAAAGCGCAGCATGCTGCTGGTGGCGCTGTTCTATGTGGTGTTCACTCCGGTGAGCACCTGGTGGACAGCTGCGCTGACCGGAGAGAACCCCTTCACCGGTGCGGAAGCTTCTGCAGAACCGCTGATGAACAACTATGTTGTGCAGGGCGGCACGATGCTGATTAACTTTGTGACGGAGTTCCTGTACCAGAAGTTTGTGGTATACCGGAACACCATCGATACCAACGAGAGAGCGAGAAAAGCGAACAAACAGGATGAATGAATATCTGGAAATCCGGGGTGCCCGGGAGCATAACCTGAAGAACATATCTGTGAAAATTCCGCGGGACAAAATGACGGTGATTACCGGCCTGAGCGGAAGCGGAAAGAGCTCACTGGCCTTCGACACGATTTATGCCGAAGGTCAGCGGCGCTATGTGGAAAGCCTGTCCAGCTACGCGCGGCAGTTCCTGGGGCAGATGGATAAACCGGACGTGGACACGATTGAGGGCCTGAGCCCGGCAATTTCAATTGACCAGAAGACTACGGGGCGGAATCCCCGGTCCACCGTGGGAACGGTGACGGAGATTCACGATTATCTCCGCCTGCTGTGGGCCCGGGTTGGTGTGCCCCACTGCCCGGAATGCGGGCGGGAGATCCGGAAACAGACCGTGGACGAGATTGTGGACGCGGTATGCCAGAGCCCGGAAGGAACCCGGATGCAGGTGCTTTCCCCGCTGGTACGCGGGCGGAAGGGAGAACACCGGGATCTGCTTGCCGGCGCCCGGAAAAGCGGATATGTCCGGGTCCGGATTGACGGAACAATGTATGACCTGGAGGATACGCCGGAGCTGGACAAAAAGAAAAAGCACACGATTGAGATTGTGGTGGACCGGCTGATCCGCCGGGAGGGCCGGGAATTCCGCCAGCGGCTGGCGGAAGACATTGAAACCGCGGCAGCAAAGGGTGCCGGGCTGGTGATTGTGGACCGGTTTGAGCTGGGGGAGACCCTGTACAGCATGAATTACGCATGCCCGGACTGCGGCGTGTCCATTGAGGAACTGGCGCCACGGATGTTCTCCTTTAACAGCCCGTACGGCGCGTGCCCTGCGTGCAGCGGCTTGGGGATCCGGATGAAGATCAGCCGGGAGGCGATCTTCCCGGACGAGCGGATGACGCTGCGGGAAGGTGCGCTGAACGCCATGGGGTTTAATACCGGCGAGGACAACGGCATCGCGGCCCAGTATTTCCAGGCCATGGGCAAAAAGTACGGTTTCACAATGGATACCCCGGTGGAACAGATTCCGGCGGACGGCATGCAGGCCATCCTGTACGGCACGGGGAACGAGAAGATCCGGATCAGTTATGAAGGCGTCCGGGGGATGAGCGAATATGAAACGCCGTTTGAAGGCGTGATTCCGACGCTGGAGCGGCGGTACCGGGAGACCGCGTCGGAGTCAATGAAGCAGGCCTACGAGGAATATATGGCTGAGGAGACCTGCCCGGAATGCGGCGGGCAGCGACTGAAACGGGAAGCCCGGGCGGTGACCGTGGGCGGGAAGAGTCTGCCGGAAGTCAGCGATATGAGCATTATCAAGGCACGGCAGTTTTTTACGGAACTGAAGCTGGAAGGCAGCAACCGGGTTATTGCGCAGCAGATCCTGAAGGAAATTGACAGCCGGCTGGGATTCCTGAACGATGTGGGCCTGGGCTACCTGACGCTGAGCCGCGGCGCGGGAACGCTGAGCGGCGGCGAGGCGCAGCGGATCCGCCTGGCAACGCAGATCGGCAGCGCGCTGATGGGTGTCATGTATATCCTGGACGAGCCGAGCATCGGCCTGCACCAGCGGGACAATGCAAAGCTGATTGCCACGCTGCGGCGGATGCGGGACTTGGGAAACACGGTCATTGTCGTGGAACATGATGAGGAAACGATGATGGCAGCGGACTGGATTGTCGACGTGGGTCCCGGCGCCGGCCTGCACGGCGGGTATATCGTGGCGGAGGGTACGGCAGAGGAGATCAAGGCCTGCCCGGAAAGCCTGACAGGACAGTACCTGAGCGGGAAGAAAGCGGTTCCGGTGCCGGAAAAGCGGCGGAAGCCGACGGGAAACCTGACGGTGTACGGCGCGTCGGAGCATAACCTGAAACATATCGACGTACAGGTTCCGCTGGGGGTGATGACCTGCGTGACCGGCGTGAGCGGCAGCGGGAAATCAAGCCTGGTGAACGAGATCCTCTACAAACACCTGGCGCGGGTGCTGAACCGGGCGAAGACCCGGCCCGGCGCCTTTGAGAGGATGGTAGGCCTGGAGCAGCTGGACAAGATCATCATGATTGACCAGAGCCCCATCGGGCGGACGCCCCGGAGCAACCCGGCGACCTATACCGGTCTGTTTGATATGATTCGCAAGCTGTTTGCCCTGAGCCCGGAATCCAAGGCCCGGGGATACAGGGAAAACCGGTTCTCCTTCAATGTCAAGGGCGGCCGGTGCGAAGCCTGCCAGGGCGACGGCATGAAGAAGATCGAGATGCATTTCCTGCCGGACCTGTATGTACCCTGCGACGTGTGCCACGGGCAGCGGTACAACCGGGAGACGCTGGAAGTGACCTGGCAGGGGAAGAATATCAGTGAAGTGCTGGACATGACCGTTGAGGAAGCGCTGGGCTTTTTTGAAAACCACCCAGCCATTGCGAAGAAACTGGAAACGCTGATGGATGTCGGGCTGGGCTATATGAAACTGGGACAGCCGAGCACGACACTGAGCGGAGGCGAAGCGCAGCGGGTGAAGCTGGCAACAGAGCTGAGCCGGAGGGCAACCGGGCGGACGATCTACCTGCTGGATGAGCCGACCACAGGACTGCATATGGCGGACGTGGACCGGCTGGTTCATGTGCTGCAACGGCTGACGGATGCCGGAAACACGGTGCTGGTGATTGAACATAACCTGGACGTGATCAAGGTGGCCGACCGGATTATCGATCTGGGCCCGGAAGGCGGAGACGGTGGCGGAACGATTGTTGCGGAAGGTACACCGGAGGAAGTGGCGGCAACGGAAGGCTCCTTTACAGGGGAATACCTGAAGCGGGTGCTGGAAAATCGCGCGAAAGCTTGACGGCGCTGATTTTTCGATGATATACTATTTCAGTTATCAGTCATCTAAAACGGGAGGGATACGATGTCCGGTCATTCCAAGTGGCATAATATTCAGGCGAAAAAAGGCAAGGCAGACGCGCAGCGCGGCGCGGTGTTTACCAAGATCGGCCGCGAGATTGCCATCGCGGTTCGGGAAGGCGGCGCCAACCCCGAATCCAACGGCAAACTGCGGGACATTATCGCCAAAGCCAAGGCCAATAACATGCCCAACGACAATATTCAGCGCTCCATCAAAAAGGCGAGCGGTGAACTGAGCAATGTAGTATATGAGGAGATTACGTATGAAGGCTACGCGCCCGGCGGCGTGGCGGTAATTGTGGATACGATTTCCGACAACCGGAATCGGACGGCCAGCGACGTGCGGCACTGTTTCGCCAAGTACGGCGGCAACCTGGGAACCACGGGATCCGTGGGCTTCATGTTTGATGAGCGCGGCGTGCTGGTGGTTGAGCGCGAGCCCGGCAGCGACGAGGACGAGATGATGATGATCGCCCTGGACGCCGGCGCGGAAGACGTGAAGGTCGAAGAGGATGTCTATGAAATCCTGACCGCGCCGAACGACTTCAGCACCGTCCGTGAAAACCTGGAAAAGCAGGGATTCACGTTCCTGAGCGCCGAAGTGCAGAAGATTCCGCAAAACACCGTGGCGGTAACCGATCCGGATACGATCCAGAAGATCCAGAAGATGCTGGACCTGCTGGAAGAAAACGACGACGTGCAGAATGTTTTCCATAACGCGGATCTGCCGGATGAAGAAGAAGAGGAGTAATCAGGCATATATGACCGCCGTTGCCCGGAATCCGGGTCGGCGGTTTTTTGTTACGGAGGATAAAACCCATGACGATGCTGGATATTATTGAAAAGAAAAAACTCGGCGGGGAACTGAGCCGGGAGGAGATCCGGTTTTTTGCCCGGGCGGCCGGGGAAAAAACAGCGCCGGACTATCAGCTGGCGGCACTGCTGATGGCCATCCGCCTGAACGGGATGACGGACCGGGAAACGGCCGACCTGACGATGGAAATGCGGGACTCCGGGGACGTGGCGGATTTATCCGGTATTCCTGGCATCAAGGTGGACAAGCATTCCACCGGTGGCGTCGGGGATACCACCACCCTGATCCTGGCTCCGCTGGCTGCGGCCTGTGGCGCGCCGATCGCCAAAATGAGCGGCCGGGGGCTGGGACATACCGGCGGCACGCTGGACAAGCTGGAATCGATTCCCGGACTGAACGTCATGATGAGCGAGGACGATTTCATCCGGCAGGTGAAGGAAATCGGGCTTGTGGTGGCGGCGCAGACCGGGCAGCTGGCGCCGGCAGATAAGACGTTGTACGCGCTGCGGGACGTAACCTCTACGGTGGACTCCATGCCGCTGATTGTATCCTCGATTATGAGCAAGAAACTGGCATCCGGCGCGGACGCGATTGTGCTGGATGTGAAGACCGGCAGCGGCGCGCTGATGCATACGCTGAAGGACAGCCTGGAGCTGGCTGTGCGTATGGTGGAGGTGGGCCGGATGGCCGGAAAGCCCGTGGGGGCGCTGGTGACGAACATGGACCAGCCCCTGGGCACGCATATCGGCAACGCACTGGAAGTGAAGGAAGCGATTGATGTGCTGTCCGGGCGGGCGACAGGCGACCTGCTGGAGGTTTCGCTGGTGTTGGGCGGACATATGCTGGTACTGGCCGGCAAAGCGGAAACAGCGGAGGAAGGCGCCGGGATGATGCGGGAAGCGATTGATTCCGGCGCCGGGCTGCAGAAGCTGAAGGAAATGATCGCGGCCCAGGGTGGGAATCCTGCCGTGTGCGATGATGTGCGCCTGCTGCCGCAGGCGGCAGTGATAAGGCAGGCGAAGTGCGGTACGGGCGGCTGGGTACAGAAAATGGACACTACCGCGCTGGGACTGGCATCCCAGGCGATGGGCGCCGGCCGGAAGACCAAGGAGGATCAGCTGGACTATTCCGTAGGATATATCCTTCATGTGCGGATCGGCGACAGGGTGGAAGCGGATACGCCACTGTGCGAGCTGCATGCCCGGAACGAGGCGGAGGCTGAACAGGCGGAGCAGGCGATCCGGCAGGCCATTACGATCGGCAGCGAGCCCTGCGGACGGGCAAAGCTGTTCCTGGCGGAAGTGACCGCGGACGGAATCATGAGGCTGTAAGGAGAATATATCGATGTCACTGCGGGAGAGACTGACCGAATGTATTGAGCGGGCAGTGGAAAATCAGGAAGCTGCGGGGATGAACCTGCGGGTGCTGCGGGACGGAGAGGAAATCTGTTATGCTGAAGCCGGCTGGGCGGATATTGCCTCCGGCAGACCGATCCGGCGGGACGCCATCTTCCGGCTGTACAGCCAGACCAAACCGGTGACCGCGGCGGCGGCCATGATCCTGGTCGACCGGGGCATCCTGGACCTGATGGCCTGTGTGGACCAATATCTGCCGGGTTTCCGGAATGCCCGGATTGTATCGGCGGACGGAACGGTGACGCCGGCGTACCGGCCGCCGTGGATCAGCGAACTGATGAGCATGACATCCGGGCTGTGCTATCCGGATGCGGATCCGGCCGGACAGTATGCCGCGCGGGTTTTTGAGGAGAACCAGGCGATGATTGAAGCCGGCAGCGGAATGGATACGGCAACCTTCTGCAACCGGCTGGGCGAGCAACCGCTGGCGTTCATGCCCGGTACCGGCTGGCGTTATGGTACCGGCGCGGATGTGCTCGGCGCGGTGATTGAAAAGGCCAGCGGAAAACGGTTTGGGCAATTCCTGAAGGAGGAACTGTTTGATCCGCTGGGCATGGCGGATACGGATTTCCGGGTGCTGCCGGAGAAAGCGGACCGCCTGGTGACCTGTTACCAGCGGACGGAGGCGGGACTGGTTCCCTTCACCGGGATGCACCTGGCAGTCGGCAGGTATGACAGGCCGCCGGCTTTTGAGAGCGGCGGCGCCGGGCTGGTGTCCACGCTGGAGGATTACAGCCGTTTCGCTACCATGCTGATGAACGGCGGCATATGGCAGGGAAAGCGGATCCTGTCGGAAACTGCGGTGCGCTATATGACATCCTCGCGGCTGAACGGCGACGTGCGGCGGAAGCTGTGGGACAGCCTCGGCGGATACAATTACGGCTGCCTGGTGCGGGTATGCGACCGGCCGGGCGAGTGCTCCCATTTTGCCGCGGAACACGAATACGGATGGGACGGCTGGCTGGGAACATATTTCATCAACCTGCCGGAGGAGAGAATCACGTTCCTGCTGAACCAGAACGTGACGGACACCGGCACGGCGCCGGTGGTCCGGAAATGCCGGAATATCCTGGCAACGGAACTGGAAAAAGCGGAAAGGCGGCGGGGCAGATAAAAAACACCGGGCAGCTTCAGCGGCCCGGTGTTTTCGGGAAGCGGTTTATCTGTGACTTCTCCGGTCATGATACTGATAATACATACTCTTGTCCTGGTACATATGCTGGTCGCTGAGGTGAATGAGCTCGTCCATGGATTCGCCGGATTCCGTGCGGACCGCCAGGCCGACCGCAACGGAGAGGCCGGCTTCCCAGGTGCTTTCCAGGAATGCGTTGAGAGCGATCTGGGCTTCATCCTCGTTGCAGTGGAGGAACAGGAGCATGAATTCATCTCCGCCGATCCTGTAGGCAATAATTTTGCGGCTGCTGATTTGCCGGAGATTGCGGCCGATGGTCTTCAGTGCCCGGTCGCCGGCGGCGTGGCCGAGCTCGTCGTTGGTCTTCTTCAGGCCGTTCATATCAATGGACACCACGGCGGATACCGCGCTGCGGTACTTCCGGCAGTCTTCATAAAAGGTCATGCGGTTCCACAGGCGGGTCAGGGGGTCGTGATCCGTATCCTGGGCCCGGAGGAAAAGATAGAAGGTCATGCTGCTGATCAGCACAGCGGAGATAATCGTGATATCGCCGATGCGGACATCCACCGCCATGGCGCCCAGGCACCCCAGTGTGCACGCATAGATCGTAACCATGTCGCCGGCGCGGCGCTCCCGGAAGCGGATATGGACCACAACCAGGGCCATGATCAGGTACAGCAGGCAGACCGGGAACATGATCCAGCCCAGCGGACCGCGGGAAAAGCTGTAATTTTCATTAAAGGTAAATGTCAGCGGCGAGAACAGGGCGGAGGAATAGAGCAGCGCGTTCAGGATTGCCGGAATCCACAGGAACCAGCGCTTCCGGCCGGCCGGCCAGACTACCAACAGAAAACCGAGAACAGCCACGGGGCGCAGGGCATAGCCGGCAATGGAGGTGATCATCCGCATATCCCGCCGGGCGGGATCCAGCTGGGCATAATGTTCCAGCAGGTCCTGCACAATCAGCAGCGCGCAGACCGCAACTGTCAGCCAGAAGTTGCTCTGGTTGACCCGTTCCGACCGGATGTTCCTTCCCGCCAGGATGCAGGAGAGGACCATCACCAGCACCAGCGCCAGGTAATGTTCTCCGTTGACCAGGTGAATCATTTCAGAAATCATTTGACAAACCTCTATCCGGTATGGCTGTGAGCGCATACACAACAGCATCATAAACAACCGGGGCGCTGATTTCAACCGGTGTTCCGGAAAGTCACACCGTCCGGATTGCGATAATACTTGCGTCACAAAGCGCAATCCATTATGATACAGTTTAAGAACGGAGGCAGGAGAGGATCGCGCCATGGATTTAGCATTCGGAGAGAAGCTGCGGCAGCTGCGGACAGAAAGGAATCTTTCCCAGCTGCAGCTGGCGGAGCAGATGTTTGTGACCCGTTCAACAGTGGCAAGATGGGAAAACGGGAGCCGGATGCCGGATGCCACGGTCATCGCAAGGCTGTGCCACCTGTTCGGTGTGGAGGCCGGGGCGCTGCTGGTGGTCGGGACGTCGGATTCGGAATATCCACGAATCATCATGGTGGATGATGAACGGATCATCCTGGCCGGCGGGCTGCCCATCCTGGAGGAAGTCTTTCCCGAGGCTTCTGTGACCGGGTTTACCAAACCGTCGGAAGCGCTGGAATACGCGGAGGCAAACCCAGTATCGCTGGCGTTCCTGGATGTGGAAATGGGGAAAATCAGCGGACTGGAGCTGTGTGAGGCGCTTCAGCGGATCAATCCCCGGACGAACGTCGTATTCCTGACCGCCTATCTGGAGTACTCCTTTGAAGCCTGGAATACAGGCGCATGCGGGTTCCTGCTGAAACCGATCACTTCGGACGCCGTGCGGAAGCAGGTTCAGAGGCTGAGATATCCGCTGAGGGGAATGAACGGCATATGACAAACTGGATTGACCTGATCAATTTTGCTTTTGCGGTGGGCGGACTGCTGGTGGCGGTGATGGGCCTGGTGCTGAGCCGGTCCATTACCTTCATGGACCGCAGGACCCGGCGTTTCTTTATCGCGTTTTTCTCCATGATCATTGCCTATATTGTTTCTGACCTGGCTTCCCAGATATCCATTGAGTTGCTGGGCCCGGCCTTCCGCGGACTGTCCCTGGCCGGCATTTTCCTGGAATCCCTTTTCTCGTCATTGCTGTTGCCGCTGCTGACCCTGTATCTTCTGTACTGCATCGGGAAAGGGCGGAGAAGGCAGCCGGTGATATATATTGTTGTGGCTATCTGGATCGTTTACTTTGCGCTGCTGGTGGTGACGCAATTTACCACAGAGATTTATACGGTGACGGCGGACAACGTTTATCAGCGGGGAGACCTGTATCCGGTGCTGCTGGTTCCGCCGATCATCCTGATGGCGGTCAACCTGGCGGTGTTTGTCCGCGGCCGGGATCAGCTGAGTGCCAAACAGCGTAAAGCGTTTATGTGCTACCTGCTGATTCCGCTCGGGTGTATGCTGGTCCAGGCAATGAGCTATGGACTGCTGATGATCGTAATCGGTACCTCCGTAGGGGCGATGCTGATGTTCCTGTTTGTGCTGCGGGACCAGACAGACCGGTATATCCGGCAGCAGGAGGAGAGTATCCGGCAGCGGAACAATGTCATGCTGCTGCAGATGCGGCCGCACTTTATCTACAATACGATGATGAGTATCTACTACCTGTGCAAACAGGATCCGGACAGGGCACAGCAGGTGATCCTGGACTTTACGACCTACCTGCGGAAGAATTTTACGGCGATGGCCAGGGAAGAAACGATTTCCTTTTCGGAGGAAATGGAGCATACCCGGGCGTATCTGGCGGTGGAACAGGTCCGGTTTGAAGGAAAACTGTATGTCGAATTCGATACGCCGCATACCGCCTTCCGCCTTCCGCCGCTGACGCTCCAGCCGGTGGTGGAAAACGCGGTCAAGCATGGCGTGGATCCGGAAGCGGACCCGCTGCATATTACGGTGCATACCCGGAAGACGGACTGCGGGAGCGAGATTATTGTGACGGATACCGGACCGGGCTATGAGCCGGCCAATGACAACGAGCCGCACATCGCACTGGCCAATATACGGGAAAGGCTGAAGATGATGTGCGGCGGGGAACTGGTCATTTCCGGGCGGGATGGCGGCGGAACGGCTGTGACGATTGTGATTCCGGACAGGCCGTCAGCACCGGGAGGAAAGGATATTGCGGAATGAAAGAGAAAAGAATGGGAGCGAATCGGAAAAGAACCATCCGGCGGATACTGCTCGCTTGCCTGCTGGTGCTGCTGGCGGCCGGACTGTCCTCCTGCGGCAGCGGCAGGGAGAAGGGCCGGGTGTACTGGCTGAACTATAAGCCGGAGATTGATCCGACGCTGCAGAAACTGGCCCGGGAATACCGGGAGAAAACCGGTACAGAGGTACGGGTAATTACCGCCGCGTCCGGCACATATGCCCAGACACTGATCGCGGAGATGGATAAAAGCGCGCCGCCGACGCTGTTTGTGCTGAGCAATGCTTCGGACGTTCAGACATGGCAGAAATATGCCATGGACCTGAGGGACACCCCGATTGCCGGGGAGCTGAGTACGGACGCATACAACCTGTATGACGATGCGGGTAGGCTGGCGGCTGTCGGATACTGCTATGAATGCTACGGGATCATTGTGAATCCGGCGCTGGTGGAAGCGGCTGGCCACAGCATGGAAGAGATCCGGAACTTTGACGGACTGAAAGCTGTGGCGGAGGATATCCATCGCCGCACCGGCGAGCTGGGGTTTGACGCCTTCACCTCCTCCGACATGGACGGCAGTTCCTCCTGGCGTTTTACCGGTCACCTGGTGAACCTGGAATATGTATATGAGGAACGGGAAGCCGGAAAGATCTGGACGGAGTGTCCCCCGGCCATTACCGGGGCGTACCTGGATTATTACCGGAACCTGTTTGATCTGTGTATTAACAATTCCCTTGTGGCGCCGAACACCCTCGCTACCGGCGGCCACGATGCCCGGGAGGAATTCGTTTCCGGAAAAGCGGCTTTTTTCATCAACGGCTCATGGGAATACGATACGATTTCAAAGGCCATTCCCGGAGCGATGATGATTCCGTATTACTGCGGGATGGCAGGGGAGGAAAACGCCGGCCTGAACTGCGGCACGTCCAATTACTGGGCCGTCAACGCCAGCGTCAGCGAGGCGGACCGGCAGGCAACCATGGACTTTATGATGTGGCTGGTCACCGATCCGGAAGCATCCGCGGAGATGGTGCGGGAAGTGGGTGTGATGCCCTTCCGGCAGGCGGCGCCTTCGGAAAACGGCTTCCTGAAGAACGCGGAGGAGTATACTGCCCGGGGGTGCTATGTGATGGACTGGGCGACGAATTTCCAGCCGAACACCGACCAGTATCGCGCCGGGCTGGTATCCGCACTGAACCGGTACTGCGCAGAACAGACGGATGAGAACTGGGAGGCGTTCCGCTCAGCCTTCGTGGACGGATGGGCGAACCAGTACGCGGCAACGCGGCCGTAAACGGGAAAGGAGAATGGACAGGTGAAACCGACGATACTCACAAAGCCCATGCGAAAATGGGCCTGGCTGTTCCTCGGGCCGATGTTGGTGTGTTTCGGAATCGGCTTTGTATGGCCATTCCTGCATGGGACATACCTTTCGTTCTGCCGGTTCCTGCTGGTGCGGGACGCGGAATGGATCGGGGGAGGCAATTACGCGGCGGCTTTTTCGGATCCGTCGTTCCGGAGCGCCTTCGGCTTTACAGCGGTGTTTGCGGTGGTGAGTGTGATCCTGATCAACATTCCTGCCTTTGCAGCTGCCCTTGCTCTGAACCGTAAGTTCCGGGGGCGGAATCTGTACCGGGCGGTGTTTTTCATGCCGAACCTGATCGGCGGCATTGTTTTGGGTCACCTGTGGTCCATGATTTTTGACGGGATCCTGGCCGGCTTCGGTACCTCCATCCTGCTGGACGCAAAGCTGGGCTTCTGGGGCATGATCATTGTGCTTTTGTGGCAGCAGGTCGGTTATATGATGATCATCTACATCGCCGGGCTGCAGGCGATACCGGCAGATATGATGGAGGCGGCGGAGATCGACGGCGCCAGCGGGTCGCAGAAGCTGTTCCGGATCATTATTCCCAACATGATGCCGGCGATTACGATCTGCCTGTTCCTGACGCTGACCAATGGCTTTAAGCTGTTTGACCAGAACCTGGCGTTGACGGCTGGACAGCCGTTTATCCAGCAGGCGGACGGAACCACCGTTCGGACAACGGAAATGCTGGCGTTGAATATCTACAACACATTCTACTCCCAGGGACCCTCGAACCGGGGCATTGCCCAGGCGAAGGCCGTGATCTTCTTTGTGACGGTGGCCGGAATCAGCCTGATTCAGCTGGTGGCTACCCGCCGGAAGGAGGTGCAGCAATGAAGCAGGAAAAATTTGTTGTCCGGCGGATTGTGCTGGGAATTATCTGCCTGATCTGGATCCTGCCGGTGCTGGCGGTGGCGGTGAACGCCTTCAAGATGAATACCTATGTCAAGACGGAAACCTTTGCGCTGCCAAACGCGCAGAGCAGCGCCGGGTTTGACAATTTTATCAAGGGAATGACCTTCGGCAATTACCCCTTCCTGAAATCCGCCCTGTACAGCGTCGTGGTTACGGTGCTGAGCGTCGGCGCAATCCTGCTGTTCACATCCATGGCCGCCTGGTATATAGCCCGGGTGGACAGCAAAGCATGCCGGGTGATTTATTACCTGTGTGTTTTTTCCATGGTGGTGCCTTTCCAGATGGTGATGCTGACGCTCTCCCGGACGGCGGACAGCCTGCGGCTGAATACACCGCTTACGATTCCGGCCGTATATGTCGGATTCGGAGCCGGGCTGGCGGTGTTCATGTTTACCGGGTTTGTAAAGGGTATTCCGCTGGCGATTGAGGAGGCGGCGTCCATTGACGGATGCGGGCCGGTGCGGACTTTCTTTACGGTGGTGTTCCCGATGCTGCAGCCGACGCTGGTTTCCGTGGGTATCCTGGAAATCATGTGGATCTGGAACGACTACCTGCTGCCGGTGCTGGTGCTGGACATTTATGAATACCGGACGATTCCGATTCATATCCAGTACCTGAAGGGCAGCTACGGCACGGTAGACCTGGGCGCCACCATGGCCCTGATCCTGCTGAGCGTTGTGCCGGTGGTGGTTTTCTACCTGTTCTCCCAGAAACATATTATCGAAGGCGTTACGGCCGGTGCAGTCAAGGGATAAGTTGCTTTACATTCCCGCAAAAAACGGTATAATAGGGGCATCCGCATGAAGTTCAGCGCAGAGAGCACAAGCCTCTGACGCAGGAAGAACGCGGAAATAAATATTTCGACGGGTATCCGGAAGGAACCCGAACGGAGGACAACATGTCTGAAAATGTCAGAAGATCCTATGTTTCCAAAATGACGCTGCTGGGACTGCTGGTGGCGGTTTTGGTCGTACTCGCCTTTGTGAACATTCCGATGCCTTTCGGCCTGAGCATCACGTTCAACATGATTCCGGTGGCGATCGCCGCGATGACGATGGGAATTCCGGGCGGCGTGGTCATCGGCGGCGCCTTCGGCCTGATCAGTTTCCTGCAGTGCTACGGGATATGCGGCGTCAGCGGAATGGGCGTTGCGCTGGTGACGGCGAACCCAGGCTTCGGCTTTGCGTGCCTGATGTTTGTCCAGCGGGTGGTTTCCAGGGTGCTGGTGGGCGTGCTGGCGGCGCTGGTGTACCGCGGGATGAAGCGGACCTCGGCGCCCCTGTATGTGAAGGGATTGGTGACCGGTTTTGCTTCTGCATTTTTCAATACGCTGTTTTTCATGAGCCTGCTGGTTGTGATATTCGGGCATACCGAATATTTGCAGAACGCCATGGCCGGGCGCAGTGTAATCGCATACATCATCGCTTCGGTGGGCATCAACGCGGTGGTGGAAATGGCCGTGGCCGCGGTGGTCACCGGAGCGGTCGGCACAGCGCTTCGGAAGGCCAGGCTGCTGTAACTCCCCCCCCCTGCGACACGGAAGAAAGGAGCCGGAACGGATGATCCTGACTATGGACGTTGGGAATACCAACATCAAAACCGCGTTGTTCGACGGAAAAGAGATGTACAAGTACTGGCGCATGTCCACCAACATCCACTCCACGTCGGATGAATACGGCGTCCGGCTGGTATCCATGTTTGACCATGAGGGCGTTTCCACGGATGTGGTGGAGGGAATCGTGGTATCCAGCGTGGTGCCGACGATCAATTTTACGATCGACCATATGCTGCAGAACTACTTCGGCAAGGCCCCGCTCTTTGTGGCGCCGGGTGTGAAGACCGGGATCAATATCCGGTATGAAAACCCCCGGGAGCTGGGCAGCGACCGGATTGCCAATGCGGTGGCGGCATACGACGAATACGGTGGGCCGTGCATCTTTATCGATTTCGGTACTGCTACGACTTTCGGCGTGGTGGATGAAAACGGCGCTTTCCTGGGCGGAACGATCTGCCCCGGGATCAAGCTGAGCAGCGAGGCGCTGGTAACCGGAACGGCCAAGCTGCCACGGTTTGAACTGACCAAACCGGAGAGCGTAATCGGCCGGACAACCCTGACCAACCTGCAGAGCGGCATGTACTACGGCTATGTCGGCCTGGTGCGGAATATTGTACGGAAGATCAAGCAGGAACTGGGCAAAGAGGCGTATGTGGTGGCCACCGGCGGCATGGCGCTGATGATTGCCGAGGAAAGCAAGGCCATTGACAAGCTGGACGGGCTGCTGACCCTGAAGGGCCTGCGGATTATCTATGAACGGAATCGGGAGGAAAAGGGCGTATGAAAGAGGTTGTACTGGGACTGCTGGGACTGGGCAATATCGGCGGAGGCGTATGGGATCTGATCCGGGAATTCGGCGCGGAAATCGAAAAGCGGACCGGGCTGAAGCTCCGGGTGAAAAAGGCGCTGGTGCTGGATAAGAAGATCCACGGTGGCAAGGAAGTGCCGGATGAGGTGCTGACCACGGACCGCAACGATATCCTGGAAGATTCCGAAATCCGGATCGTCTGCGAATTCCTGGGCGGCGAACAGCCGGCGGCGTCCATGATGCTGCGCGCCCTGGAAACCGGAAAGACGGTCATTACAGCCAACAAGATGGCGCTTTCCCTGCACTTTGACGAGCTGCGGGCGATGGCACAGCAGACCGGCGCCGGATTGTACTACGAAGCCAGTGTCGGTGGCGCAATTCCGATCATCAACGCGATCCAGAGTCCGCTGATTGCCAACCATATCGAGCAGATCATGGGCATTGTGAACGGCACAACCAACTACATCCTGACCCGGATGGCCTCGGAAGGTGCGGAGTATGAGGATGTACTGAAGGACGCACAGCGGCTGGGCCTGGCGGAACCGAACCCCACGGCGGACGTGGAAGGCTATGACGCGGCGTACAAGCTGAGCATCCTGGGCTCCCTGGCGTTCCACAGCCGAGTGTTTGTAGAAAATGTTTATCGGGAAGGCATTACCAATGTGAGCGCAGAGGATATCGCCTTCGGCCGGGAAATGGGCTATGTGCTGAAGCTGCTGGCGATCGGCAAGGACAACGGGAAAGCCATCGAGGCCCGGGTGCATCCGGCATTTCTGCCGGCGGATCATCCGCTGGCCCGGGTGGACGGCTCCCTGAATGCGGTATATCTGTACGGCCATTCCTTTAAGGATATGATGCTGGAAGGCCGGGGCGCCGGTGACGCTCCGACAGCCAGCGCCATCGTGGGTGATATTATCCAGGCGGCCCAGAACGCGATGCATCCCATGCCCTACCTTCGGGAGGATCCGCTGCCTGTGGCGGACGACTGGCAGAGCAAGTATTTCATCCGTATGAAAGCCAAGGACGCGCCTGGCGTGCTGGCGGAGGTAACGGGCCTGCTGGCCGGCGAGGGAATCTCTGTTTCTGCCATGCTGCAGAAAGGCGCGGAACCGGGCGGGAAAGCCACGCTGATCGTGATCACCCACATTGCGCCGGAAAAGGCCGTGCAGCGGGTGGTCAAATCGCTGAATCCCGAGATCTGCCAGGTGGAAAATGTGATCCGCGTAGAGGGCTAATGTATGAAACCGAACACATGGATCCTGTTTGACCTGGACGGAACGCTGACGCAATCCGAAGAGGGCATCACCAACTGCGCCATGTACGCAGCGGAAAAAATGGGCTTGCCCCGGCTGGAAATGGAAACGCTCCGGAAATTTATCGGCCCGCCGCTGGCATGGTCCTTTCAGGAATACATGGGATTAAGCCCGGAGAAAGCAGAGCGGGCGGTGACGATCTACCGGGAACGGTATAACACCGTGGGCCTGTTTGAAAACCGGGTGTATCCCGGCGTACGGTATATGCTGCGGGCATTGCGGAAGGCCGGCGCCCATACGGGCGTCGTGACCGGCAAGCCGATCGGCCCCACAAAACGGATCCTGGAACATTTCGGCCTGATGAAATGGATGGAATCCGTGGTCAGCGCGACGGATAACCGGGCGGAGAAGGAGCACCTGATCCGCGAGGCGCTGCCGGACGGCGCGGAAGAAGTATGGATGGTCGGCGACCGGAAATTCGACATGGAAGGCGGCGTGAAGGCCGGCGTGCATACGCTGGGCGTTACCTACGGCTACGGCAGCGAGGAGGAACTGGTGTCTTCCGGCGCGGAGCGCATTGCGCATACGCCCCGGGAGATTGCGGAAATCCTGTGCCCGGAGGTTCGGGAGATCCGCGGCGCTTTCCTGTCCATGGAAGGCCCGGATGGCAGCGGCAAGGGAACGCAGCTGGAGCGCCTGTCGGATACGCTGGACCGGTGGGGATTTGAAGTGGTGCATACCCGGGAGCCCGGCGGGACACCTATCGGGGAAAAGATCCGGGAAATCCTGCTGGATCCTGAAAACAAAGCCATGGCGGACGAAACGGAAGCGCTGCTCTACGCGGCGTCCCGGGCACAGCATGTGCGGGAGAAAATCCGCCCGGCTGTGGCGGCGGGAAAGCTGGTGTTGTGTGACCGGTTCCTGGATTCATCCGTGGCTTACCAGGGCGGCGGCAGGCAGCTCGGAATTGACGAGGTATTGGCCATCAACGAACCGGCGGTGGACGGAACGCTGCCGGACATGACGGTTTATCTGGATATTGACCACCGGGTGGCCATGGCAAGGCGCTGTGCGGCCAGCGAACCGGACCGGCTGGAGCTGGAGGCGGAAAGCTTCCATGCCCGGGTAGAGGACGGTTATCATCAGCTGATCGCCCGGAATCCGGAGCGGTTTGCAGTGGTGGATGCGGCGAAGAGCCGGGAGGAGATTGCCGCGGAGATTGCGGAAAAGGTCCTGAAGCGGCTGACGGAGATGGAAGATTGAGCGAGCGGATTGTTGTCGGCATGAGCGGAGGCGTGGATTCCTCCGTAGCGGCCCTGCTTCTGAAGGAGCAGGGCTATGATGTTGTGGGCGTTTTCATGAAAAACTGGGAAGAGCAGGATGAAAACGGCGTCTGCACCGCGGAGGCGGACTGGCGGGACGTGCAGGATGTCTGTGGCCGGATTGACATTCCCTGCTACAGCGTGAACTTCGCCAAAGAATACTGGGACCGGGTGTTCTCCTATTTCCTGAAGGAATACCGGGCCGGGCGTACTCCCAATCCGGATGTGCTGTGCAACCGGGAGATCAAGTTCCGGGCGTTCCTGGACTTTGCCATGAGCCTCGGCGCGGCCCGGATGGCAACGGGGCATTTTGTGCGGACCGACGGCGAGGGCCGGCTGCTGAAAGGCACCGATCCGAACAAGGACCAGAGCTATTTCCTGTACATGGTGCACTCGGAGCAGCTGAAGAAGTCCATGTTTCCCGTGGGCGGCATGACGAAGGCGCAGGTGCGTGAAATTGCCGCGGCCCATGACCTGCCGGTCAGCGACAAGAAGGACTCCACCGGCGTATGCTTTATCGGAGAACGAAATTTCAAAAAGTTCCTGTCGGAATACCTGCCGGCCCAGCCGGGGGATATGGTCTCCCCGGAGGGCGAAGTGGTCGGCCGGCATGACGGGCTGATGTACTACACCCTCGGCCAGCGCCGGGGCCTGGGCATCGGTGGCCGGGGAGACGGCCGGAGCTGGTTTGTGATCGGCAAGGACCTGGCGCACAACCGGCTGCTGGTGGCCCAGGGTGAGGATCATCCGATGCTGTACAGCGAGCGGTGCGTCGCGGAGGACGTAACATGGGTCGGTACGCCGCCGGTGCGGGAGGGCGAAACGATCCGGTGTATGGTCAAATACCGCTACCGGCAGCCGGACCAGCCGGCGGAGGTCACCCTGCAGGACGGAAAACTGCGGATTCATTCCCTGACGCCTCAGCGGGCGGTCACTCCGGGTCAAAGTGCAGTACTCTATCAGGGAGATACCTGTCTGGGGGGCGGAATTGTGACGGAAGTCACAGCTTCGTGATTTACAAAACGGATGGATCGCGGTACAATACGAGCGGTTCCAAAGCAGTGGAATGAAGGAGGAGAGAGAATATGAAGAACATGAAGAAGTATGCGGCGGAGTTTATCGGAACATTCGTGCTGGTGCTCTTTGCCTGCGGCGTGGCCGGGCAGATCTGTGACGGAAGCACTTCCGGCCTGATCGGTACCGCGCTGGCCTTCGGCCTGGTGATCGTGGCCATGGCGTATTCCATCGGCAATGTTTCGGGATGCCACATCAATCCTGCGGTGTCCATCGCCATGCTGGTCAGCAAGAAGATCAGCCTGAAGGACTTCTGCGGCTATATTGTAGCGCAGTTCCTGGGTGCGACGGCCGGCGCGGCGCTGCTGTATGCCATTGTCGGCGACAGCACCAAGCTGGGGGCTAATGGCCTGTTCCAGGACAATATCTGGCTGAGCTTCATCATCGAAGTCATCCTGACCTTCGTATTTGTGATCGCCATCCTGGGCGTTACGTCCAAGAGTGAGAACGGCAGCGTGGCCGGCCTGGTAATTGGCGGTGCGCTGGTGCTGGTCCACCTGCTGGGCATCAGCTTCACCGGCACTTCTGTGAACCCGGCCCGTACCTTCGGCCCGGCGCTCTTCGCGGGCACCCTGAGCACCTACTGGGTCTTCCTGCTGGCCCCGCTGGTCGGCGGCATCCTGGCAGCGCTGGTATATGAATACCTGACGGAAGAAAAGAAATAAGCGATTTTACCTGAACAGAAAAGGACCGGACAGCGCGGATTGTGCTGTCCGGTCCTGCCGTTTCAGCAGATTATTCCAGCGAGAGGTAATACGCTTCCAACGCAGATCGGGCCCGGAGGTAAACATCCTTCATCTCCGGGGCGAACTGGGAACCCATGCCTTCCATCATGATTTCATGGGCCTTTTCGAAGGACATTTTTTCTTTATATACGCGCTTGGAAACAAGGGCATCGTAAACATCCGCTACTGCCATGATCCGCGCCTCCAGGGGGATATCCTCCCCGGACAGGCCATCCGGATAGCCCTTGCCGTCCCAGCGTTCATGGTGGTAATGAGCAACATTTTCAGCCAGAATATGGAAATCGTTATCGTCGGTATCCTTCAGGATCTCATGGACGATGCGGGCGCCTTCCGCGGCGTGCTTTTTCATGATCTCATATTCTTCCGGCGTGAATCGGCCGGGCTTGCGCAGGATGACGTCATCCACTGCGATTTTTCCCAGGTCGTGCATAGGCGCAGCCTTGATCAGGTCCCGGCGGAAAGTGGCGGACATCCGCGGATCATCATGCATCGCCTTCAGCAGGATGCGGACGCCTTCGCTGGTCCGGCGGATATGGCCGCCGGTGGAGTTGTCCCGGCTTTCCACCATGGTGGCCATGCTCAGGATCAGGTTATCGTGCATTTCAATGATATGGGCGGTCTTCTCTTCCACTTCGCCCTGGAGCCTGGCGTTGAAACCGTGCATCATGCGAATATACTGCTGGTCTTTGGTGTTGTCTGTGATTGTCAGCTGGTAACCCCGCTTTTTGCGGTTGTTGTACAGCCAGGAAAGGGTTACCAGGTAATACCGGTCGTCCTTTTCGTATTGGGCGGTATTATGGCTCTCGTCTTCCTGAAATGCGTCAATCCAGGGGCCGGCCGTTTCGGAGAAGGACTTGCTGCGGCGGATGGAGTAGTCCACGGTCAGGTTGCTGAGGGACGGAAAGATTGCTTTTGCGGTTTCATTGGAGCCCAGGTAATGCCGGCTGAAATCAAAGGAGACAAAGCCAGTTTCCCCGGTCTGGGCCATGGAATCAACCGCGGTTTCCGTAATGTCGTACAGGGAAACCCGGGAAACGATCCGCAGGTACATCAGCTGGGCAAAGACATAGGCGGCCGGAATCAATTCGATTCCCGGGAAAAGCTTCCGGCCGGCATAGAAGGCAAAGAAAGCGACGATCTGCGGCAGGAAAAGCAACAGCAGGATTTTCCGGGAAACCTGGTTTTTGCGGAAGAAAGAATAGGCAATCACCGCAATGCTCAGCGCGAAGTAGAGATGATTCATGATATTGAAAACGGCATGCAGCGGGCCGTAATCCTTCGTCAGGAAACCTGCGCCGAGAGCATCGGAGAAATAAACTTTCTGGTAGTACAGTTCAGTGATCGGGCTGCCGTCCGGCAGGGTCCGGCCGCCGGTCATGGAGGCGGCAAAAACCAGGGCGCTGAGCAGGAAGAAGAACAGCCTCATGAGGCGGGGCAGCCGGATTTCACACATGTTGAAGACGACCAGCATCACGATCAGATTCGCGAAACAGCCGCCGAGAAAGGTCAGCTGGTTCACGCCGATGGCTTCTTTCAGTGAGTGGGAATGGGCCAGCAGCATATAGCCCAGGTTAATGATCGGCACCAGGACATAGATGACGGTGATGTGCACATCAAAATGCTTGTGCCATTTATAGACATAGACGGATGTCAGCACGACGGACAGCAGCAGGACGATGTCATAATACAGAAGAACGGGTCCTTCTGACCTGATCCATTCCAGCATAACAGAATCATCCTCCGTTCAGCGAATCGCCGGCGGCTCCGGCGGCATGTTTTCACGGTCCATATCATACATTCAATACCGGCCGTGTGCAATCCTGTACAGAAAAAAAGGAGCCGAAGCTCCTGGGGTTGGTATGGTAAGCGGCAGATTCAGGCCCGCTTGCTTTCCTCTTCCATCAGCTGAGCCGCAGCCTCGGGGGACATAGGCTTGCCCCACAGGAAGCCCTGAATATAATCGCAACCGATCTCCCGCAGATCCTCCAGCTGGTCGGCTTCTTCGACGCCTTCCGCCACGACCTGGAAGTTCATCACATGCCCGATGGCGATAATCGCAGCCACATACTGCTTCGATGCTTCCCCGGAATGCATTTTAATGATGAAGGACTGGTCCACCTTCAGCACATCCACCGGGAAGGTGTTCAGGTAGCTCAGGGAGGAATAGCCGGTTCCGAAATCGTCAATGGCAATTCGGACCCCCAGCTCGGCCAGCTGATGGATGCAGTCAATCGCTTTTTCGACGGAATCGATCATGACCGATTCGGTGATTTCAATTTCCAGCTGGCCGGCGGGAAGGCCACTGGAATGCAGCGCTTCGCGAACTTCGTCCACAAAGCCGTTCCGCAGCAGGTGGCGGACGGAAGCGTTTACGCTGAGCACCACATCGGAATGGTATTTCTGAACCATTTCGCCGATAAACCGGGTGGCGCCGAGCATGACTTCGCGGTCAATCAGGTCTACCAGGCCGGCTTTTTCAGCCACGGGAATAAATTCGCCGGGACTGATGATATAGCCGGATTCATCCTTCATGCGGGCCAGGGCCTCAAAGCCGCGGAGTCTGTGGTCCATATCAAACTGCGGCTGGAGGTTATAGAAGAAGCGGCCGTTCTCAAGGGCGCTCCGGATCTTGCTTTCCATTTCGATGGTGTGGCTGTTGCCGAGCATTTCCTTCTGAAAGCGGGATATACAGCCGGAATGGTCCTTGCCCTTTGCGTGAACCATGGCGGAATAGGCATAGTTGAAGAGAGTGTCGCTTTCCTGGGAATCTGCCGGATAGGCAGCATAACCGACGCTGGCGGAAAGGACAAAATCGCTGTCGTCCACGACGATTTTCTCCTTCAGGGCATCCGCATAGCATTCGATGCTTTGGCGCAGTTGCTCTTCAGAAGTACAATCCCGGATAATGACGGAAAATTCATTGCCACTTTGGCAGGCCACAAAGTCTTTGGTGCCGGTTTTGCCGCTGTCTGCCAGTTTCTGCCAGCGGTCAGCTACCTGGATCAGCGCTTTATCGCCGGCCTGCTGGCCGATGGCGTTGTTGATGCTCTGGAAACTGTTGAGGTTGATGACGGCAACGGCGAAAGGCTCGCCCTTCCGGATCAGGCCGCTCATCATTTCAGAGACAGCAAAGCGGTTCGGCAGGCCGGTAAGGCGGTCTGTCAGTGCCTGGTCGCGTATTTTCTGCTGATATCCGGCGGATCGAATGATGTATTTGTTGATGATAATGATCGTAATAATCATCAGTATATTCGTAAAAAAACCCGGAATGGTGGAGAAATTCTGATGAATCACCCGTATGATCAACGGGGGGAATGAGCTCAGGAGTGCAATCAGGGCAACGACAAACCCCGGTTTTTTGTACAGCACAACCAGCATTACCATGCACAGGTTGCAGATGGAGGAGAAAGCGCCCGTGAGGGTTCTGTGCGGAATCGCCTGGTTGGAAAGCATAATGACGCCTTCCGAAGCGGAGGATTTGTTGACCAGGATGATTCCGGCCATATACAGCGCGATCAGCGCGAAAAAGCCCCAGACAGGAGCTGCTTTGACCGGGCTGAATTCATCCAGCATTTTTTCCCTTGCTGAACGACGACCGAGGAATTTATTCCATTTCTCCAAGGAACCTGTTCTCCCTTCTCTTCCGGCCGGATCAGTCAGAACGGTGAGTTCCGGTTTGCCTGCGTAATTTGGCTTGCGTGCGGACCGGGATCGCTGTGTAACTCCGGAGGGGGGTAGTAAAGCCTGGATATCCCGCATGCGTGCTTTATGAATGACAACAGGACTATTTATTATAGCATACAAAAAAACCCATGTAAACCACTAACTGTAACAGGATTATACTAAATGGACGGTCCGCCGTGTAACTTTTAACCGGGTTCCCTGGTATGAGGCTTTGTCGATATTGATAAAATTGCCGGACTGAGATATAATATCACATGCTTGAAGCAACAAAATCCGGAGGAATAGATGCAGCTGGCTTATTTCTTTTTTTATGCAGAGGCAAACATTGTTTGCATTGCCATCATGGCAATCATGCTGATGCATGACAGGAAATACAATACGAAACAGGAAAAACAGCTTCGTTTTAACTACACGCTGATTGCGCATATCCTGTATTTTGTAAACGATATTTTCTGGGCTGCTGTGCTCAACGGTTATCTTCCGAAAACCCGGTTCCTGGTGGCCCTGTTCAATTTCATCAATTATGTCCTGCTGAGCCTGATTGCCTTTGAATGGTTTTCATATATGGCTGCATCGGAGAATATGGCATTCCGGACAAGCAGGAAGCGCAGGAGCATGTGGCGTATTCCTATGACAATTACCATTCTGGCGATTGTGATTGCGTACGTCATTGATCCGGAATTCTGGATCAGTGAAAGCGGGGAGCTGAACGACCTGTATTATCCGATGATGGTTTCGGCCCCGATCTTTTATCTGATGGCTTCCTTTGTCTTTTCTGTCCGGAATGCCCGGAAGACAGACTCCCGGGAAGAGCGGCGGCTGTATCGCCTGATCGGTATTTATCCGCTCAGCGTGATGGCGTTCGGCCTGATTCGGGTTTTTATGCTGGAAGCCCCGCTGTTTTGCTTCGGCTGTACGGTCATGATGTTGTTTTTCTATATTCAGAATATGCAGACGCTGGTGTCGGTGGATTCCCTGACGCGCCTGAACAACCGGGGACAGATTGACCGGTATATGGATCAGGTGCGGTATAAGGAGAACAGCCGGATCTACATCATGATGATCGACATTGACCGGTTCAAGGAAATCAACGATACCTATGGCCACGTGGAAGGGGACCGGGCGCTGGTCCTGGCCTCGGAAGCGCTCAAGCAGGTATGCGAACACATCGAGATCCCCGTTTTTCTCGGCCGGTACGGCGGGGATGAATTTACCGTTTTTCTGCAGAATGTCACGGATGACGCGCTGCCGGAGAAGACTGCGGAAGCAATCCGGAACGCGCTGCTGGAAAAACAGCAGGAAAACGGGCTGCCGTATGACCTGAAAGCGAGCATCGGATATGAAGCGCTCCGGGATAAGGATGATACCATGGAAGCGTGCATGATTCGTGCGGATGAGAAACTGTATGTGGATAAGCGTGCCCGGAATGCCGGCAGATAAAAACATGGGGGAAAAGTCATATGATCCGGGAAATTGTTCATGATCCGGTCCTTCTGGCCCGGAAATCCCTGGAGGCCACAAAAGCGGACATTCCGGTTGCAGAGGACCTGGCGGATACGCTCCGGGCCAATCTGGACCGATGCGTCGGCATGGCGGCCAATATGATCGGCGTTCAGAAACGGATCATTGCCATTGCCAGGGGACCGATGGTCATTGCCATGCTGAACCCGAAGATTCTCAGCAGATCCGGGGAGTACGAAGCGGAGGAAGGATGCCTTTCACTGGCGGGAACGCGGAAAACGAAGCGCTACAGGAGCATCCGCCTGTCCTGGCTGGACCTGGAGATGAATGAGCATGTCGGAACGCTGGATGGGTTCCAGGCTCAGATTGTCCAGCACGAGATTGATCACTGCGACGGAATATTGATATAAGGCGGAATTGCGTATAACAAACCGGCGGATTAAAAAACCCGCCGGTTTGTTCTTTATCGGAAGTCCGAAAGGTTGGCTTTGCCGGTTGCGCGTTTGCCTTCCTGGATTTCACGGATCAGCTTCACAATCTGATCGTTGACCGGCGTCGGAACGCCGGTTTTCTTTCCCCAGGCGCAGACCACACCGTTGATCGCGTCGACTTCGCATGGCTTGTTCTTTTTCAGGTCCTGCAGCATGGACGGCTCGATGGCCGCGTGCTTCTTCATGGCCAACGGCAGGATCAGTTTCGCGACGGCTTTTTTCACCGGATTTTTCCAGTAGAACAGGGAAACGATGTCTTTTCCCTGGACAGGCGCAAAAGTCACGCCTGCCGCGCGGCCGACGTCGATGACTTCCTTCATGCAGCGGATCGCGATCTCCCGGGCGGTACCGTCTCCGGTTACGTCCCCGAAGGTACCGCCGATGACGGTGCCCAGGCCGGAGAAAGTGGCGTTGATCAGAAGCTTGGACCAGCGGGCGCCGCGCAGGTTGGTTTCAATTTCCACGGGGCACATATGCTCCAGCACGCCTTTGACCTGCTGCAGTTTTTCATCCGGGATTCCCGCCATACCGCCCATATGGAAACTCAGGCTCTGGGGATCGGATGTCAGCATGCTTTCGCCCGGGGCGGTCATCGTGGCCCCCCATTCCACCACGCAGCCGATGGTCCGGTCCGCCCCGATGATTTCTGCCACGCTGTCCTCCGGAATACCGTTCTGCAGCGTGACGATTACGCCGTCATCCGCCAGGAAATCCTTCAGGAAGGTCACAACCTCCCGGTTGTTCAGCTGCTTGGTCATCAGGAAAATAATATCATATGTTCCGGACATTTCATCCGGTGTCATGGCTTTCACCTGCACCAGCTTGTCCACCGTGCCGGTAATCCGCGCGCCGTTTTTTTTCAGCGCGTCCACATGCGCCTTGTTCCGGTTGATCAGGTCCACATCCACGCCGTTATTGGTGAGATAGGCACCCATCACTGTTCCCAGGGATCCGGCGCCGTAAATTGCAGTCCGCATTGACTCATCCTCCTGCCGCTTCGTAATAACCAGCCTATTGTAATGATTTTTTGCCTGAAGGGCAAGTTTTTTTCAGGCCGGGTATTGACAATGTGCCGGCTGCGGATTATTATTTGGTTAAACGATTAAATAATCGTTTAATTGTAAGAGGGGGGAAAGGCGGACATGAAGAAAACATACAAAATCGAAGTGGATTGCGCAAACTGCGCCAACAAGATGGAAGAGGCCGCGAAGAAGGCGGCAGGCGTGGCGGACGCAACGGTGAATTTCATGACCCAGAAGATGATTGTGGTGTTTGAGGACGGTGCGGATGCCGCGGCGGTGATGCAGGACGTGGTTTCGCGGTGCAAAAAGGTGGAAGAGGACTGCGAGATTTACCTGTAAAGGATTCCTCGATAAAGGAAAGCAGGGGAGCTCCGGTTTGCCGGCATTGATCCGGATGATACGACAGGGAGAGATGGGGAAACATGACAAAGAAACAGAAAAAGATGCTGATCCGGATTCTGGTGACGGCGGCGCTGCTGATTGGCCTGCACTTTGTGCCGGAGGACGGGCCGCTGCAGGGAATTCCGCTTTTTCTCATGTATCTTGTTCCCTATGGGATCATCGGGTATGATATCCTGAGAAAGGCTTGGAAGGGAATCCGGAACCGGCAGGTGTTTGACGAGAACTTCCTGATGGCAGTGGCAACCGTCGGCGCGCTGGCCATCGGCCTGCTGAAGACGGGGGATTATGTGGAAGCTGTTGCGGTGATGCTCTTTTACCAGATTGGGGAGCTGTTCCAGAGCTATGCTGTGGGAAAGAGCCGCCGGAACATCAGCGAGCTGATGGATATTCGTCCGGACTATGCGAATATCGAACGTGACGGGCAACTGGAGCGGGTGGATCCGGACGAAGTGGAAACCGGCAGCCTGATTGTGGTGAATCCCGGGGAAAAGATTCCGATTGACGGGATCGTTGAATCGGGAAATGCTGTGCTGAACACCGGCGCGCTGACCGGGGAAAGCATGCCCCGGGAGGTGCGGAACGGGGATGAGGTGGTCAGCGGCTGCATCAATATGAGCGGCGTGCTGCGGATCCGGACAACAAGGGAATTCGGGGAATCCACGGTATCGAAGATCCTGGACCTGGTGGAAAACGCCAGCAACCGGAAATCCCGCTCCGAGAATTTCATTTCCCGGTTCGCGAAGTACTATACTCCCGCGGTGGTGTTCGGCGCGCTGGCGCTGGCGGTGATTCCACCGCTGTTTGACGGGCAGTGGGGCGAATGGATCTACCGGGCACTGACGTTCCTGGTCATAAGCTGTCCATGCGCCCTGGTGATCAGTATTCCCCTCAGCTTCTTCGCGGGGATCGGCGGCGCCGGGAAGGCGGGAATCCTGTTAAAGGGTTCCAACTACCTGGAAGCGCTTTCAAAAACAGGCATCATGGTGTTTGATAAAACGGGGACGCTGACCCGGGGTGAGTTTGAAGTGACGGCGATTCACCACAGTCCCCTGGCGGAAGAGGAACTGCTGGAATATGCGGCGCTGGCGGAAGCGTCATCCTCCCACCCGATCGCTGTCAGCATCCGGAAAGCCCATGGAAAAGCGCTGGACCTGAGTCGGGTGACGGACGTGGCGGAAACCGGCGGCTGCGGCGTAACGGTCCGGATTGACGGGCGGGATGTGGCTGCCGGGAATGACCGGCTGATGGAAAAACTGGGCATTGCTTACCGGGCATGCCACCGGACGGGCACGATTGTGCATATGGCAATCGACGGGGAATATGCCGGGCATATCGTGATCAGCGACGTGGACAAGCCGACCGCGAAGGAAGCGGTGGAAGCCCTGAAGGCAAACGGCGTCCGGCAGACGGTGATGCTGACCGGGGACGGGAAGGCTGTGGCGGAGGAGACGGCCGCACGGCTGGGAATTGATCGGGTATACAGCGGATTGTTGCCCGCGGACAAGGTAAGCCGGGTGGAGGAACTGCTGGAGAGCAAACAGGGGAAGGAAATCCTGGCCTTTGCGGGGGACGGGATCAACGACGCACCGGTGCTCAGCCGGGCGGACCTGGGGATCGCCATGGGGGCCCTGGGCTCGGACGCGGCGATTGAGGCGGCAGATATTGTGCTGATGGACGACAACCCGCTGAAAATCGCGAAGGCGATCCGGATTGCCCGGAAGTGCATGCGGATCGTCTATGAAAACATCGTGTTTGCTATCGGCATCAAGGCGGTATGCCTGCTGCTGAGTGCGCTGGGACTGGCAAATATGGGCCTGGCGATCTTTGCGGACGTCGGCGTGATGATTATCGCTGTACTGAATGCGATCCGGGCATTGTTCCCGGGAAAGGAAAGGGGAGCGCAGCATGGAAAAGGAACACCTGCCGCATCAGCATGATTTGAAGGCCGAAAAACTGTTTGACCATATGCCGGCGCCGGCGGAGTTTGCCGGCGCAGCGGAATTGTTCCGGATGCTGAGCGACGGAACGCGGATCCGGCTGTTCTGGCTATTGTGCCACTGTGAGGAATGCCTGCTGGATCTTTCCGCGATGATGGAGATGTCCAGTCCCGCCCTTTCCCACCACCTGAAGCTGCTGAAAGCTGCCGGGCTGATTACCGCCCGGCGGGAAGGCAAGGAGGTGTATTACCGGGCGGCGGAAAACCCGCGGGCCGACGCACTGCACCGGATGATCGAGGACGCGGCGGAGATTGCCTGCCCTGAATAAAGTCTGAAGAAAGGAATCCCGTGACATTCCGACGGCTGTGTGATATACTGTATTTGTCCTATTCAGACAATACAACGCCGGCGGATCCGGCGCTGATGTAAAACAGAATCCGAAACATCCCAGGTCAGAAAGGCTGGTGCGCCGGAGTGAAGAGCGTGATGACCCGGAAGCGGCTGAGGAAGAATCTTATACGGATTCTTTTTGTATTGCTTTGCTTCATCCGTGTCGGAACGGTCTCCGGAGAAAACGGAGAAAAGCTGACAGTCGGTGTGCCGGTGGACCGCTGCCCGGTTTTCTATCTGGACGATCAGGGCAATGTGGTCGGCATCGGTGCGGACCTGATGATCTTGGCTGCCGGAAACGCAGGGTATACAGTGACTTTCCGGCCGATTACGGAGAAAACCCTGAAGGACGCCCTGGACAATCCGGTGTATGATATTGTGATGCCTTTCGGCAGCGCGATTACCAGCACCGCCGGGCAGCCGACGGAGGTTTCGGATAACCTGATCCGAACGCCCTTTACCCTGGTGACAGAGGGAAATCGGGATCTGCCGCCGCTGAACCGGCTGCGGGTAGGTATGCTCAGGTCCCAGGGGGGCGTAGCGGAAACGGTACGGACCCTTTATCCCGGCATGGAAATCAACATGTATGAAACAATGTCGGAATGCGTAAAAGCGCTCCGGAACGGAAATGTAGACGCGCTGCTGCACAATTCCTATGTATGGAGTTATGTACTGCAGAAACCGAGTTACAGCGACCTGGTGGTTCAGCCGTCCGCCATGTTCAGCATGGATTTCCGGGCCGGAACGACGGATACCCCCGAAGGAAATGCCATCATTGAACGGCTGAACCGTGGCATTGCCGAAGTGAGCGAGACACAGCGCCAGGCAATTACCCTGGACTATACATCCCGGCGGCTTTACCGGTACAGCCTGAGCGATTACATCTATATGTATGGATGGGTGATCCTTTGTGCCTTTTTGGTACTGAGCCTTGCGGTGATGCTTCTGATCCGGCGGCAACGCAGGAACCGGCAGGCACAGGAAGAAAAAGTGCGCCGGCTGATTGACGAGGATCCGCTGACCGGCGTACTGAGCATGGAGGGATTCCGGAAACGGGTGGAGGAACTGCTGAAGGAGAATCCGGATATCCCGTATATGATTTCCTATAACAACATCAAAAACTTCAAGTATATCAACGACAGTCTAGGCCGGGCTGCCGGGGATGACCTGCTGCGCTTCTGGGTTGCCCGGTCGAAGGACATGCTGGGCGAAGAGGAAGCCATGGGGCGGACCGCGGCGGACCGGTTTGTTGTACTGTACCACATGAAAGGCGATGAGAAGATCCGCCGGGATATAACGGATGTACTGGAACCTGTACGGGATTACTTTATTCAGCAGGGAAAGGAAAACCGGGTGCAGCTCTGCTGCGGTGTTTATGTGCTGACGCCGGAGGATTACCGCAATATCGATGTAGACCGCATGCTGGACTGCGCCCGGATTGCGGAGCGCAGGGTGCGGGACAGCCATAGGGATGGCTATGAGTTTTACAACCCGGACCAATGGAAAATCGGCCAGCAAACAGGGGCGATCTGCGATCATCTGTCCGTGGCGCTGCGGAACGGTGAGGTTCAGGTGTGGTACCAGCCTCAGACGGATTACGCCGCCGGGAAGGTGATCGGTGCGGAGGCGTTATGCCGCTGGCATCATGTCAGCCTCGGATGGATTTCTCCCGGGGTGTTTATTCCCCTGCTGGAGAAAGCCGGCCTGATTTATGAGCTGGACAGCTTTGTATGGGAACAGGTATGCAGGGACCTTCAGAAATGGAACCGGAAGGGTTTGCGCTTTTCAGCATCGGTGAACCTGTCGCGCAGCGATATCCGGGAAGGCCGGGATATTGCCGGGCAGTTCCGGGACCTGGTGAAAACCTATGAACTTTCGGCCGGGCAGCTGCGGATCGAGGTGACGGAAACCGCGTTTACCCAGGATGCCGGACTGTTGCTGCAGACGGTGGTGAAGCTGCGGGAGGCAGGTTTCCAGGTGGAAATGGATGATTTCGGAAGCGGGTATTCATCGCTGCATATGCTCAAGGAAGTGCCGGTGGACCGGATCAAGCTGGATCTGAATTTCCTCTCCGGCGCAGGGAACCCGGAAAAGGGCCGGATTATTATTTGCCATATAATCCGGATGATCCGTTCCCTGGGGATGAAGATTATTGCGGAGGGCGTGGAAAACGAATCTCAGGCAAAATTCCTCCGGGACCAGGGCTGCTCTGAAATGCAGGGATTCTGTTTTTACAAACCCATGCCGGTTCAGGAATTGGAGACGATCATTGAATCACCGGATATGGAAGACGATGACTGAGTGGAACGGTGGGGAGTTTGGCAGCCGGCAAAAAAGGAGAAACGGAGCGAGAAGAATATGGACGATACGGCGTTTCAGACTGTTGGGGGGTTGAGCCATGTAGCCATCCGGACCCGCAACATGGCGGCCAGCATCCGGTTTTACACGGAAGTGCTGGGTATGCAGGAGGCGTTCCGCATGTACCGGGAGGATGGTTCCCTGGGTACGGTGTATATGTTTATTGCACCGGGACAGTACCTGGAGCTGTTTGCTGACGGAAACCGGGAAAATGTTACGGGATCGGATGTGATTGGATTCTGCCATCTGTGCCTGATGACGAAGGATATCCGGCGGTCCTGTGAAGCGGTGCGGAAGGCGGGAGGACCGCTGGATTCGGAGATCAAAAGGGGAAAATCCCAATGTTGGATGTTCTGGACCCACGATCCGGACGGAACACAGATTGAGGTAATGGAGATGTCACCGGAATCGCTGCAGGCCCGGGCGGACAGGCGGATTTCCCGTTGCGCAGGAGAATAATCATGTTCAGGGACCCGAACACTCGTTGACTTCAGCGGGGAGCTATGGTAGAATACAACCTGAAATCTGAACCGGGAGGGTTTTTGAAATGAAACATATTCAGACACTGAATACCCGTGATCTGTGCGAGAGCGCCAAAAACGGCGGTTGCGGAGAGTGCCAGACGTCCTGTCAGTCCGCGTGCAAAACAAGCTGCGGTATCGCCAATCAGCAGTGCGAAAACAGGGAAGAAAAGGCCGAGTAAAGATTCGTTTACTCATTCCTGCCGCCGTATGGCGGCATTTTTTGTGGGGTTGAAGTATGATTCATCGTTTTCATCTGGACGACTGGTATATTGTGGTGGACACCTGTTCCGGCAGCGTACACGCGGTGGACGAAATTGCCTACGAGATGATCGGCGCGTATGAAGAAAAAAGCAGGGACGCGCTGATTGCCGAAACGGCGCAGCGCTTCGGGGAGGACCCTGCTGAGATTGCCGAATGCTATGACCAGATTACGGCCCTGAAGGAGCAGGGAAAACTGTTTTCCCCGGATACCTTTGCGCCGATGGCCGGGGAGTTGAAACAGCGGACGGCTGGGGTGGTCAAGGCGCTTTGCCTGCATGTTGCGCACACCTGCAACCTGAACTGTGCCTACTGCTTTGCCAGCCAGGGCCGGTTCCACGGCGAGCGGGCCGTAATGTCCTTCGAAGTCGGGAAGCAGGCGCTGGATTTCCTGGTGGCACATTCTGGCAGCCGGCGGAACCTGGAGGTGGACTTCTTCGGCGGGGAGCCGCTGATGAACTTCGATGTGGTGAAGCAGCTGACGGCTTATGCCCGGAGCATTGAGAAAGAAAAGGGCAAGAATTTCCGTTTTACGCTGACCACCAACGGGATGCTGATTGACGACGATGTGATCGACTTTGCCAACCGGGAAATGAGCAATGTGGTACTGAGTCTGGACGGGCGGAAGGAAATTCACGACCGGTGCCGGGTGGACTATGCCGGGAACGGCAGCTGGGAGAAGATTGTTCCCAAATTCCAGAAGTGGGTAAAGGCCCGGGGCGGGAAAAACTACTACATGCGGGGAACCTTTACCCACGCGAATCCCGACTTCCTGGAAGATATTAAGGTCATGCTGGACCTGGGCTTTACAGAGCTGAGCATGGAGCCGGTGGTATGCGCGGCGGACGATCCGGCCGCGCTGACGAAGGAAGATCTGCCGGTTGTGATGAAGCAGTATGAGGACCTGGCCCGGCTGATGCTGCAGCGGAAGAAGGAAGGGCAGCCGTTTACCTTCTACCATTATATGCTGGACCTGAAGGGCGGGCCCTGCATCTACAAGCGGATTTCCGGATGCGGCTCGGGAACGGAATACATGGCGGTGACCCCCTGGGGCGACTTGTATCCGTGCCATCAGTTCGTAGGCGAGGAAAAGTTCCGGCTGGGAGACGTGTGGCAGGGCGTGACGAACCTGCCGATGCAGCAGGAGTTTGCGGCGTGCAATGCATATGCGCGGGAGGAATGCCGGGACTGCTGGGCGCGGCTGTACTGCTCCGGCGGATGTGCGGCGAACGCCTACCACGCCACCGGATCGGTGACGGGGGTATATGCTGCGGGATGCGAGCTGTTCCGGAAACGGATGGAGTGTGCGATTATGCTGCAGACAGCAGCGGAGCTTGGAGAAGATGGAAACACCGATTTGTGATTTTATCCGGCGGTACCAGGCGCAGGACGTGACGCGGATGCACATGCCCGGGCACAAGGGCGTGCCGCTGGGCGGCGGTGAAAGCGCGGATATCACTGAGATTGCCGGGGCAGATGAGCTGTACCGGAGCCGGGGCATCATCCGCCGGAGCGAGGAGAATGCGGCGGCGCTGTTCGGCACCGGACGGACGGTTTATTCTGCAGAGGGCTCTTCGCTGTGCATCCGGGCGATGATCTATATGGCATCCATGCGGGCAGCGGAAAAAGGGCTGCCGAAGCGGCTGCTGGCCGGACGGAATGCGCACAAGGTGCTGCTTTCCGCGGCGGCAATGCTGGATATCGAAATCGACTGGATTGATCCGGGGGAGGCGGAAGGACTGCTTTCCTGCCGGGTTCTGCCGGAAACGGTGGAAGGGAGGCTTTCCCGGCGGGAATACATGGCGGTTTACGTGACGTCACCGGATTACCTGGGGCATATGGCAGATATCCGGGGGATTGCTGGTGTATGCCGCCGCCACAGTGTGCCACTGCTGGCGGACAATGCCCATGGGGCATACCTGAAGTTCCTGCCGGAGGACATGCATCCGATATCCCTGGGAGCGGACATGTGCTGTGATTCCGCCCACAAGACGCTGGCTTGTTTGACCGGGGCAGCATACCTGCATATTTCCCGGGAGGCGCCGGAAGGCTGGGCGGAGACAGCGGAGCAGGCGATGGGTTTTTTTGCGTCCACCAGCCCGAGCTGGCTGATTCTCGCGTCCCTGGACCGGATGAATGCAGAGCTGGCCGGCAGCTGGTGCGGCGGGCTGGCGGAAACGGTGCAGCGGGCAAGGGAACTGGCAGAAAAACTGGGGCGGGACGGATGGCAGCTGGCTGGTGACGAACCGATGAAGCTGGCGCTCATGCCGAAAAACCGGGGATATACCGGCGATGAATTGGCCGGGATCCTGCGGGAAAAAGGAATTGAATGTGAATTTTCCGATCCGGACTATACGGTGCTGATGCCCTCGCCCCGGACGTTGGAGAAGGACTGGGAACGGCTGGAAAGTGCGCTGGCCGGAATCGGAAGGAAGGAAACCATTACGGACACGGCGCCGGCGGTACCGGCGGCGGAAAAGGTCTGTACCATCCGGGAAGCGATGATGCGTCCGCGGGAAACGGTGGCGGCGGAGCAGGCGGAAGGGCGGATCCTGGCCGATCCGGACGCCGGATGTCCGCCGGCGGTACCGATCCTGATTCCCGGGGAAAGAATCAGTGCGGAAGCGGTCCGGTGCTTCCGGTATTATGGGAAAGATCAGGTATCCGTGATCAGAAGTTGAGTTGATATGAGAAAGTTTATTGGCAATAAAGCGTTTTACAAGAGTGTGCTGACGCTGCTGATTCCGATTATTATACAGCAGTTTATTTCGTCGTTTGTTTCTTTGCTGGATAATGTGATGGTCGGCAGCCTGGGGAAGGAGTCCATCTCGGCGGCGTCGATTGCCAACCAGGTGATGATGGTGTTCAACCTGGCGATATTCGGCGGACTGAGCGGCGTGAGCATTTTCGGCGCACAGTATTACGGCAAGGGCGACATGACCGGCATGCGGTATACCTTCCGGGTGAAGATGTTCTTCGGGTTGTTCTGCTCACTGGCGGCGATTGTGATTTACCTGGTGCTGGGAGAGCGGTTTATTGATTCCTTCCTGCAGGGAGAGAGCAATGGCGGTGATCCGGTCCGGGCGCTGCGGGAGGGCACCGATTACCTGCGGATTATGTTGTGGGGGCTGCCGCCCTTCGCGCTGGTCCAGATCTATGCCGGAACACTGCGGGAATCCGGGGAGACCCTGGCGCCGATGCGGGCAGGCATTGCGGCAATCCTGACGAACCTGGGCCTGAATTGGGTGCTGATTTTCGGCAACCTGGGTGCGCCGGCGCTGGGCGTGCAGGGTGCGGCGATCGCGACGGTGATCTCCCGGTATGTGGAGCTGGCGATCGTGGTAGTTCACGCTCACCGGAATGAGGACAAATACCCCTTCCTGGCCGGCGCCTATAAGAGCTTCCATGTGCCGGGAAAACTGGTGGCGCGCATTGCCCGGACGGCGACGCCGCTGCTGATCAACGAAATCCTGTGGTCCCTGGGCATGACGCTGATCAATCAGTTCTATTCCAGCCGGGGAATGAATGCCGTGGCCGCGCTGAACATTGCCGGAACGGCGTGGAACCTGTTCTGCGTGATCATGTTCGCCATGGGCAGCGCCGTATCGATCATGGTCGGTCAGCGGCTGGGCGCCGGCGAGATGGCGGAAGCCCGGGACGTGGATCGGAAGCTGATTTTCCTGACAGAAGTGATCCACGTAATCATCGGGCTAATCATGATTCTGGCGTCGCCGCTGGTGCCGCAGATGTATAATGTAGATCCCGAAGTGCGGGACCTGACGCGGCGGATGCTGATTGTGGCGGGGCTGTCCCTGCCGCTGCATTCTTTTGCCCATGTGACGTATTTCACGATCCGCTCCGGCGGGCGGACAGTGATTACCTTCCTGTTTGACGCGGTCTACACCTGGGCGGTAACGGTGATGCTGGCATTTTGCCTGACGCGGTTTACACAGATGGAGATTATTCCGATCTATTTCTGTGTTCAGTTTGTTGATGTGGTCAAGCTGGTGATCGGACTGCTGATGCTCCGGTCGGATTTCTGGGCCAGGAATGTGGTCAATATGGAAGAATAAACAAAGCCCCGAAAGCTTTTTGCTTTCGGGGTTGTAATTTACATCGGGATTAATCCACCGTGTAGGGCATCAGCGCGATGGCACGGGCGCGCTTGATGGCCTCGCTCAGCTGACGCTGATGCTTGGCACAGTTGCCGCTCATCCGGCGGGGCAGGATCTTGCCGCGCTCGTTGGTGAACCGGCGCAGGCGATTGATATCCTTGTAATCGATGTATTCGATCTTATCAACGCAGAAGCTGCAAACCTTCCGGCGGGGACGGCGTCCTCCGCGGGGGCGCGGCCTTCTTTCGCCACGATCTTCAGACATAGGGCGTAACCTCCTTCATTAATGCGTTCATCAGAACGGCAGCTCGTCGGTCTCCACGGCGGTGAAGCCGGGAGCCTGGGGCTCTGCAGCGGGAGCAGCGGCCGGAGCGGCATAATTGCCGGCGGCGTCTCCGCTGTTCCGGGAAGAAAGGAACTCGACTTCATCAGCTGTAACTTCCAGACTGACGCGGGTGGAGCCGTCGTTTGCCTGATATGTTCTGGCAGAGACAGGTCCGACGACGCAGACTTTCTGGCCCTTGGTGAGGAACTTTGCGCACAGCTCGCCACGTTCCCGCCATGCAGAAACACGGAAGAAATCGGCTTCAGGCTGGGCTCCCTGGGCGTCACGCCGGCCACGGCGGTTTACCGCCACAGTAAAATCACAGACATTGACGCCGGTGGAAGTGGTTCTGAGTTCCGGATCCCGGGTCAGATTTCCGATAATAGTCAGCTTATTCATGCTTATTCCCTCTTCTCAGATGTTACTCCGCATCCGCAGGAGCAGCTTCTTCGGCAGGGGCAGCTTCTTCCGCGGCAGGAGCAGCTTCTTCAGCAGGAGCAGCTTCTTCGGCGACAGGAGCATCCTCACTGACCGGGGCGTACTCGGCGGGAGCGGCAACGGGAGCGGGACGATTGGCGCGGGGCTTGACAGCGGAGCGCTTTTCTTCCAGCTTCACGACCAGATAACGGAGAATGTTCTCGTTAATCTGCAGGTTACGCTCGAGCTCGCGGGGCAGTTCGACGGGGGCCTTGAAGGTCACCAGTACGTACCAGCCTTCGGTCTTGTAGTTGATGGCGTAGGCCAGCTTGCGCTTTCCCCATGTTTCATCAACCTTCTCGATCTCACCACCGTTGGCTTCGATCAGGGCGGATACCTTTTCAACCAGCTCCTTGCGGGCGGAATCCTCCAGACCGGCGTCGATGATGTAGATCATTTCATACCTGTTCATCATTCTTTCACCTCCTCACGGACTTTTGGCGCTGCTGTCTGCAGCGCAAGGATGTGCCGGAGAGGAATTATAACAGAAGAAAGGTTGGTTTGCAAGGGGAACAAACGATTTTATATGCAATTTGCGCTTTTATTGGCGGCCGGGATCGAAAACGGACTGCCGGGGATGTATTTTTGCTGTTGACGGGGTGCAACGGAGGCCGGGAATATGATATAATCATTTATTGTTATGTCATACCCGGAACGGGTTATTGGAGGAACTATGCGACTGAAGAAACTGGAGCTGTACGGCTTTAAGTCCTTTGCCCAGCGGACGGAGATTATCTTCAACCAGGGCATTACGGGCATTGTCGGGCCGAACGGATCCGGAAAGAGCAATATAGCCGACGCGGTGCGCTGGGTGCTGGGAGAGCAGAGTGCGAAAACGCTGCGCGGCGCCAGCATGCAGGATGTGATCTTCGGGGGAACCCAGAAACGGAAGCCGCTGGGCTACTGCGAGGTTAGCCTGATATTCGACAACGAGGACCGGGCGCTGCCGTTGGACTATGCCGAGGTCATGGTAACGCGACGGGTTTACCGGAATGGGGACAGCGAGTATTACCTGAACCGTGCCAGCTGCCGGCTGAAGGACGTGGTGGACCTTTTCCGGGACACCGGCATCGGCAAGGAAGGATATTCGATTATCGGCCAGGGCCGGATTGATGAGATCCTTTCCCGGAAGGGTGAGGACCGGCGGCTGGTGTTTGAAGAAGCGGCGGGCATTGTGAAATTCCGCGCCCGGAAGGAAGAAGCGGACAAGAAACTCGGACGGACCCTGGAAAACATGGCCCGGGTGGACGATATCCTGGACGAGCTGAAACGCCAGCTGAGCCCGCTGGAGGATCAGGCGAAGAACGCCCGGATCTACCTGGACAAGGCGGCGGAGCTGAAGGTGCTGGACCTGAACCTGTTCCTGGTGCGGAGCGACCGGATGGAAGCGAAGATCCTGGAAGCGGACCGGAACCTGCAGGGCATCCGGGCGGCGCTGGACCAGACGGAGATTACCCTGCACGAGAAAACCGAACAGCGGGACGCCCGCCAGGCGGAGATTGCCGGGCTGGACGAAAAGATTTCCGAGGCGCACGCGGCGCTGATGGCCGGAATGGAAGCCGTGCATACAGCACAGGACGCGGTGCGCTCCGTGGAGGAACGGCGGAGGGGCCGGCAGGAGAACCGGGAGCGCATTGAGGAAGAAATCCGTGCCGGCGAGGAACGGGCGGCGGAACTGGAACAGCTGACGGCGGAAACCGGCAGCGGCAGTGAGCTCCGAAGCGAAACGCTGACCCGGCAGGAGGAACTGCTGGCGAAGGCCCAGGCGGCGGAAGAAAGCGCCCGCAAAACCGAAGAAGAGAAAAACCGCGTCCTGGAAGAACACAAGGCGGCCATGATGGATGCCATGAACCGCCGGGCGGCCGCCCTGAACGACCAGACCCGCCTGAAGACCATGATGAGCACGATGGAGGACCGGCTGAAGGAGATCTCCGTGACGTGCGGGGAGATGCGTGCAGCGGGTGAGGCGCTGGAGCAGGCGGTGACTGACGCGAAAGCACGCCTGAAGAAGGAAACCGAAGAGCAGGACCGGTTGGCGGAAACGCTGCGGGAGACGCGGGAGCAGCTGGAAGCAGCGGATGCCGCGGTGATCGAAGCGCGGAAGGAATACGACCGGAAACTGGCGGAAATGCGGGATATGGACTCCCGGCAGAAACTGCTGGACGAGATGAGCCGGGAACTGGAAGGATATGCCCACCCGGTGAAGGCGGTGGTGCGGCATGCCCGGGAGCAGGGGAACAGCAAGGTATACGGGCCCCTGAGCCAGCTGATTTCCGTGCCGCGGGAATATGAAACGGCTATGGATATGGCGCTGGGCAACGCCCAGCAGGATGTGGTGACCGAGGATGAGGAAACCGCCAAGGAAATGATCGAATACCTGCGGGAAAACCGGCTGGGCCGGGCGACATTCCTGCCGGTGTCGACGGTACGCAGCCGGACGCTGAACCCGAAGGAGCGGGAAGCGCTGCGGATGCCGGGATGCCTGGGGATTGCCAGTGACCTGATCCAGTGTGACACCGCGTATCGCGAAATTGTTGAAAACCTGCTGGGGCGAACCGTGGTGGCGGATAACCTGAATCACGGGATTGCCATTATGCGCAGAGGCGGGCATGAATTCCGCCTGGTGACCCTGCAGGGCGATGTGATGCATTCCGGCGGCAGCATGACCGGCGGATCGGTATCTTCGAAGGCGCTGAACCTGTTCTCCCGGGAGCGGGAGTTGAAAGAACTGACGGAAGCGCTTGTTTCCGGGCAAGATGAGCTGGAACGGCTGCTGAAGGAAATGCAGCAGGGCCAGGCGGATAAGGACGCGCTGAAAAGCCGTTCTGCGGAAGCGCTGGAAGCGCTGCACCAGCAGGAGATTGCGGTGGCCCGGGAGACGGAACGCACCCGGAACGCTGAGGACGAAAAGCAGATGCACAGCCTGCGCCTGAGTGAAACCGAAGCGGCGCGGGAACAACTGATGGAATCCATGATGCAGGTCGGTGAGCAGTTGTCGCTGGCGGATGACCACACGGAAAAGACGGAAGCGACCCGGGAGGAAATGGAAAAGAAAGCGGAAGCCTATGCCCGGGAGGCTGCGGAGGCGCGGAAACAACTGGAAGAGCAGACGGAAGACGCGATGCGGCTGACGCTGGAAGTGAACCACCTGCGGTATGAACTGGAAACGCTGCAGCGGGACCGGGAACGCCTGGCGGCGGAGAAGGAAAAGCTGGTCCGGGACCAGGAAAAGCGCCGGGAAATGCTGAAGACCATGGAAGCGCAGGAAGCGGCGGATCAGGAAGAGGAAAGCCGCCTGCGGGAGAAGCAGGAGGAAGCCGCCGCGGATCAGGCGGCCCGGGAGGCGGCCGCCAAAGCCCTCGAAGATGAGCGGACACGGAAACAGCTGGCACTGAAAGAGATCCTGACGGATATGGAAAACCTGCACCAGGCATACAGCCGGGACAACGACAAGGCGCACCGGCTGGAGCTGAGCCGGAGCCGGACGGAGGGCGACCTGAAAGCGCTGCGGGACCGAATATGGAACACTTATGAAGTGACTTATGCCGGGGCGGAGGAATTCCGCATTACCGAAGGCTTCAACGCCACCGAGGCGGACCGGCAGGCGGCCCAGCTGAGCGCGGAAATCCGGGCACTGGGGCCGGTGAACGTACACGCAGTGGAGGAATACGCCCAGACAAAGGCCCGGGCGGACGAACTGGAAACCCAGCGCGGGGACCTGGAAAAGGCGGAAAAGGACCTGCGGGAACTGATCAGCCGGCTGCTGACCCAGATGCGGGAGGTTTTCGTGGAGCGGTTTACGCTGCTGCAGGGATACTTTTCCGAGACATTTGAACGGCTGTTCGGTGGCGGACATGCGGAGCTGATGCTGATGGATCCGTCGGATCCGCTGAACTGCGGCATTGAGATCAACGCCCAGCCGCCCGGAAAGAAACTGCAGCTGCTGACGCTGCTTTCCGGCGGGGAGCGGACGCTGACTGCCATCGCCATCCTGTTTGCCACACTGAAGCTGAAACCGACGCCGTTCTGCATGCTGGATGAGATTGAGGCCGCCCTGGATGACGCGAATATCGGATACTTTGCAGAGTACCTGGCGGAATATTCCAGATCCACCCAGTTTGTTGTGATTACGCACCGGAAGGGAACGATGGAACGGGCAGACAGCCTGTACGGCGTGGCCATGGAAGAACAGGGCGTCAGCAAAATGGTTTCCGTTTCCCTGCAGGATTACCGGGAATAACCCGGGGAGGATAATGGATGATGAAAAAATGGCTTACACTGTTGCTGGTGCTGCTTTGTGCGGCTGTTTCCGCGGGATGCGCGGAGGAAAACACGCCGGCGTCCCCCGGACTGTTTGAGCTGTACGCCGCTGACGGGGAAGAGCCGGTATGGCTGGGAACAGCGGTTTCACCGTATGAAGGGATCCTGGTGACGGCTGCGTCCGTGCTGCCGGAAAACCTGGAACGGCTGATTGTGACGGATGGTGTGAACATATGGGACGCAGAAGCGGCCGCGCCGGACCAGGGCGGACTCGGCGTGATGATCCTGTTTGACACGGAAGATACAAAACCGTTGTTCGGCCAGTTTGAACTGGACAGCGGCTCGGCGCTGACCGGCGACTGCTATGTGGTTACAGGTGACGAGCGGATTTCACGGATCAACCGGAGCATCCTCGGCGCGACACCGCTGGCCTGGCGCGGCAATTCCTGCGTTGTGCTGGCCCTGAGCGGGAGCGTGGCGCCGGGATCGCCCCTGATCACGCCGGAAGGAAAGCTGGCGGGGATCGCCGTGGGCGAATGGGCGGAAGGCCGGAACCGGGTGATTTTCCTGACGGCGGAGGGACTGGTTCAGAGCATGACGGAAGCGCTGGATACGTTTACCGGCCAGGCACCGATCAACCTGCCGGATGGGCTGGCGGTTACGATGGACGCCAATACCGTGACGTTTGACTGGAGTGGGATGACGCTGCCGGAGAAAAAGGACGGGGAGGAACTCTACCTGGTTGTGGCGGACAGCATGAACCATTACCTGACCTATTGCCGCGCTGAAGACGGGGACGGCAGATATACCATGATCCTGACGCCGGGAAGGACCTATCTTTACGGCATAGGCGCGTCGGCTGGCACACCGGACCGGATACCGGAAGCATTCGGAACGATCGAGATTCCGCCGGCGGAAAAGCTGACGGACAACGGATTTGAATCCAAAGTCATCGCCATCGCGGAGGGAACAGAAGGGATGGCGGAAACGGACCTGCCTGTCCCGGTAACGGAAGTGACGGAGGAACTGCTGCGGTCCGGACGGGCGTATTTCTACTCTTCCAGCACATACCAGGTGACAGAGCAGATCCAGGGGATTTCCCTGCTGGTGACACTGACCGATCCGGAAGGCAACAATTACCGCTATGAAAGCGGATGGATCTATGATCCTTCCTATATGGCGGATGATACCTGGGCGGTGGCACTGAAGGATACGGATCTGCTGGAGTTCCTGAATGACTCCGGATATCCGGCGGGAATATATGAAATCGCGATGTATATCGGCGGGAAACTGGCGGACAGTTTTACGTTTGAACTGATAAAGAGCAGGGGTTGAGATTATGCCGAATTTTAATTTAAAGGACGAAGTGTTTGAGAGTGCGGCGGCGCAGTTTCCGACACCGTTTACGCTGTATGATGAGCAGGGAATCCGGGAGAATGCCCGGAAGCTGAACAGGGCTTTCGCCTGGTGCCCTTCCTTCCGGGAATATTTTGCGGTGAAGGCGCTGCCGAATCCGTCCATTCTACGGATTATGAAGGAGGAGGGCTGCGGGCTGGACTGCTCCTCCGCGACGGAGCTGACGCTGGCGCGGGTATGCGGCTTTTCCGGCGATGAAGTGATCCTTTCCGCCAACGCCATGCCGCCGGAGGAGTTCGCACAGGCACGCGCCCTGGGCGCCTTTATTAACCTGGACGATATTACGGATATTGACCTGCTGGCAAAAAACGGCGGAATTCCGGAAACCATCTGCCTCCGGTATAACCCCGGCGGGCATTTCTCCATCGGAAATACCATTATGGGCAATCCCGGGGAAGCCAAATACGGCATGACGGACGGGCAGTTGCGGCAGGCGCTAAGATGTCTTTCCGCCATGGGTGCCACGTCTTTCGGCCTGCATGCGTTCCTTTCCTCCAACACGACAGACGACAGCTATTATCCGGCGCTGGCCCGGACGCTGTTTGAGCTGGGGCGGGACCTGGCGGCAGAAACCGGGATGCGGTTTGCCTTTGTGGACCTTTCCGGCGGCATTGGGATTCCGTACCGGCCGGAGGACAAGCCGACGGACATTATGGCGGTCGGTGAAGGTGTAAGGAAAGTATATGAAGAAATTTTCCCGGAGGGTGGCGTCGGCATTAAGACCGAACTGGGCCGCTGGATGACCGGACCCTTCGGATGGCTGGTGACGCGGGCGGTTCATGAAAAGAAAATTTACCGGGACTACATCGGCGTGGACGCATGCGCCGTTCACCTGATGCGCCCGGCAATGTACGGCGCGTATCATCATATCACGGTATGCGGGAAGCGGGACCTGCCGGCGGACCGGCTGTATGATATCACGGGCAGCCTGTGCGAAAACAATGACAAGTTTGCCATTCAGCGGCCACTGCCGGAAATTGCGCTGGGAGACCTGTTGGTGATTCACGATACCGGCGCCCACGGAACCGCCATGGGATACAACTATAACGGACGGCTGCGCGGTGCGGAAGTGCTGCGGCAGGCGGACGGCACTTTCCGGCTGATCCGCCGGGCGGAAAAACCGGAGGACTATTTTGCTACGCTGGATGTGGATCCGGCGGCAAAAGAACTGGGACTGGAGTGAAAAAGCGGCATGCCCTCACTGGAAGGATATAAAAGCAGCCTGGATTACAGCTATGCGCCGGGGGTTTTTCCGGCGATGGAATGCATGCTGCACCGCCCGGACAGCGTGCGGCGGCTGCTGGTGCATTCGTCCGCCGCGGGCCGGGAAGGCGTGGAAAAGCTGATGGCCCTGGCCGGAAAACAGGGCGTGCGGGTGGAGGAAGCGGACCGGGCGCTGGCGCGGATCAGCGGCAAGGAAAACTGCTACGCTGCGGCGGTGTTTGAAAAGTTTTCGGACAGTCTGGCGCCGGGAAAGCCCCATGTGGTGCTGCACCGGCCCGGGGACAGCGGGAACGCCGGCACGATTATGCGGACTGCGCTGGGCTTGGGACTGGAGGATCTGGCGATGATCCGGCCGTGCGTGGATCCCTTTGATCCCAGGACGGTGCGGGCAAGCATGGGGAGCCTTTTCGGACTGCGGATCCAGCTGTATGACTCCTTTGAGGATTATCGGAAAGAATTTCCGGAGCAGGCGTTGTATCCCTTTATGCTGGACGCGTCGGTTCCGCTGGGCGAAGTGATGAAGGGAAAGGTGCCGGAGGCATATTCCCTGATTTTCGGCAATGAAGGCAGCGGCCTTCCGGCGGAATTTGCCGGATACGGGCAGCCGGTCCGCATTGAAAGCAACGACCGGGTGGATTCCCTGAATCTTGCCATCGCCGCCGGCATTGCCATGTACGAATTCAGCATTCGGTAAATTGTTCGTACTTTTTGCGTACAACTATTGAAAAATAAGGAGTTGTCTGGTAAAATGGGCACAACTGAAACCGGGAGGAGTGTGGAACATGGCCGGACAGCCGAAGTACCTGCAGGTAGCGGACACGCTGCGGAAGGAGATCGCGCGGGGGGTCTTCCGGGACGGGCAGACGCTGATGACGGAGGAAGAGCTGCGGGTGCGGTTTGACGTATCGCGGCAGACGGTGCGGCAGGCGATCGCGCTGCTGGAGGACGACGGGCTGGTGGACCGGCGGCGGGGGAGCGGCACGTATGTGCGGCACGGGCCGCGGCGGCACCAGGGGATGACGCGGGTCGGCGTGGTGGCGACGTTCATCACGGACTATATCTTCCCGTCGATCCTGCAGGGGATTGAAGGCGCGCTGAACAAAGCGGGGGCGGTCATGAACCTGAGCGCGACGTATAACGACAGCCGGACGGAGCGGGAGATCCTGGAGCGGATGCTGGAAGGGCACGTGGACGGGCTGATCTTCGAAGGCAACCGGACGGCGAAGGAAACGCCGAACGCGGACCTGTTCGAGCGCTTTGCGGAGCGGAATATCCCGGTGCTGTTCATCAACGGGTTCTATCCGGGGATGGAACGGTCCCCGCACCTGATCATGGACGACCTGGGGGGCGGAAAGACGGCGGCGGCGACGGCGCTGGAGAAAGGCTACCGGCGGCCGGCGGGGGTGTTCAAGACGGACGACCTGCAGGGCGCGGAGCGGATGGAAGGCTTCACAGGGGAGCTGAAGGCCCGGGGGATCACGGTGCCGGGCGAGCGGCTGTTGTGCTTCGGCACGGAGGAGCGGCTGACGCTGTTCGACACCCCGGCGGGGCAGGCGTTTATCCGGATGCTGACGCGGGGAGAAGCGGACTGCGTGGTGTGTTATAACGACGTGTTCGCGGCGACGCTGATGGACCGGCTGCTGCACCAGGGGGTGCGCCTGCCGGAGGATATCGGGTTTATCGGGTTTGACAACGCGGCCTTCGCGGGGGTGATCCGGCCGGGGCTTACGACCCTGGGGCATCCGAAGGATGAATTCGGCGCCCTGGCGGCGGAGAAGATCCTGCGGATGATCGGCGGGGAGAAGGAAAAGAGCGTGCATATGCCCTGGAACCTGATCGAGCGGGAAAGCCTGCCGCGGCGGGAGGCGAAATGAGCCTCACGGTGGTCTGCGCGGGGAAGCTGAAGGAGAAGGCGTACCGAACTCTCGCGGATGAATACCTGAAGCGGCTGAACCGCTACGGCAAAGCGGAGGAGGCGGAAGTCCCGGACCTGCCGGAGCCCCCGGGCGGGGCAACGGAAGCGGAGGAAGCGCGCCTGAAGGCGCGGGAAGGGGAAAGCCTCCTGAAGCGGATCCGGCCGGGGGATTATGTGATCGCGCTGACGGTCACCGGGCGCGAGACGACCTCGGAAGGCCTGGCGGAGAAGATCCGGGGCCTGCGGGTCCGGGGCGCGGGGCACATCGTGTTCGTCATCGGGGGCAGCCTGGGTCTGGGGCCGAACGTGCTGTCCCGGGCGGACGAGGAGCTGTCCATGGGCCCCATGACCTTTCCGCACCAGCTGGCCCGGGTGATGCTCCTGGAGCAGCTGTACCGGGCGGAAAAAATCCTCGCGGGAGAGAGGTATCATAAATAGGATGAAACACATTGCGCGATATGTACTGCCGCTGCTTGCGTCCCTGATGATGGCGCTCACGGGCCTCACGGGATGCAAAGCGCCGGAAAAGGCGGAAACGGGCCCGATCATCCAGCCCCAGGCCATTGCGGACTATATTTTCGAAAACGGCACGCTCCCGCCGAATTTCATCCGGAAGCAGGAAGCGGAAGCCCTGGGCTGGGATCCGCGGCGGAACGACCTGAGCGACGTGGCGCCGGGCATGAGCATCGGGGGCGACCACTTCGGGAATTACGAAGGCGCGCTGCCGAAGGTGAAAGGCCGGAAGTATTATGAGGCGGACGCGAACTACACCGGCGGAAACCGCGGCGCCGAGCGCATTATCTATTCGAACGACGGGCATGTGTGGTACACAGCCGACCATTACAGGACGTATACCGAACTATATCCCGGCAAGGAGGGATCCCGGTGAAAAGAATCCATAAGCTGATGCTCCTTTCGGCGGCCGCGGCGCTGTGCCTGCTGCTCACGGGCTGCTACAATGAGGACCCGACCAGCACGGGCACCTCCGCCTCCGGCAGCTATACGGAATATAAGCCGCCCTTTGAAGTGAATACCTCGCCGGAGCCGACGGTGGTGGTCGTTGAACCGGACGCCACCGCTACCGGCACGCAGCAGGGGACCCAGGTGATCACGGTCACCGGGAACCCGGCGCAGCAGAACCCGGCCGCCCAGGCCACCACGCCGCCGCCCACGGGCAGCGACAACGCCTGGGACCTCTGGACGCCGCAGGCCTACCAGCCCGGCGTGCCCATCCAGCTGCCCGGCACGTCGCCCTCCGTCCAGCCCGGCGCGACGATTTCGCTCATCACGGAAACGCCGCCCCCCGGCACGCCGACGCCCGCGCCGGTGACCACCCCGCCCTTCACCGAGGCGCCCAAATCCCTCCAGAAGGGATTCACCGGCAGCCAGGCGGTCCGCCAGGTCCAGCAGCGCCTGAAGGACCTGGGCTATTACAAGGGCAGCGTGGACGGCGACTTCGGCGCGAAAACCGAGGAGGCCGTCAAGGATTTCCAGAAAGCCAACAAGCTCACCGTGGACGGCAAAGTCGGGGAGAACACGCTGAAAAAGCTGAATTCGAAGGACGCCGTGACCTACAAGCAGGCCCACGCGACCCCGACGCCCAAGCCGACCCCGACGCCGAAGCCGACCCCGACGCCGACGCCCAAGCCCACCAAAACGCCGGACCTGTCGAAGGACTACTACCTGACCCTGGGCTCCTCCGGCAAGAATGTGGAAACGCTGCAGAAGCGGCTCATCGAGCTGGGCTGGCTCTCCGGCAAGGCCACCGGCACCTACGACGCGGCGACGGAGCAGGCGGTCCGCGCCTTCCAGAAGAAGGCCTCCGGGCTTTATGAGGACGGCATCGCGGGCCCGGACACGCTCAAGGCGGTCTATTCGTCCGGCGCGCCGAAAACCAGTTCCGCCGCGGCCGACACCGGCGAAACCCTGGAGTTCGGCAGCGAAGGCAGCCGGGTCCGCACCCTGCAGCAGAAGCTGAAGTCCCTGGGCTACCTGGCCGGCACCGTGGACGGCAAATACGGCGTGGAAACCCAGGCGGCGGTTATTTCCTTCCAGCGGAACAACGGCCTCACGGCGGACGGCAAGGCCGGCTCCGCCACCTTAACCAAGCTCTATTCGGGCAATGTCAAAAAGGCTACCGGCAACGCGCCGAAGATCGACACGTCGGAAAAGAAGAAGTCCGGCCAGGACACCTCGAACATCGCGTCCACGGGCTTTGAAACCCTGGAAAACGGCAGCGAAGGCACCCAGGTGCGCAAGCTGCAGGAGCGGCTGAAGCAGCTGAATTACTATACCGGCAGCGTGGACGGCTCCTTCGGGGACGCGACGGAAGCGGCGGTCATGGCCTTCCAGCAGGTGAACAACCTGACCGTGGACGGCAAGGCGGGCCCGGCCACCCAGCGGGTGCTCTACGGCACGGGCAAGCAGTCGCCCTCGATGTACACCTCCCTCCAGCGGGGAGATTCGGGGGAGCGGGTGCGCAACCTGCAGTATACGCTGTATGAACTGGGCTATTATGACGGCTCCATCGACGGGGATTACGGCCAGACCACGGAGGACGCGGTGAAGGCCTTCCAGATCCGCAACAGCGTGGAGCCGGTGGACGGCATCGCGGGCAAGGTCACCATGTCCGTCCTGTATTCCTCGGACGCGAAGGCGGCCACGACCCCGGAGGACTTTGAATCCGTCGGCCCGGGGGCCACGGGCGAAATCGTCCAGGAGATCCAGGACTGCCTCATCGAGCGGCAATACATGACGAACGACCAGCGCTCCAGCACCTATGACGATATCACCACCGCCGCCGTCCGGCAGTTCCAGCAGGACAACAACATGCAAGTGGACGGCATCTGCGGCAAGCAGACCCTGGAGCTGCTCTTCGGATCCATTCAGCTGGATTAATACCTCAAAAGGGGAAGGCGTATGAACGTACTGGCACATATCCTTGCCGCGATCCTGACCCTTTGCGCCGCCTTCCCCTTTTCCCCCGTTCAAACCGGCGATGCCATCGAAACCGGCGATGCCATCGAAACCGGCAATGCCGGCGGGACCTCCCGCTGCCTGGTCCTCGGCTACGACGCCTTCGTCACCCTGCCCTCCACCGCGCCCTGTTCCGCCAATAACGCGGAAATCATGACCGCCCTCTTCTGGGACTTCGTCCCCTCGGCGAAAACGGTGGTCCGCCGGGTGAATGAGCCCGCCACCGCGGACGCGCTGGAAAAGCTCATCCATGAAACTTTTTCAGCATCCCGCAGCAATGATACCTGTTACCTGTATATCAGCACCCACGGCGTCACCTGGGAGGAAAACGGCGAAAAGCGCATGGCGCTCATGCTCTCGGACGGCCAGACGGAGGAGGCCCTCTCCCCGGAGCGCTTGCAGGACATCCTCTCCGCGGTCCCGGGCCGCAAGGTCCTGATCCTGGACGCCTGCCATTCCGGCGCCCTGGCGGATGCCCTCGCCGGGGAATCCTGCACGGTCCTCGCGTCCTGCGGCGCCGGGGAGCTCAGCTATTTCTGGTATGCCTTCGGCGCGGAAGGCGCCGGCACGGGATATTTCACCTCCGCCCTGGAAAGCGCCCTGCGGGCCAGCGCCCCGGCGCAGATCGACCCGGACGGCAACGGCGAAATCACCCCCGCGGAGCTGAAGCGCCGCCTCGCGGATCTCTACGGCGCGTCCGAAGCCCGCGTCGACGGCAGCGCCGGCCCCGTCTTCCTCCTGCCGGAAAACCGCCGGGCGGGGGAGCGCATCCGGGCCCTCGCCTTTGACCTCCTCCTCCGGGAAGGGGACGTGCTCACCCTCCCGTTCCATTTCTCGGTTCCGGAGGAAACCCGCCTGGAATACCGCATCATCCCGAAGCGGAACGGCGCCTGGGATTTCGACGCCTTCGCGTCCATGCCGGACCGGGAGCGCACCGGCACCGTCCGCGGCCTCCTGTCCCCCGGCGAAAAGGACCGGCAGATCCGCGTCTCCGCGGAAAACCTGGGCCCGGAAGGCGAAGCCCTCCTCCAGGTCATTTCCCTCCGGGGCCTCCACGGCCAGGTCCCCGTCCTGGAAGGAACGCGGGTCATCACCCGGGGGGATGAATAAACCATATCAAACAACCGAAGGGAGTTCATATCATGTCAGAATGCACCCACGACTGTTCCACCTGCGGCGCGGACTGCGCCAGCCGCCAGGGAACCCCTGAAAGCCTCCTGGCCCCGCCGAACGCCGCCAGCCATGTCAAAAAGGTCATCGCGGTCATGAGCGGCAAGGGCGGTGTCGGCAAGAGCCTGGTCACCGGCCTCCTGTCCGTGCTCACCGCCCGCGCCGGCAAATCCACCGCCATCCTGGACGCGGACATCACCGGCCCGTCGATCCCGAAAATGTTCGGCATCCGGGAGCCCGCCATGGGCAGCGAGGAAGGCATCCTCCCGGCCGAGACCCGCACCGGCATCCGCCTCATCTCCCTCAATATGCTCCTGGAGCACGATACGGACCCGGTGGTCTGGCGCGGCAGCCTCATTTCCGGCACCGTCCGCCAGTTCTGGACGGACGTGGCCTGGGGCGATGTGGACTATATGTTCGTCGATATGCCCCCGGGAACGGGGGACGTTCCGCTCACGGTCTTCCAGAGCCTGCCGGTGGATGGGGTCATCATTGTCACAACGCCCCAGGAACTGGTGGGCATGATTGTGGAAAAAGCCGTGAACATGGCCAAAATGATGAACATCCCGGTTCTGGGTGTGGTGGAGAACATGTCCTGGCTGTCCTGCCCGGACTGCGGAAAGAAGATTTATCCCTTCGGCGAGGGCCGCAGCGAAAGCGCCGCCGAAGCCCTGGGCGTGCCGCTGCTGGCCCGCCTGCCCCTGGACCCGAAGCTCACCAACGCCTGCGACCGCGGCCTCGTCGAGCTCTTCAACGAACCCTGGCTGGATGAAGCCGTCGAAAGGATCATAACCTGATGCCAAGAGGAAACCGAACCCTGGCGGACCCGCTGCAGCGGACCCGCAGCCGCAACGCGGCGGAAGAGCGCAACGCGCCGGCGGACAGCCAGAAGCGAAAACGCCAGATCCGCTCCTGGATCATCCTGGTGGTCATCGCCCTGGGCGTGGCGCTGGGCATCCATTTCCTGGGCGGCTACACCCGGGGCCGGGCCATCCAGCTCACGGGCCTTTCCTGCTCGCCCTCCCAGGGGATCCTGCCCTTCCGGGACGGCCTGGTCTATTATGACGGCACGAACCTGTACCATATGTCCGCCTCCGGCGCGCTCCGCTGGACCTTCCAGGCCGGCCGGGAAATGAAATACACCGCCGGCCCGGCCCATGTCGCCCTCTGGAACGGCGCCAAAATGATGCTCGTGGACAAAAACGGCAACGCCACCTATTCCGACACCCTCGAAGGCGATATCCAGTTTGTCCGCGTGGGCGAAAAGTATATCGCGGTGGTCCTGGGGGACGACACCTCCCCGAAGCTGAACGTCAAGAATATGGAAGGCGGCCAGGAGGACTCATTCGCCAATACCTACGACGGCCTGATGCTCCTGGACGCGGGCTTCTTCGGGGACCAGGGCCAGTACCTCTGGACCCTCGCCCTGGATGTCTACGGCACCGCCTCCAATACCATCCTGAACACCTTCCAGGTGGGCAAGATGAACTACGGCCAGGTCTCCCTGGGCGAGGACATCTCCTACAAGGTGCTCTATGAAAACAGCAAGCTCCGGGTTTTCACCACCCAGCAAGTCTACACCTACGATTACCGCTGCGTGCAGGATACCAACGCGACCATGCTGGTCTACGGCTGGAAGCTCATCGATGAGGAAATCCCGCCCAGGGGCCGGGCCCGGTTCCTGCTGGCGCCCACCGGCCAGATCTCCGGCACCCAGGCCATCACGGAGCTCCGCCTCATGGAAGGCGAGGATGAAAAACGCTATACGCTGCCGGCCACCTGCGTCGGCGCCTGCGTATACAACGGCAATGTCTACGCCGTAGCCGGCAGCTACGTCTACCGCGTGGACAAAAACAACCAGAAATCCTGGTACCAGATCCCGTCCCTGGAGGACGAGGAAATCACGGCATACTACGGCGTAACCGACGAGGGCGTCATGCTCCTTTCCACATCCGCCGAAAGGATGTACGCCCTGACGCTGCCGGAGTAAAAATAAAAAACTATTAACGACCGAAGGGAGTTCATTCAAAATGGCCAAGGAACAGAAACAGGAATTTGTCACCCACATCACCCCGCGCAGCGAGGATTTCTCCCAGTGGTATACGGACGTCATCAAACAGACGGAACTGTGCGATTACGCGCCGGTCCGCGGCTGCATGATCATCCGGCCTTACGGCTACGCGATCTGGGAGCGGATCCAGGCGGAAATGGACGCGCGCTTCAAGGAAACCGGCGCGGAAAACGTATATTTCCCGATGCTGATCCCGGAAAGCCTCCTGCTCAAGGAAGCGGAGCATGTGGAAGGCTTCGCGCCGGAAGTGGCCTGGGTCACCCAGGGCGGCACGGAGCCCCTGCAGGAGCGCCTGGCCGTGCGCCCGACCAGCGAAACCATTTTCTGTTCCATGTATTCCAAATGGGTCCAGACCTGGCGCGACCTGCCCATGATGTATAACCAGTGGTGCTCCGTCATGCGCTGGGAAAAGGCGACCCGCCCGTTCCTGCGCACCAGCGAGTTCCTCTGGCAGGAAGGCCACACCATCCACGCCACCGCGGAAGAGGCTGAGGAAGAAACCCTGAAAATGCTCGAAGTCTACCGGGAAGTGGCGGAGAACGTCCTGGCCCTGCCGGTCTATGTAGGCCGCAAGAGCGAAAAGGAAAAGTTCGCCGGTGCCCGGGCCACCTATTCCATGGAGGCCATGATGCAGGACGGCAAAGCCCTGCAGGCGGGCACCTCCCATAACTTCGGCACCAACTTTGCCGAAGCCTTTGATATCCAGTACCAGAGCAAGGAAGGCAAACTGGAATATGTCCACGAAACCAGCTGGGGCGTCAGCACCCGGCTCATCGGGGCCATTATCATGACCCACGGCGACGAGCGCGGCCTGCGCCTGCCCCCGAAAATCGCCCCGATCCAGGCGGTCATCCTGCCCATCGCGGCGCATAAAGGCGGCGTCCTGGAAGCCTGCGGCAAGCTGAAGGACGAGCTGAAAAAGGCGGGCTTCCGCGTCAAACTGGACGACCGGGATACGGTCAGCCCCGGCTTCAAGTTCAACGACTGGGAGCTCAAAGGCGTCCCGGTCCGGCTGGAAATCGGCCCGCGGGACCTGGAAAACGGCGTGGTCACCGTCTTCCGCCGGGATACGCTGGAAAAATTCACCCTCCCGCTGGAAAGTATCCCGCAGGAGCTGGAAAAGCTCCTGGCCGACATCCAGCAGACGATGTACAACCAGGCGAAGGCCTTCCGGGATGAGCGTACCGTCGAGGTCCGCAATATGTCCGAGCTGGGCAAAGCGGTGGAAAACGGCTTCGCCCGCGCCATGTGGTGCGGCAGCCGCGCCTGCGAGGACGAGATCAAGGAAAAGTTCAACGCCTCCTCCCGCAACATGCCCTTCGACCAGGAGAAATTCCGCTTTGGCGACACCTGCGTCTGCTGCGGAAAGAAAGCGGACAAAGTCATGTATTTCGCGAAAGCGTATTAAGAGGGAACGCGCATGAAGATTTATGTAGACGCCATGGGCGGCGACCTGGCGCCGGAAGCCCCGGTGAAAGGCGCCCTGGCCGCCCTGAGGAAATACCCGTCCCTGGAAATCATCCTGGCCGGCAAACTGGATGAAGTCACCCCCTTCCTCACGGACTGGGATGATGTGAAATCCCGCCTCACCCTGGAGGAAGCGCCGGAAGTCATTACGAACCACGAAAGCCCCGTCATGGGCGTACGCAAAAAGGTGAACAGCGCCACGGTCCAGGGCATGCTGAAGGTGAGAAACGGCGAAGCGGACGGCTTTGTCTCCGCCGGTTCCACCGGCGCCACCCTGGCGGGCGGCATGTTCCGCCTGGGCCGGATCCCGGGCATCGAGCGCCCGGCCCTGGCCCCGCTGATGCCCAACGGCAAAGGCTACTTCCTGCTCATTGACTGCGGCGCCAACGTGGACTGCAAGCCGGAATACCTGGTGCAGTTCGGCATTATGGGCGACGCATATATGAAAGGCGTCCTGGGAATGGAAAATCCCCGGGTTGGCCTGGTGAATATCGGCGCAGAAGCGGAAAAAGGCAACGCCCTGGTCAAGGCGACCTATCCGCTCATGGAAAAAGCGCCGTACAATTTCATCGGCAATGTGGAGGCCCGGGATATTCCCCTGAACCAGGCAGATGTGGTGGTCACGGACGGCTTCGGCGGCAACCTGATCCTGAAGTATACTGAAGGCCTGGCCACGGCCCTGCTGGGCATTATTAAAACGGAAATGATGGCCGACCTGCGGGGAAAAATCGGGGGACTCATCGCAAAGCCGGCTTTCCGGCGGGTCAAAAAGACCATGAGCTCGGACGAAATCGGCGGCGCACCGCTGCTGGGCGTCCAGGGCGCGGTGGTCAAGGCCCACGGATCCAGCAATGCCTATGCCTTCTGCAGCGCCATCGGGCAGTGCGTCAAAATGATTGAAGGCCATGTGGTCCAGATCATCGAAGAGGGCGTTTCTAAACTGGTCCAAACATCTGATAACGAATAACGGGTTACCCCGGCCTCCGGCCGGTTGCCATATTTCCAAAGAACGATTGATTTGAAGGAGGAAAAAACCATGGATTTTGAAACTGTAAAGGGCATGATTGCGGACCAGCTGAAGGTGGATCCGGCCACCATTACCCCCGAATCCCGCCTTATGGAGGATCTGAAAGCGGACTCCGCCAACATCATGGTCATGATCATGGATCTGGAAGACCGTTTCGGTATCACCGTGGAAGACGACCAGATCATGAAACTGCGCACCGTCGGCGACGTGGTAAACTATATCGCGAAAGCCAAGTGAGTTCATGAAAAAAGTCATGGAAGCCCTGGGATACACCTTCCGCGACGAAGGCCTGCTTCGTCGTGCGCTGACGCATCCTTCCGCAGGAAAAGAGGATAACCAGCGCCTGGAATTCCTAGGGGACGCGGTGCTGCAGTACCTGATGAGCGACCGGCTGTACAGGCGTCATCCTGAAGACCGGGAAGGCGCGCTGACCCACCGGCGGGCGCTGCTGGTCTGTGAGGCCAGCCTGAGCCAGATTGCCGGCAAACTGGGCATCGGCGAAGCGCTGATGATGGACCGGGGCGAGGAACAGACCGGCGGCAGGACCAAACCCAGCGTGTTGTGTGACGCGATGGAAGCCGTGCTGGCGGCGGTCTACCTGGACGGCGGCATGGAGGCGGCACGGGCGGTGCTGGAACGCTGCTGGCCCGACGAAGACCAGGTGAGCCGTCCGATGCAGGACAGCAAGGGGCAGCTTCAGGAAGTATTGCAGAAAAACGGCGGAGAGGCGCCGACTTACCGGATTATCGGAGAGAGCGGACCGCCTCACGCGCCGGTGTTTGAGGCTGCGGTATACCGGGATGGCATGCAGCTGGCGACCGGAACCGGCAAAACCAAGAAACAGGCGGAACAGGCGGCCGCGGTCAGCGCACTGGCCATGCTGGCGGACGGGAAGGCCTGAACAGGCCGGCTTTCCACGAGTTGTTTCCGCAAAATGAATAAATATTACGAAACGATGAATATCTCGTTGACATTCTGAAATGTGCATTGTACAATTAATGCGTATATGTATGTCAACGGGTTTTTTATGCCCGTTTTCAATGGCGACAGGGAGGGTCATTATGGCTCAGCGGAAAATGTGGGTTCGCAGGATATTGCCGGTCATCGCGGTGCTGGTTCTTTGCATGACAGCGTTTGTGCTGCCGGACCGGACGGCGGTTGCGGACGAACCGGAAATGGAAATCGTCGACAGCTATCCTTATGACACGGTAACCCGGACGAGTGTGAACCTGCGGGAAGGGAAGTCTACCGGGTCCGAGCTGCTGAAGAAGATTCCTTCCGGCGCGACCATTACTGTGCTCAGCACCAGCGGAAAATGGGCGAATGTTGAATACGGCAAACTCACCGGGTATGTGATGACCGAGTATATCGTGCTGAAGAAGGTTCAGAAGATTAAGACGACGCCCACGCCGACCCCTGTGCCGACCCTGAGCCCGGAGGAAGACGCCGGCAGCTATATTGTGCTGCGCCGCGGGTCCTCGGGCAGCGAGGTGCGGGCCCTGCAGGAAGCGCTGATTGAACTGGGATTCCTGACCGGCAAGGCGGACGGATCTTTCGGTGAAGCGACAGAAAAAGCGGTGATCGCATTTCAGCAGGCCAACAGCTATCCGGATACCGGACTGATGGATGCGAATATCCAGGCGTTCCTGTATGTCGGCACGCCGAAGAATGCCCAGGGAAAAGCGACCAAAATCAATACCCTGAGCCCTGTGCCTGGTACGACCATGAAGCAGGGCAACCGGGGAGAAGCCGTCGGCAAGCTGCAGCAGCGCCTGAAAGAGCTGGGATACTATAAAGGAGATATTACCTGCAATTATGACGCGGCGACCAAATCCGCGGTGGTGGCATTCCAGAAAAAGAACAACCTGAAGAAGAAGGATGGCATTGCCGGCGCGGAAACCCAGGAAGCGGTTTACAGCGCTTCGGCCCTGGGCCCGGACAGCACCCCGACCCCGTCCCCTACGCCCGAACCGACGCCTACTCCGACCCCGACCCCGGCGCCGACCTATAAGGTGCCGGAAAAGACGGTCCAGCAGGGAACGGAAGGTGCGGATGCGAAGACGGTGCAGCGCCGGCTGAAGGATTTGGGATACTATAAAGGAAAGATTGACGGTGAATTCGGCAAAGGCAGTGTGGACGCGCTGAAGCGTTTTCAGCAGGCCAACGGACTGACCGCGGACGGAAAAGCCGGAAAGACTACCTATAAGATTCTCTTTAGCGACAAGGCGAAGACAGCTGCGGAAGCCGAAGCGACGCCGACTCCGGAAGTAACGCCCGAGGTGACGCCGGCCCCTGCGGATCCGACGCCGACGCCCCTGGCGATTGTCTGGACCACCCTGCGCAAGGGAAGCACCGGTACTGCTGTATCCCAGCTGCAGGAGGCGTTGGTTTCCCTGGGCTATATGGCCGGAAAACCGGACGGGACTTACGGCGATGAAACCGTGGCTGCAGTGAAGGCCTTCCAGAAGAACAACAGCCTGAACGTGGACGGCGCGGCGGGGGAAGAAACCCAGAAAAAGCTGTACGGCGGGGATGCCAAAGCAGCTTCGGTGAAGGTAACGGCGACGCCGACCGCTACTCCGAAAGCAACGGCAACCCCGAAGCCGACCGCAACGGCAAAAACGACTGACAATACTGCCGTGAGCGGTACATACCGCCAGGGTGATACCGGCAGCGGCGTGAAAGCCCTTCAGCAGATGCTGATTCAGAAAGGATATCTGAAAGGCAGTGCGGACGGCATTTTCGGCAAGATGACAGCGGCAGCCGTGACCGCCTTCCAGAAGGCCAATAACCTGACGGCTGACGGAATTGCCGGCAAACAGACGCTGGCGAAGCTGAACGGATCTTCCGCATCAGCCACGGCGACGCCGGCGCCGTCGAAAAATGCAACGGGCACTGTGGCAGGTACACCCAGAGCCTCCAAGGTGATCTACGCCAACTGGTATACGACGGTCAAGTCGGTCTGCCGCAACTATCCCTATGTGACCATTTATGATTTCCAGACCGGGATTTCCTGGCAGGGGCATATTTTCTCCCTGGGCGCCCATGCGGACTATGAACCGCTGACGGCGAATGATACCTCGAAGATGCTGAAGGTTTTCGGAGGCAATACCTGGAATCCCCGGCCGGTATGGGTGATCTTTGCCGACGGCAGCATTTACCTCGGATCCACCCACTCCAATCCACACGGTACGCAGCATACGACGGACAATAACTTTGCGGGCCATGCCTGCATTCATTTCCCGCGGACGCAGGAACAGGTGACCGCTATCGGGCCGTATGCCACCAGCCACCAGGAAACGATCGACAAGGGATGGACTGCGACCCAGGCCATGAAATAACCGGCAGCGGGAACCGGTGTAAAAAAGGAAACAACATGACGACAAAATGCAGAACCGGCCTGATCCTGATGGCCGCCCTGATGCTGGCGTGCAGTATGCTGCCGGTCTGCGGCACCGCAGAGGAGCCGATTCAGGAAATCATCCTGGAGGATGAATCCGGCCTGATGGGACGGGCGGAAGATCTCGTTTTCCACAGCGCCAATGAAAACAGCCCGGTCAAATGCAGCCATCCGCTCTGCTTCTGGAACATGAAGATGGGCTGGATGGACCAGGAAGAAATATGGGAAGTGCTGATGCAGCCGGTGACCGTTCTGGAAGGAAACCAGCGGCAGCAGCATAAAGTGAGGGCATATCCGGATGAAAACTGCACTGAGTACGTTGGCTGCGTGACCTACGAAAGCCAGGGTGTTCATGTGCTGGAAAGCGGAGAGAACTGGACGCTGATTGAGGCGTATTCCTCCAGCACAGAGGGTTCTTCTGTGAAAGTATACGCGACGCTGTTCCAGGGATATGTGCCGACAAGCCTGCTGAAGGAAGTGCCGGTGGACGATACCTACGGCCTGGTGATTGATAAACAGCAGCAGCGGCTCTATGTGTTTGAAAAAGGGAAACTGCTTTCCACGCTGCTGTGTTCCACCGGGTACTACAATCCCAAAAAGAAAAACCCGTGGAACGAGACGCCCGCGGGAGAATTCCTGTGTATCAGCTGGACCGGGGATTTTCCGCTGAAGGATGACGACGGGAATACCAACATGATCTGCAAGAACGCCATCCGGATCAATGACGGCATCCTGATTCACGAAGTCCCAATGATTCCCCGGACCGACAGCGAGGGAAATGTGAATTGGTCCTACGACCGGTGTGAGCGGTATCTGGGTGAAAAGGCCAGCCACGGGTGCATCCGGGTGCAACAGCGCAAGACGCCGGAGGGCATCAATGAGGAATGGCTCTGGAAGAACCTGAGCAACGGTACCCGCAAGGGAAAGAATTTCACCAAGGTGATCATCTGGGATGATGCTGGCCGGGAAATCGGCTATCCGGACGACGAACTGAAGCTGTATTACAACGCCAAGCGCGATAAGAGCTACTACCACTCCAGTCCGGACTGCGTCCGCATCAAGGGCTCCTCGAAAACCGTCACGTTTACCTACGGGGAACTGGAAGACAAGACCTACAAAAAGCTGAATCCCTGTCCCAACTGCGCGCCGCAGCTGCGCAAGGAAGCGATTGACACACTCAACAAAAAGAACAACCGGTGATGCGGTTGCTCTTTTTGTTTATATCACAAGCTAATCACAACAGCGGAATGTTTCCGTTCCGGCAGGCTTTCTGGACTTCCTCAGGCCAGAGGCTGGCCTGGACTTCGCCCACATGTGCCTTGCGCAGGAAGTAGACGCACATCCGGCTCTGGCCGATGCCGCCACCAATCGTCTGGGGCAGCTCGCCGGCGAGCAGTGCTTTCTGGAAGGGCAGTTCCGCCCGCTCCTCGCAGCCGCGGATTTTCAGCTGTTTCATCAGCGTTTCCGGATCGACCCGGATACCCATGGAGGAAACCTCGAGGGAGATATCCAGCAGCGGATCATAGAGGAGAATATCGCCGTTCAGGTTCCAGTCGTCATAGTCCGGTGCGCGGCCGTCATGGATCTTTCCGCTGCGCAGCGCGCCGCCGACCTGCATCAGGAAGACTGCGCCGTATTCTTTGGCGGCCTTGTATTCCCGTTCCTTGGAGGACAGGTTCGGATACCGGTCTTCCAGCTCCTGGGTAGTGACGAATGTGATCTGGTCCGGCAGTTCCGGCTTGATGTGCGGATAGTGGGCGCAGACGAAGCCTTCCGTTTTCCGGAGGGTCATGTAGATGCGGTTGACGATATCCCGCAGGAAGCGCTCGTTGCGCTCATGGGGGGCCATGATCCGCTCCCAGTCCCACTGGTCGACAAAGATGGAATGGATATTGTCCGTAATTTCATCCCGGCGGATGGCGTTCATATCGGTATACAGGCCTTCCCCGACCGTGAAACCGTATGTCTTCAGGGCCTGGCGCTTCCATTTGGCCAGGGAGTGGACGATTTCGACCTGCTTGCCGGTTTCCAGCACATCGAAGGAAACAGGGCGCTCGACGCCGTTCAGGTTATCGTTCAGGCCGCTTTCCGGCGTAACCATGATCGGCGCGGACACACGGGTCAGGTTCAGCGCGCGGGCCAGTTCCGTTTCAAAAAAGTCTTTGACCAGCTTGATGGCGATTTCAGTATCCCGCAGATCCAGCACGGGATTATAGTCTTTCGGTATAATCAGATTCATGAAGGGCCTCCTGATGCCTGAATGGATTTTATTTTCACCGGGCATCATATCACCAAACGGATGATTTTGAAAGTATTGCTTCTGTTCTTGACAGAGAAGGGGAAAAATGAGAAACTGTGCACAGCGAAGGAGATGCTCTTCTTCGCCATTACGTGTTTGCTGAAAATACAGGGGGCAGTTTGCTTTGAAGGAAACCTATCTCATTGTCGGCCTGGGGAATATCGGGCCGAAGTATGCCCATACCCGCCACAACGCGGGATTTGATGTAATGGAGCGCATTGAACAGAAACTCGGGGTGCGCCTGAGGAAAAAGCTCTTTTTCCCGGGGGAAATCGCTGAAACGGCGGACGGGGAAAAAAAGATCGTGCTGTGCCGGCCGACTACCTTTATGAACAAAAGCGGAGAATGCGTACGGCAGCTGCTGCGGAAGTACCAGTGCCCGCCGGAGCGGATGATCGTGATTTACGACGATATTGATCTGCCGCCGGGCAAAGTGCGCATCCGGAAGGACGGCGGAGCGGGAACCCATAATGGCATGCGGAGCATTGTGGAATGCATCGGGAAAACAGGCTTTCCCCGGATCCGGGTGGGCACGGGCGACCGGCCGGCGGGCGAGGACCTGGTGAAATGGGTCCTGGGCCGGTACACGCCGGAGGAAAAGGTAGTGATGGACGCGGCCTTTGACCGGGCGGCGGAAAGCGCGCTGTGCTGGGTAAAGGACGGCATTGACGCCGCGATGAACGCGGGCAACAGGAAGTGAGGAGCCAAATTGCTGGATTCATTGGTTTTTCCGGGGCTGGATGAACTGACCGGGTTGACGCCGGGACGGACCGTTGCCATGACCGGGGTAAACGGGACGCTGGCGGCGGTGATCGCCGCACTGGCCGCCAGGGAAGGAAAGAAAACCCTGCTGGTCATGGATAACGACCTGAAGGCTTCCCGGGCGGCGGAGGATATCCGCCAGCTGACGGGCGGGGAGTGTGCCTTTCTGCCCGGCGGGGAGATTGACCTGACCCGGGCGGCGGGAAGCCTGGAGAACAGCTGGCGGCGCCTGGAGGCGCTGACGGCCGTAACGGCGGACAGCGTTTCCGTGCTGTGTACCGGCGCGGAAGCCATGGCCCAGCGGATGGGCCGGCCGGAGCCGTTCCGGAAGGCATGCGTGACGCTGAAGGCGGGCGACGTATTTTCACCTGCCAGTCTGGCCATGCGCCTCAGCCGGATGGGGTATGAACGGGTCGGTATGGTGGAAGGAAAAGGCCAGTTTGCGCTGCGCGGCGCGATCCTGGATGTGTATCCGCCGCCGCTGAGCCAGGGCCTCCGGATTGAGTTCTTCGATGATGAGATCGACAGCATCCGCGAGTTCGACTGCATCAGCCAGCGGAGCTTGTCTGATGCGCCGGAAGCACGGCTGACACCGGCCTGCGAGACGCTGCTGGAGGAGGCGGAATACGGTCCGGCAGCCCGGCGGATGTGCGATGTGCTGACGGACGGGGCGGCGGTATCCGCGGAAGGCAGCATGGAGGGCGCGTCGCTGCTGGAAAGCCTTCCGCCGCTGCCGGATGACGACAACGACGAAGCGCTGTTTGACGTGAAGGTTGCGCCGGCGGTCCGGGAAAAACAGTACCGGGACGCCGTGATCAGCGAGAAAGGGCGCCGGGTGGAACGCCTGATGAGCGATGCGGACCAGCTGGAGGGCGGTATTCCCTTCCGCCGGATGCGTGCCTGGATTACCGTGCTGGAAACGCATCCCGGGACGGTGTGCGACTGGTTCCGGCCGGAACTGATCCTGCTGTGCGAGCCGGACCGGATCCGGAACCGGATTGACGAACGGCTGCAGGGATTTGCGGAGGACCTGGCATCCGCCATGGAGCGCAGCGAGGCGGTTCAGGCGCAGGAAACCCTCCTGACGGACTGGGCGGGTGTGCTGAACGAAACCGCGAGGTATGCCCGGGCGGCGCTGACCGAAATGCTGCTGAGCCTCGGCGGGCTCCTGCCGGAGCAGACGATGACGCTGAACGCGACGGGAATTCCGGGATATGCCGGGCAGATCCGGACGATGAAAAAGGACCTGGCTGCCTGGCGGGAAGCGGGATACAGGATTTACCTGCTCAGCGGTGGTACCGCCCGCGGAAAGCGGCTGCAGGAGACGCTGGAGGAACTGGGAGAAAAAGCGCGGTTCAGCGAAGAAGCATGCACGGCCGTGCCGGGCGAGGCGGTCATCCTGCCGATGACGCTGCGCAGCGGCTTTGTACTCAAGGACTGCGGCACGGTGGTGGTTTCCGACGCGGATATCTGGGGTGAGGGATACCGGAAGAGCGGAAAGAGCCGCAAGCATTCCGGCGAGCGGATTTCCACCTTTACAGATCTGAAGATCGGGGACTACGTGGTTCACGAGGATCATGGCGTCGGCATTTACCAGGGGATAACCCGGATCCAGAGCGAAGGCGCATGGCGGGATTACCTGCTGATTCATTACGCGGGGAACGATAAGCTGTATGTGCCTGTGGAACAGCTGGAGCGTGTTCAGCGATTCATCGGGAACCCGAACCAGACGCCGCGGCTGAACCAGCTGGGCGGCAAGGACTGGGCGCGGCAGAAAGGCAAGGTCAAGGAAAGCCTGAAAACCCTGGCTTTTGACCTGAAGGAGCTGTACGCAGAGCGGAGCCGGAACACCGGCTATGCTTTCAGCCCGGAGACCGACTGGCAGCGGGAATTTGAGGATGAGTTCCCCTGGGAACTGACGGCTGACCAGGCCCAGTCCGTGCGGGAAATCACGGAGGATATGGAAAGCGACCGGAATATGGACCGGCTGCTGTGCGGCGACGTGGGATACGGAAAAACCGAGGTCAGCCTGCGGGCGGCCTTCAAGGCCATCGCGGACAATAAGCAGGTGGCGCTGCTGGCACCGACCACCATTCTGGTCCAGCAGCATTTCAATACGATCCAGAAGCGCTTCCAGCATACCGGCGCGCGGGTGGACTTCCTGTCCCGTTTCCGTACGCCGAAGCAGCAGCGGGAAGTAATTGAAAAGCTGGCGGCGGGCGATATCGATATCCTGGTCGGCACTCACCGGATGCTGGCCAAAGATGTGAAGTTCAAGGATTTGGGACTCCTGATTGTGGATGAGGAGCAGCGCTTCGGCGTGGCCCACAAGGAAATTATCAAGAATATGAAGCGCCAGGTGGACGTGCTGACGTTGTCCGCGACGCCGATTCCCCGGACGCTGCATATGTCCATGACCGGTATCCGGGACATGAGCGTGCTGGAAACGCCGCCGGAGGAAAGGATTCCGGTGCAGACCGTTGTGACGGAATATTCCGACGCCCTGATCCGGGACGCGATCCTGCGGGAGCTGAGCCGCGGCGGACAGGTGTATTTTCTGTACAACCGGGTGCAGAGTATTGAAAAATTCCATGAGCGCCTCCGGGTGCTGGTACCGGAAGCGCGGATCGGTGTGGCCCACGGCCAGATGCGGGAGCATCAGCTGGAAGACGTGATGATGGACTTCTATGCCGGCAGCTATGATGTGCTGCTGTGCACAACGATTATCGAAAACGGGCTGGATGTACCCAGCGCCAATACCCTGATCGTTTTCGACGCGGAACGCTTCGGCCTGAGCCAGCTGTATCAGCTGCGGGGCCGGGTCGGGCGGAGCAACCGGCAGGCATATGCCTATTTCACAGTGCGTACCGACCGGATCCTGTCGGAAACGGCGCAGCAGCGGCTGACTGCGATCCGGGAATTCACAGAGTTCGGCGCGGGATTCCGGATTGCCATACGGGACCTGGAAATCCGCGGTGCCGGCAATATCCTGGGACCGGAGCAGCACGGGCATCTGGCAACCGTCGGCTACGATATGTACTGCAAGCTGATGGAGGAAACGCTGGCGGAGGTCCAGGGAAAACGTGTTTCGAAAGAACTGGAGACCCGGGTCGACCTGCGGGTGGATGCATACCTGCCTGTGGATTATGTGGCGGAAGAAAAGCAGCGGATGGAAATGTACAAACGCATTGCCTCTGTGACCACCGACGACGAACGCGCGGATGTGACCGATGAGCTGATTGACCGCTATGGCGATCTGCCCCAGACGGTCAGCACACTGCTTGATGTCAGCCAGCTGCGGGGCCTGTGCAACCGGATGGGCATCAGCCAGATTTCCCGGGGCAAGGGTGGCATCATGATGCGACTGGATGAACGGTACATTCCGGACGCGGCTAAATTCCTGCAGGCAATCGCCGAAACGGACGGCCGCCTGGTGCTGAGCGCCCGGGCGCCGGCATCCCTGATGCTGAAGGATCCGTCCCTGCAGGAAAACGAGATGTTGCCGGAAGCGCTGAAGGTGATGCGGAAATTGTATGCGAACCTGGAAAAGCTGAACGAGGACGGAGGCGCCGCATGATCAGGAAATACGGCTGCTGGCTGATTGCCGCCGGCGTACTGGCAGCGGACCGGGTTACGAAAGCGCTGTCGGACCGGATTCCGCCGGAAGGCATTCCGCTCATTCCGGGCGTGATCGGCCTGAGGTATACGCGGAACACCGGCGCGGCTTTTTCCATGCTGAGCGGCCACCCCTGGCTGCTGGGCGTCCTGAGCCTGGCGGTGATCGCCGCTGCGTTCCTGGTGCTGCGGAAGAAAAAGCTGCCGCCGCTGATGATGACCGGACTGATGATGATGCTCGGCGGTGCTGCCAGCAACATGATCGACCGCTTTGCGACCGGATATGTGCCGGACATGATCGAATTTCTTTTTGTGGATTTCGCCATTTTCAATGTTGCTGATACTTTCCTCTGCATCGGGTGTGCCCTGACGGCAGTGAGCCTGCTGCAAAGTGAAAGCAAAGGCCGGAAGCAATCATCCTGACGATTTGAAAGGAACAGATATGGAGCCGCAGATGATTCAGATTCTCAGCGACGGCCGCCGCCTGGATATTCAGCTGAGCGAAGCCTCCGGACTCACGCGCAGCCGGGTGGCCTCCCTGATGGAGGAAGGCTGCTGCCGGATCGGTGAGGCGGAATGCCGCAAGGCGGGTACGAAACCGGCATCGGGTACGGCGGTTACGCTGACCGTGCCAGCGCCGAAGCCTGCTGTGCCGCAGGCGGAGGACATTCACCTTGACATTCTCTATGAGGACGATGACCTGGCGGTGGTGGTAAAACCCCGGGGCATGGTGGTTCACCCGGCAGCCGGCCATGAGGACGGTACCCTGGTCAACGCATTGCTGGGCAGCCTGAGCGAACTGAGCGGTATCGGCGGGGAGCTGCGCCCCGGCATTGTTCACCGGCTGGACAAGGATACCAGCGGCCTGATGATGGTAGCCAAGAATGATGAAACCCAGAACGCCCTGTCCGGGATGCTGAAGAACCGGGAAATCGAAAAACACTACCTGGCCCTGACGGAAGGGATCTTTAAGGAAAAGGAGGGCCAGGTGGAGGCGCCGATCGGCCGGAGCAAAAAGGACCGGAAGAAGATGGCCATCGATCCGGAAGGCCGGGAGGCGGTGACTGAATGGCGTGTCATTGCGGAGGGAAAAAACTGCTCTCTGCTGGATGTGCATATCCTGACCGGAAGAACCCACCAGATCCGCGTACATATGCGGAGTATCCAGCATCCGGTCTGCGGGGATCCGCTGTATGGCTATGACAAAGGCGCCAAAGTACCCTGTCTCATGCTGCATGCGCGGAGCCTTTCCTTTGCCCATCCCCGGACCGGAAAAAGATTGACCTTCCAGGCGGATATTCCGGAGGATTTCCGGAAAGGCCTGAAAAATAATGGAATCAATATGGAGGAGGAATAAAAAATGTCCAATCAGATCATTCAGACAGAAAAGGCCCCGGCGGCGATCGGACCTTATTCCCAGGCGATCCTGGCCGGCGATACGCTGTTTACTTCCGGCCAGCTGGGGCTGGATCCGGCAACCGGTGTGCTGCCGGAAGGTATCAAAGCACAAGCAAAGCAGTCCCTGAAGAATATCGGGGCGATCCTGGCCGGTGCGGGATTTGAGATTACGGATGTGGTTAAAACGGTGGTCTATATCCGGAACATGAACGATTTTGCGGCCGTGAATGAAATCTACGCAGCTTTTTTCGGAAACCATAAGCCGGCAAGATCCTGCGTTGAAGTGGCCCGGCTTCCGAAGGACGGCCTTGTGGAGATTGAAGTGATTGCGCGGCGGGACCGGAGTTGAACAGGATGGAAAAGACCGGAAATGTGGAAAAAGAAATCCGGAGTGTGATGTCGGAACACCCTGAAATCCTTTTCGGGTTTACGGATATTTCCTACAGTGATTACGCGGGGGAGTATGCCTCGGCACTGGTGTTTGCTGTGCCCTATGGAGAACAGCTGACGCCGGAGGATTATACGGAAGAACGTTTTGACCGGGGAATCCAGGCGGCGCGTACCGTGCTGGAATCTGTTGTGGACCGGATTGAGGGAATCCTCCGGGATATGCAGGTAAAATACTGGATCCCGCCGGTTGCCCAGGAGAACGAGATCGAACTGCGGGCATTGTTTTCATTCAAGACGGCGGCAGCCCGTGCCGGTATCGGCTGGTTCGGAAAGAATGATGTCATTATCACGGAAAAATATGGTCCCAGGGTCCGCCTGTCTGCGATCCTGATCGATGTGCCGTTTGAATACGGCATACCGGTCACAAAAGGCAGATGTCCTGAGGAATGTACTAAGTGTATCGATATCTGCCCATGTAAAGCCCTGAAAGGCCGGCAGTGGGAGGAAGGCATGGACCGGTCAGAAATCATTGACTACCAGAAATGCAACAGGATGCGAAGTGCGTTTATTCCGAAACTGGGACGGAAAAATGCCTGCGGCCTGTGCCTGGCCGCCTGTCCCTTCGGAAAACAGGCATAAGAAACCGGTCCGGGCAAATGTCCGGACCGGTTTCATAAACGGCCTGGTTACCGTTTCATCCCAACGATGGACGCGGCGATAAAGCCGGTACGCAGGACGCCGTTCTTATCGTAGAACTCGATCTCAACAAAATTCCGCTTTTCAACGGAATCGAAGATCAGCGTGTCCGATATGGTATTGATGATCGTTCCGTTCGGCAGGGAGGCGATCTGGGAAGAATTCTTCATCGCCTTTGCGCGGACAGCCGCGTTCACATTATCGATGCCGGTGTTTACAACCCGGTTCACACCGCCGGACACATTGGCCATATCTTCCAGGTTCAGTTCTGCTTTATTTTCCATTTTTATTTCCTCCTCATTATTGCGGTTTCATTCGGGGCTTTTTATCACCCGTCAGTAGATACGCAGCAGGCGGGGGGGATGGCAGTCAATTATTCAGCGGATTTTTCTTCTTTCAGTTCCGCCAGGTAGCGGTCCAGTGCATCGGCAACGGTCGGCATTGGCGCAAACCCGGCAGCCTGAAGCTTCTTTCCCGACAGGCGGGAATTCAGCGGGCGCCTGGCCAGCGTAATATATTCGGAAGAGGGAACGGGGATAATCCGGCAGGAAAGGCCGGATTTTTCCATGATCATCTTCGCGAAATCCGCCCAGGATACATATCCCTCATTGCGGACATGGTAGATGCCGTACTTGTCCGTCGGGATCATGTCGCAGATTACCCGGGCCAGGTCCTTGGCGTAGGTGGGTGAACCGATCTGGTCGGATACAACCCGCAGCTCCTTCTTTTCGGCGCCGAGGCGGAGCATGGTCCGGACGAAGTTCTTTCCGTTTTTGCCGAAAACCCAGCTGGTCCGGAGGATATAATACCGGGTCATCAGGGAGCGGACTGCGTCCTCGCCCTGTACTTTGCTGACGCCGTAGACATTCTTCGGACCGTATGGATCATCAATGCCGAAAGGCTGGTCGCCGGTGCCGGGGAACACATAATCCGTGGAAATATAGACCAGTTTCGCCCCGACGCTCAGGGCGGCCCGCACCATATACAGGGTGCCCATGCCGTTGACTGCGGCGCAGATTTCCGGCTCGGTTTCCGCCTTGTCCACGTTGGTGTAGGCGGCGCAATGGACGATGACATCCGGCGCGTAATGCTGCACATAGTCCAGCACGGCGGCGGCATCCGTCAGGTTGAAATCCGCCTGGTCCACGCCCTTGCAGGGGATGCCGCGGCTTTCCAGCAGGCGGACAACTTCATAACCCAGCTGACCGGCGTAACCGGTGACGAGAACTTTCATGATGTACCTCCCTGCTGCATCGGTCAGAAGAAAGCAATAATCAACTATTCCACAAATTCGTGGTAAATTGCATGGATGGTGGCTTCGAAATCATTGTCGTTCACGCCGACGATGATGCTCAGCTCGCTGGAACCCTGGTCAATCATCCGGACATTGATCCGGGCCCGGCTCATGGCGGAGAACAGGCGGGCGGCTGTGCCGCAGTTGTGCACCATGCCGCGGCCGACCGTGGCGATGATGGCCATATGGTCGCTGACAGCGACGCTCCCGCTGCCTTCCACGAGCTTTTCGATCTTCGCGACAACGTCATCCAGGTGGGGCGCCAACGCTTCGCTGTTGACGACGACGCACATGCTGTCGATGCCAGTGGGCATATGCTCAAAGGAAATACCCTCGTCCTCCAGCACCTGCAGCACCTTGCGGCCGAAACCGACCTCGCTGTTCATCATGTTCTTTTCCACGCTGATGACGCTGTATCCCCGGTGGCCGGCGATGCCGGTGATTGTGGGAACGGAAACCTCATGAGGCGCGTTTTTGCTGATCATCGTGCCGGGGTGGTAGGGCTTGTTGGTGTTGCGGATATTGGTGGGGATGCCTGCGCGGTGAACAGGGAACATGGCGTCCTCGTGCAGCACGGAGGCGCCCATGTGGCTCAGCTCGCGCAGTTCCTTATAGGTAATGGATGAAATTTCCGCCGGATTCTCAATAATCCGGGGATCGGCCATCAGGAAACCGGAAACGTCCGTCCAGTTCTCATACACATCGGCATTGACGGCCCGGGCCACCAGGGCACCGGTAATATCGCTGCCGCCGCGGGAGAAGGTATGTACTTCCCCGTTTTCCATGGCGCCGTAGAAGCCGGGCACAACGGTGCTCTTTCCGTCCGCCAGCAGCGCGGAAAGCTTCTGCTGGGTTTTTTCGTCATCCAGCATACCGTCTTCCGTAAAGACGATGCCTTCAGCCGCGTCCAGGAAACGCCAGCCCAGGTAGTCGGCCATCAGCAACGCGCACAGGTATTCCCCGCGGCTGGCGCACCAGTCGCGGCCTTTGCCGGAAGCAATGCCGTCTTCCACTTCCTGGAGTTTTCCTTCGATATCCACTTTCAGATGGAGCCCGCGGGCAATGTCCAGGTAGCGTTCACGGATCTTGGCGAATTCCGACGCAAAAGGCTTGCCATCCTGTACCCGCTGGTGGCACAGGTAAAGCAGGTCGGTCACTTTTTCATCCTTGGCAAAGCGCTTGCCCGGAGCGCTGGGAACGAGGTAGCGCCGGGTCGGCTCCAGCTCCAGGATGCTGCGGACTTTGCGGAATTGTTCATCATTGGCCAGAGAACTGCCGCCGAATTTGGTTACGATACATTCAAGCACGGGATTCCCTCCATCGTTTTCTCATCAGGCACCATCCTTCATTTTACCGCCGGAAACGTTATTCGTCAATCATTTCCGTTACAGGCGCAGGGCGGTCTCATTTGAAAACGGGGTAGGCAAACAAGAACAGCCATCATTTTTTGAAATTACAGTTGATCGCCAAGCATCAGAACTTTTTCTGCATAATCATTGAGTAGCGCAACCCGTCTTGCTTTTCTGCGAATGCTT
>JAFROK010000001.1 GCA_017429695.1 Clostridia bacterium | reverse complement strand
TGCTTTTGATCAACAGCCACAGGATCTGTTGTATAGTGATAAGGCGAGTGCTATTTACAGAATGTTGACATCAATCGGAATTCCGACAATACTCTGCGATTGTGTGCACAGATAATTTAGTGCCGATAATCTATGATACAGACAATTCCGATTTGTCAATGAACCTGTTATGACGATCAGGAATATAAGTATAAGGAGGTCTTGTGAAGACATTAATATTGAATGGCTCTCCAAGGGAAAATGGAGATACTGTCAGTCTTATCAAAATAGTAACGGAAAATATCTCCGGAGAATATAAGATAATCAATGCATACAGATGCAATATCTCTCCCTGTGTTGACTGCCGGTACTGCTGGGATCACACCGGATGTGCAATAGAGGACGAAATGCTGGATATATATGAATACATTCAGGAGTGCGACAACATAATAATTGCATCACCGGTATATTTTTCGGAACTGACAGGAAAACTTCTGGACTTAGGAAGCAGACTCCAGACATATTACTGTTCTACTGCTTTCCGAAAAGAAAAACCTATTCTGAAGAAGAAAAAAGGCGCAGTAATATTGGTTGGAGGCGGTGACGGACATATGGATAAAGCGTACAGTACTGCCTGTATTCTTCTGCATCATATGAACTGCCACACCATACATGAATTGGTATCCAGCCATCGCACAAATGATTTACCTGCTGCTGATGATAGAAATGCAATTCAGGGAATAGAGAGCATTATCAGCTTTTTTTCACATTGAGATTGACCCGTTTAGCAAGATATTCAATCATGAGGAATATCAGAATACATTTTTTCAGTACCGGTGCTTTCATATACAGATTCTGCATACAGGATTCGATTGCAATTCAAATATAGGTAGAATAAATCCATATACAACAACTTGCATTTGATTATTTCAAAAACCAATCCCTTTAATCAACCGATGTTTTATGATATGTTAAACACGCACCGGTGCAATCAGATGTAATCACAGTCGGGAGGTGTTTTAATGGAATTCTGCCTGAAGGAAAAAAGAAAACAGAAAGGGATCAAACAAGAAGATATTGCTGAAGCAGTCGGGGTCTCACCGCAGGCGGTAAGTAAATGGGAAAGCGGCGGTATGCCGGATGCGGCACTGCTGCCCCGCATTGCGGACAGCCTTGGAGTCACAATTGATGCGCTGTTTGGACGTGAGGAAGAAACACGATGTTTTGAAGAACAGTTCATGCATCAGATTGCTGATATTCCGTATTCGGCACGTTTTCATCGCATATTTGAGATCGCCAGACTCAGCAGTCTGGCTATGATGGGCGAAACACATTACGATGAAAATTGTTTTTCACAAGCGGAGGATGTATACACACAAATCATTGATGATTACGGAATCCTGATAGGAAGGGTCCGTACAGTGAAGAACCCCTTCCTTCTGCTGCTTCCCGAGCCGGAGAACGGCTTTGAATCCGCCATAACGCCGGATGAGCGAATGGCTGAACTGTTTTCAGCGCTTGGCGACACAAATGTTTTAAAGGCGATGTTCTTTTTGCAGAAACATGAAAAGGCTTTCTTCTCTGTTTCGGCATTCATGGAAGGTTTGGCTTTTGATCGGGAAACTACAGACACAGTTATCGCGAAACTTCTGGCTCTGAAGATTTTGAGGGAAGCCTCGCTAATGGAAGGGAAAAAAGCTCAACCAATATACCATTATAACCTGAACGCGGAATTCATATTGCTACTATACTTCGCACAATTGATGATTGATCCTCCGCATTCGTACTCTTATCAGGCGAATAACCGCAATAGACAGCTTTTTAATCAAGGATAGCAAAACACATGGAATGCGCCGGAGATTGTGGAATCACATTGGATGCCGAGATCGGAGCGTTTTAGGCAGATCTGGCTGCCCATTGAAAAAAGATAATCAAAGAACCGTGATGAACAACATACTGAAGCGTTACCTTTTTGATCGCAAAAGCAGTAATAAAATCAACATTCGCAGAGACCGAAATATATTGGTTCGGATAATCTGCCAATACCAGTATAAAGTGGCTTCCTAAAAAAATGTGCAGCAGCATGTTTTTTACCAAGACAATGCCTGCCCGGTATTAATGGGCAGGCATTGTCCGTTGTTGCACTACGGTCTGTCAGCATGTTTGTTCAAAACATCCTTATGACCAGTAATCCAACGGCTACAAGGCTTTTTCTCGTGGCAGGGGCAGAAGGATTCGAACCCTCAACAAAGGTTTTGGAGACCCACGTGTTACCATTACACCATGCCCCTATAGGCAACGGCATGATTATACGGAAACAGGGTGCCTTTGTCAAGCAGAAATTCGCTCAATCGCACCCCGGATCAGCTATTTCTTTTACAACTCTTTACAGTTGCATCCATCACAACCTGCTCCTGTGATATTTCGTCAATGCGGATTTATACTGCGTCAGCAGAATCATCACATCCCCATATGTCATTCCTTCCTCCCCGTCTTCTGCCGTCTCAATCAGCCCCAGCAGATCTGCGTATTCTTCCCCGCTCATCATATCCTTCAGCGGTTCCAGCACCTTATTGATGCTCTCCGCCTTATACCGGTTCACCTGTTCCTCCGCCTTCTTCCGTGTCTGCTGCTTAAACTCGTTATACAACCCCGTGAAGAATGCGTTATAAGTCCCATATATCCCGTTGTCCCGGATATACTGTTCTTCTTCCGCGGTCAGGTTCTCTTCCATTCCGTCCTCCTCCTCGCAAAAAAGCTTTTCATAGTTATCATTCGGATACATCAGCCCGGGCATCGCCTCAATTCTCCTGCCAATGGTAATCCATTCAGGCGTGTTGTATTTCTTTTCCGGATCGTATTTTCTTCCGACCAGATATCGCACATAAAATGCGTCGTCTTTTTTCATAAACGTAATCTTTCCAGGAATACCAGGAATTTTAACTGGATTCTGAGTAAGCATATGATTCATCTCCCGGTTTGAGTGAAACTTTTTTTGAGTGAAACTTTTCTGTCTTCTTCACTCCTTTCCTTCTTCCCTTTTCGCCATCGAAAACAACTCTTCCAGCCTTGCCTGCGCCGCTTCCAGGCTCTCCTGGTCGTTCTGGATCCGGATGCTTTCCTCCGGCTTCCCGAGTCCCCTGTCCAGAATCAGTCCGATCGCCTGCACCCGCGCCAGCGGATTAATATTCGGATCCGTCATCATGTCCTGCAAAGCGTCCAGGGCATCCGGTGTCATCATCAGAAAATCATGATTCACCTTTTCCTTTAGCTGCATAGCGTTTTTCTTCTCATTCTTCATATGGTTTTCCCTCCTGTTTTTTAATAATATCCGTTTTCCAGCACGCGGCACACGCATGCCGCGCTGTCCGCTGCGTCATCATGCTCCGCGAATTTTGTGTAATCCAGGATCTGGTCAATGTATTCCGGATCCGTTCCTTCCAGGAATACAATCTTCCCCCACCATTTCTTCAGGTAGGTGCATATCTTCACAAACTTGTTCTGACCTTCGTAATATTCGGCCGCGTACACATCGTGTTCCCGGAATTCCTTCACCAGGAATCCCTTGTCACTGTTCGTTTCGCACAGGATCGGTTCACACATCAGCCGCCGCATATCTTCCGTAATATAGTCCATCACCTCGTTCACCGGCTGCCGCCAAAGCTTTCCGTACAGGTAAATCACGTCATTGTCCCAGTCCCGCTTCCCACATGTAAAAGCGGTATAGTCGCTTCCCCCATACGCCGCGTCCACATGGGCAATCCCGTCCCGCATCATTTCCGGATCGTCTGTAAACCGGGGCCGGGTATCAAATATTGCTTCAGACGAAGCTATATGCTTCAGTTCATAGTTCGCCGCGAACAGGCTTGGCGCCATACTCTCCCTCAGCCGTTCCAGCTGTTCTTTGGTAATCAGTCCCGTCGTATAGCAGTCATATTGGTGAATGTTCGGCATCTTGGTAAACACGTCTTCCTTGTGCCACGGTGTTCCCAGGTTGATAATCCGCCCGCCCTTGTTCCGGATGTTCTGCAGTTCGTCATACTGGGTCTTCGTCCGCTCCCGTTCCGCCCGGCTTTCCCGGTCGTCCTTGTTGCATATATCGTCGGTAATCACATACCACGCATGCTTCCCTGTAATGGAGCTTCGGATCCCCAGTCCCAGCAGCTGCGGCGCGCCCATCGGCGAATTCCACAAATTGGTCGACAGGTGATTCATTGATTCTCCCGTAATCACCAGCGGCTTATGGTAATATCCGGCCACAAGGCTCTTCATCACTTCCTGCTTCAGGATTTTGGAAACCATTCCCAGCATCTCCGCCACGTCGCTGTCCGTTTTCCGCAGGAAAATAATATTCCGCTTCGGCCGCAGGATCATCAGCAGCGAGATGGCCACCGCCAGGCAGGAAGACTTGTAGCTTCCCCGGTGCGCCTGCAGCGTATAATCTCCCTCTCCGTTGATCATTTCCCGGATCCATTCCCCGTGAAGGGGCGTCAGGTCTTTAAATCCGACCTGGCGCCCCAGTTCCTCGGGATGTCTCAGTATATGCAGCACAATCCTGCTGATATCCCGTTCCAACTTTTTCCCTCTCCTTTCCGGATGTTACAGTTGTCCCCATACGCCCAGCTTCTCTCCCCGGCTTTTCATCTCCGCCCGGGCTTCTTCCGGAGTAATGATCCCGCATTTCACCGCTTCAATCACATCAGCGCTGAGATCCTTGGCCAGTGCCGCCCGTTCGGTGGGGCTGGTTACCATCGCGGGTTCAAATATGATTTTCAGGTCCTTGGGACAATAGCCCCAGCAGGAATAAGCCATCACCGGAAGAAGCTTCTCCAGTGCCGGCCGCAAGTGGCGCTCCTGTAGCTGGGCAATCATGTCATAATAGTTCCGCAGGTCCATCTCCCCCGTAGAATTCATCCCCTGGGGAGACCGACCGAACAGCTTGGCTGCCGGAATCTCAGCTGCGCCGGCCATATCCATCATGAAAGATTCATAGATATCATTGATCCCATTGAAGGAATACGGATGATTCTCATAAGAATCCGTTGACGAAAGAATCTGGAGGCCGTAGGAATTCCTCAGCCGGTTCTCATTCTCAATCGCCTGCAGCACATTCTGCTTGGTCCGTTCCGATCCCAGGGCCAGGTCCTCCCCGAGATGTCCCATCTTGAGCGTTGTGATATTGGCCTGGAACATAAGCTGGATAATATTCGCCGAAGCCGCGGATCGTTTCATCACTTCATCCCAGATATGTTCCATTTCCGATGCGCCCCAGTAGTTCTCCCGTTCCATCTCCTGCTGCGGCAGTTCCCTGCCGGTAAACTTCATCACCCGGGAATGATGAATTTTCACCGGTTTCGGACCGCTTCCGTTGAAGCTGAGTTGCACGGTATAGTATTCCGGCTGTCCGTAGTCGGGATCTTCCAGGTCATCCACCAGTTCAAGGGATGGTTCAATCCCATTTGTCCTGTCCAGCACCAGCACGCCCTTGAAAGAGCCAGGCAGCAGTTCTTTTGGAATCAGCGGCCGGCTCAGGTCAGGTTCTCCATGCCAGGGTTCCCGTACAACCATCAGTGCAAGCGATCCGCCGTACAGTCTGCACCATCGGATCGCGTTGGTTATTTCCTGTTTAATGGAGTGCCTGGCCTCCAGCCGGTAAAGATCTTCCAGGGCTTCCGCGTCAAGTGATGCTGAAGACAGCTTATACCATCCCCGGGTCATATCCTCGCAGGGCATATCAATAATCCGCTTAACCAGCCAGTTCTCCCGGTATGCAACCGTCAGTGTTTCCAGTCTGTCCGTCAGGTTAGAACGGACAAAAGTCCCGGACGAAACCTGCGGAGACTGTTCTCCGAGATGAGCGATAGCGTTGGAATAGCCGTCCATCACCTTCCGGAATATCGCATTAGCCATATCCCTCGTGATTTGAACCTTGTTCGGATCACTGCTGATCTCTTCCGGAGAAGAAACAGGCGCCTGGGGTATCAGTGAATTCAGTTTTTTCAGATGCTTCATATATATCATTTCTCCTCTTCTGGTTTGTAGTTTGCGTTTCTTTTCCTCATAATGCGTCTGCCTAATTCTCTCGGATCTTCTTCTTCGCCGTCGTCAGCCCGTCCGACTGCAATATAGCTCTGCGAGTCCAGCCCGGTTTGTCGAATACGATCGGCAATCTCACTGATAGCCTGTTTGCTTTCCGCGTAGGTCATTCGTTCCAGCGCGGGCCGAATAATAGTCATTGCTGTCCGCAGCGAATCCCCCACGCGCCATGCCCGTTCTTCATCCTCACAGTCCGGTTCCAATACATCTGAAATATCGACATCATCCGTATTATCATGAATTCTTTCAACAACATCCGAAATCTGTTCATCCAGAGTCATTTGGCTCCAAAGAGCAGAATCGAAAACATGCTGAACCGTTTTCTCAATTTTATCCTCGTACGGGTCTTTCCCGCTGTCCTCGGCCGGTTCCTTCCCGGATGTTTCTTTCATCAGCTGCTCCATGCTTGCTGCCAGTTCCTCAATGGCGTCCGAATCTCCCTCACGTGCCATCCGGATCGTGGTTTCCGTTATAGAGTGATTCATAAAGAAAAATCTCCTTTTTGTTTTATAGTTTCCAATAAAAAAGGAAGCTCCTCAGCTTCCCGGTTATATCCTACCACAAAGTACATGTGGGCGTCCCTGGGCAAATCCGCTCATTTGCGCTTAAACCTGCGCATTATTTAAATCACAAGCAAAGGCATCATCTCCTCAAAGGGTACGAAAAAAGGCCTCCTCTCAGGAAGCCATTTTTGCAGGATAATCATATCATATTTACCGGCGGACCAAAAGCGACATCAGGCGACATCACATGACATTCTGTCCTCGCCTTCTTTCCGAGCCTAATAATATCATATAAAAGGTTGGGCAACAAGCGAAGAAGGGCGAAGCATCACGAAAACCGCCCGGAAAATTTTTTCGTCAGATCGGTTCCCCATTTTGACAGCATAATCTTATCATTATATTGCCTGTGCATTCAAGCGAATTATAGCGAATTAAAAGGAAGTCAGAAGCATAAATTTTTAAGTCTGCAAGAAAAGCGGCGGCTTTCTTCTCGAAAACCGCCGCCAAAAATCCCTTTTTTACAATTCATTCGTGAGTGTTAATTGCCCGCAGGAGGAGCAATTTCACTCTCTGGTTTCCCACAGTTTTGGCATACTCCATTATCAATATTATGCGCATTCGGATTAATGGGGTCTGTTATATAGTCAAATGTAACACCGCAGTTTTTGCATATACAAGTCTCATAGCCTGGTGAAGTACATGTAGCTGCTTGTGGTTCGCCTATTATGTCTCCACGAAAATGTACTACTGTAATTGTCGTTGTGTAATCACAATTTTCGCACTTCTTGTAGGCTTCCCAACCATCCTGTCCTTCTACCGCAGGTTGTGCTTCAACATCTACCAGGCTATGTTGACCAGTCGCGGGGATAACCTGTTTAGTATTATATTCGCAATTGGTGCATTGTTCATAAGCATCCCAGCCATCTGCAACGCACGTTGCTGCTTTCCCTTCAACCTGTACCATGTTATGTCCGCCGCGGGAAGGAATAACTACTTTTGTGGTGTAATCGCAGTCGGTACAATACTCATAAGCCTCCCAACCGTCTTCGGTACATGTCGCTGCTTTCGCTTCAACCTGTACCAGATTATGCACATGACCATCGCCCGTCACAGTAAACGTCACATCTGTTTCAGCATATGTCTTTGCGTAATCACCTCGCGGTTTAATATGAACTTTCACTTGATCACCAGACTGAATGTCCGCAATGGCTTTGCTGCTGTCGGTAAAATAAACATCAGCATCAATATTATAGCGGTCTTCAGAGCGTACATTTCCCGACGAAGCAAATACGATATACATTCCATTGATGTATCCGACATCGCCCAGTGTTGTTGCTCCTCCGTTTTTCCAGTCTTGGAGCATTTCCATCGGCAACGTCTTTCCGTCCTGCCAGCTTTCAACTTTCGGAACAACCTTGATAACTTCCGTCTTGATGACAGCACCGCAAATAGTACACTTAGTCGTAATATCGCCGGCCACCCATCCTTCACACCAACGGTTACCGTATTCATCTTGCTTCATAATGGGATACGGTTCTGTTCTGACAGGATCACCAGCTACATGCTCTGTGTTCGCAGCAGGAACAATATCGCCCTTGTAGGAGTCCTGGCAACGAGAGCACGTATAAATCGTATAGCCGTCATCCTTGCATGTCGGAGCTACAGTTTCACCCTTCTGGTAATCATGCCCCAGCGGATCCGTCTCAGTATCAGTGTAAGAATAGCCGCAGCCTTCGTACACGCAGGTATGCGTGGTATAACCCTTTTCCGTACATGTCGGCTCAGTAACCGGTTCGTAAAAGGAGTGACCATGTGCAGGAATAGCAACCGTCTCGCGACTAAGTTCTTCCCCGCAACGCTTGCAGCGAATGATCTTCACATAGGAGCCTTCTTCGGTACAGGTGCTGGCCACTTCATTCTCATGAATTTCTTCCTCGCTATGGCCCAGTGCCGGAGTTACAAATGTCTGCTCATTTCTTCTTTCATAGCAGCGTTTACATTGGTCAAATACCTTATAACTGCCGTCTGTGGTGCAGGTGGCCTCAACAACATCACCGATGACGCCTGTATCGAAATCATGTCCGAGCGGTTCGCCGTAATATTCATAGACCCACTGTTCACAACTTGAGCAATAACCGACCTTGTATCCCCGTTCCGTACAGGTCGGTTCGTGATCGTTCCAATACAGAACATAATGGTCGATCATCGGAAGTTCTTCCTGCCGCGTTTTATGGCACAGCTGACATTCGTATTCATCAATTCCGACCTGGTCGCAGGACGCGGGAAGTCTTCTGATTAGTTGCCAGGCATGTTCATGCTCCTCAAGAATAGGATACAGGACAAGGCGTTCCAGCTCTAACGGCGGGTATTCATAGGTATTCCCGTCTTCATCTGCCCATCCGACAATATTATACATCTCATCGTACCATGTCTGATTACGCGGCGCTTCCAGTTTTCTGGCAATCCACCAATCCTTTGTCTCATCGCCGTCTTTGTATTTCCAGGTCACTTTGACCGTACGTTTCACACGGTTGACAATAAAGATGGCGTCGTTTTCAGGCAGCTTATCGCTGTTCTTATATGTCTTCTTGTTCCAGTCCAGATAGCGGTTTTCAAGGTAGATTTCAGGATAGATTCTGTAGTATGGTGTCGTTAATTCGCTGTAATCATACCTGAATACTTTCCAGACATAGCGCGTATCCTTGTCTTTGATGGTGGCGCCTTCGGGCCGGATATCCCCGATGGTTTTTACAACTGCCTGGGACTTGACAACGTCCAGCTTCTGATAGGTGGCAACTTCCTTTTCCTGTTCTTCATCATAATGAGTCTCTCTTACCACCCATGCATACGTATATTCTTTAGGCCGCCACTTAACATATAGCCTCAGATCTTCTGCAGGCATACGTGTTGAATTAGTGATTTCCGTACCATCTTCGGTAGCAAGGTACATATCATACCCCGGATTCGGTTCAACTTGACTTGTATCAATCGGCAAAATATATACCGGAGCATCTTCTTCTGATGCAAAATATAGTTTCGAACCGACTAAACCTTTTTGCATGATGTAATTTATGAGGTCAGCTTTTCTAAAAAACTTAAGCATTTTTTTTGCATTTTGGTACTCCGATAGTAATTGATTATATTTGTAAGAGTTAATATATTTCCGTTCATCGATTATGGAAACCTTATAACCGTAAACGCGTCCTTTATATGTCCAGCCGTCCAAATAATATTCGACGATCTCATCATTCGCAACCCGGTATCTGTAATTGTACCCTCCAAACCAGATCACTTCCTTCCCCTCGGGGATCTCTTTGGACAGATCCGGTGCGCCGCTCAGCATTCTGTCACCGACCCGGACCTGGGACGAGTATGTCTTTCCCCTGAAACTCCAGTTGATTGTCACCGGATCTCCCAGATAAAGAGGATATAGCGTCAGATCCCTGGCAGGCATGGTGGTGATGGCTTCAATGCCTTTATTCACTGCGTCTGTATACTGTACACCGTCTTCGAATCCAAACCATCCGAGGAACGTATAGTGGTCTTTCGTCGGCCAAAAACCGATTTGCAGATCATCGCCGAAGCGGAACTTTTCGGTATACTTACCGCCGTCTTCGAACAGGTATGTAACTGTGAATGTTTTCGGTACGCGAATTGCAAAATATACCGTGGAAGCCAGCGGAATCAGGGTTTCGTCTGTCACCTTTTCCCACAGGCTTGGATTGTAAATGAAGTCTTCAGGCCTGGGCATACACGTTAATGTGTTGTCCGTATAGATATAATTCTTGCCGATACTCCATGTCGTCGCTCCGACAGACTTGCTTTCGTTTTCCTTGAAATTCAATACCCGTCCTGCGTAGGTCTTCCCATTGTAATAATGTGCACGGGTGTTCTGATAAAGATTCTGGGTGTCTGAATAGCTGTACCAGACATATTCATAGCCTTCCTGGTCGGTTTCGTATACTTTCCGGACAGATGCCGGCATATTGTCCATGGCGTTCTGGCTGCTAAGGATTTCGACCTGGTAGGCGAAAGCTTCCGGCTCTTCGAAATCATAATTTTCGTCCAGGATATACCAGTCTGTTTCCGTATATCCTTTGATGAAATACAGTTCGACCTTCGTCCCGTTTTCGCACATCGTGTAGTACAGGTACGGGTCGTTCGGCATGACGAGCATCCAGCCCTTACTGTCTTCCTCATTCTCTGCCTGGCCCTGGGTAGATTCGTAATAGATGAAGCGTCCGATTTCTGTCCATTTATCCGAATACCCGTTATTATACCGGTTTTTGTATTCCGCCAGGGAAGCATAGTTGTATTTCTCCTTGGAAAAAGCCAGCCGGTAACTGGGGTAATCCTGTGCCAGTTTTCGGGCGTTCAGGTAATAGGTAACACCGTCAAACCCGTCAAACGGAATGCTGTATTCCTCTTTGGTAAAATACTTATCCCGGATTCCCGGATCATTGGAAAAAGTGAGATAGTCCAGCGCCTTCATGCTCCGGGCGTAGGTTGTGGTCACAATTTCCGCTCCTTCAAGTCCTTCAAAGGATTTCTTAAATGCCGGAACATCCTTTTCAAGCCTTTCTTCCAGCGCACTTTTTGAGATATAGATATCTGCCGAGCCGTTCACAAGCTCGCCCTTCCAGTGGACGCGCACGGTGCGGCTGATCTCCCGGGTGTTCAGGCTGAAGCCGGCGCCGTAGCTCAGTTCCGCGTCTTCCTTTGTGGGATCGTTTGTCTGGTAATACTTAAACTCGAATTCACCCCAGAGCTCATTGGCTTCCTTATTGGAAGGTTTGGCATAAATGGTATTGTTGTAGGGTTCATACAGGAATCCGCCCTTGGCAAGATCCTCGTCGGTTGGCTCGCCGAAATTTGCACCTTTCGGTGTGAAGGTGACGTGGAAGCATTCTTCATCCATCTGGTAGTATCTCACGTCACCCGCGACGAAGCTTCCGCTGCGGTGGTTATAAGCTTTTGTTTTGTCCTTGTTTTCAATGGACAGTTCACCGGTGCTGATCTGAAGTTGCTTGATCTGGAACAGATCGTCCGGCACCTGGATAGATGCGCCGCCGATCACGTTCGTCGCGGTTGATTCCCGTTTGTCATTGTCACCCTGTCTCGGTTCAATGTTGAGATTCAGGCTGTCATCAACCTCTTCAATCAGGAAGTCGATCGGTATGTAGTCCGGTCCAAGGGCCAGGAGCGGCCATTTCGCGCTGTAGATTTCGGCATCCTTCTGTAACGCTCCGCCGCCCAGCTGGGCACGGAACAGGATATCCAGGAAAATGCCCACCTCAAGCCGCATAGCACCGAACATTTCAGTGCTTTCTTCTTTTTTTGTTTTCGTTTTGTCGTTTCCGTCTTTGTCTTTCCCGTCCGGAACGGTGTACCACTTGCACTTGTAAGCGATGTAGAAGAAGCCGTAGAATTCAATATATAGGCCTACCTTAACCACAATGCCGATGGAAGCGATCCGCGTGCTGATAATCCCGATGCGGAAATCAAGCGCGACACCGGCTTTGATTCCGACCATACCGAAGATGTAGAAGTCAATCTGGGCACAGGGCGGTTTGGTATCTCCGACATGGCTCTTGCTGGTTGGATGGAAAACTGAGAAGCTGACGGAAGCCTCTTTGCAGTTCTCGTAGGTGGCGGATGCGCCCAGCATGACATTCAGCTGGAAATCAACAAAGATGCTCAGTCCCAGGGAAGCCGCCATAATGCCGGATGGATCGTGGATTTCGAATGTGAAGATCTCCCGCTCGAAGAGCGGCACATACTCGGCGCCTGAATCCTGCAGGAAATTGGAGTATTTCTCCTCAAACGTGCCGCCCACGCTGTTTTCCATTTCCTGCCAGCCGTCGACTTGCGTTCCGTCTTCCGTATCGGTAACGCCCCAGTAATCCGGTTTCTGGCCCGGGATTTTGCTGATGCCGAGGCCGTCGCCGCCGGCGCCGCCGATCCTGGCCATGTCGGCAATCGGTCCGAGCTGTTGGCTCATCAGTCCGATTTTTCCGATATCCTGGACGATATCTTTCTTCTCGGCGCCGTCTATAACATATCCCTTGGTATCCAGCAGGTCTCCTGTGCCCAGACCCTCCAGCACTTCCTTCGCGTCTGGGCCTTCTTTCTCGACCGTCTGAAGCGTTACGGTAACGCCGACGCCCACATAGACACCTGCTTCAACGCCTGCTTTACCGTAGATTTCTTCCGGATACGGAAAGATTCCCAGCGCGTAATCGATATCGGCGGTAACGCCGGCAGAATAGCTCAGGTGGATTTCCAGTTCAAGCAGGGCCACAACCTTGAGTTCAAGCTGGGAACTGTCGTTCATTTCAATGTCAAGCTGGAATACGATAGCAGCCTCGAACCGGACGCCGGAGCCATCGAAATGCTGCAGTGCCAGCGATGGATTGAATTTGATGGTTGGCGGCCCGAATGAAACCCGGCTCCCGCCTGCCAGGCCGCGGACTTCGTCCAGGGAGATTTCACTCCCGTCTTCGCGCTGGAATTTCAGTTCCGTCAGTGCGTTGGCATATTCCGAATCGGGCAGGATGTCTTCTTCATCCGCCGTGATCAGTTTTTTGATGTGTTCCGCTGATTTCTCTACAAAACCGCTCTTCAGGACATCCTCTTCCAGCAGGCGGCATGCCTTTTCCAGGTCTTCGTCCGTCATGGGAATATCCAGGTTGTCCTGGCGGTTGAACATGGAAATGGCATTTTCGATGTCATTCGCGCCGACGATATCATAGCTGACGAAGAGGCCGTCCTGGTCCTCCGCAACCGTCCTGATAAGGCCGTATCCGGTCAGAGCGAGTGAATCCGGATTGTTCAGGTCGCCGGTGTATGCTGCGACATAATCTCCGGGCTCCACAACGGTGTTTTCATCCAGTTTCAGTGTCTGGTAAATTTCCCCGGTAAATCTCAGCTGGTCGGACGGAATCAGCATCTGGCCCTCGCTGAACCGGCCGTTATCCTTTACCGGGATCACATTCGGAATAAAGACAACGTCGGTGAATTCCGGTCCTTCATAAGCATACTGCCCGTTGCCCATGTCTGCCGTGATGTTGAAATAGCCGACGGAACCTTCCACGTTTCCGTTTTCACCGATCGTTCCGTCGTATACCACCACGGTCGTCCCGACGGGAATGGTCTGGCCGCCGGAATAGGTGAGTACGCCCTGGTCATCGTTTTCGACCATATTCAGGCCTTCCGCAGTATTTCCTTCGGCGCGGACAAGGCCGCAGTCCAGCACAACACCCTCCACCTCGCTGGCAGGCAGGTAAATCATGTCGCTGTTGAACCGGATATTGTTGAAATTGTCCTGATGAACGGTAATGTTATGGTAAATGACGTACTTGCCTGTTTCCTCGCCGTAACGGGAAAAGCGGAGATATTCCGTATCAAGGATTTCAATCTGGTGCATGAATCCCCGGCCCCATGCCCCGCCCTTCGGCTGCACCACGTAATGCATCACCGGCAGGAATTTGAGGTACGGGCGGAGATACTCTTCCAGGTTCATCGTTCCGCCGCCGTCGCTGACCGCGGACGGATCCGTAATCCCGGCTGCTTCCAGCTCGTCTTCTGTCATGATGCTGACCAGCTGGGTGGCTGTAATGGCTTTCGGATCGAAGCCCGCATTCCGGGCGCGCCGCACCATATCCGCCATCTGCATGGCTTCCGTATCGATCATTTCATAGGGAGCGTAATAAAACACCAGTTCGTTGATGACCGTTTCATCAAGTGCGGGTTCCCCGGTATATTTTTGAGGGGCTCTGGCCCGCGCCTCTTCATCCGCGGTTCGTTCCGCGGAAGCATGGAGTGCCTCCATTTGTTCTTCCGGCGTCAGTTCAACTTCCGGTTCCTCGACGGATATCTGCTTCAGGCCTTCTGTCAGGGTGGTATCCAGATCCTCGTCCAGGTAGGCCTGCACCGTTTCCAACGCCCGGGCGCGCAGCTCCTCGTCCGGGATCAGGGTATACAAATCCGGTTCAAGTCGTTCCAGGGTGAATTCTTCGTTGTCGTCGGCCTTATTCATGTTGGTGACTTTGATTCTTTCCCGGATTTCATCTTCCGTCAGGTTATATGCAACAATTTGAACCTGGAAATCCGGTTCCACATCCAGGTCGGAAATGAAATTCAGCTTGTTGTCATCCTCGCTCTGGCTTTGGATTGCCACGAAGGCGGGATAAAGTGTCATATTGCGGTCGATGACATCCCAACCGTCCGCCGGTTCCGTCAGTGCCGGGTCGTAGTACCAGCCGCCGAAAGTATAGTGTTCCTGTTCCGGTTGGGGAACTGCGAAGACCAGGGAACCGTTTTCCACCATTTTCGTTTCCGGCAGGGTGATTTCCTCAGCTTCTTCATCGGTCAGGCCGTCCGGCAGGGCGAACTTCACCTCGCGGTAGAGCGTATTCCCTTCGCCGTCTGCGAGCTGCGAAATGATGCCTTCCCCGGTTTCTTCGGCATCCTTCTCATGATCATGGTCATGGTCATGATCGTGGTCGTGCTCATGCTCCGCCGGTTGTTCAGCAGCAGCTTCCGGCTCATTCATGCTTTCTGCAAGGGCGGCCAGGGGGGCCGTGTTGACCACGAAGATCAGGGCCAGCAGGGCTGCCATCAGGCGAATGAATCTTTTGGTGCTCGTCATTTTGAAGTTCCTCCCTCGTCGTTGTCTGTTCCGTATAGTTTCGCTGCCGCTTCATAGGGGGCGGCCAGGTTAAGGTTCTGTGCTTTATCGTAGGTGCCGGTGATCACGCCCATCACGTTGCCTTCGTCGTTTAGCAGCGGGCCGCCGCTGCTTCCGCCGGAGACCGGTGCGGTGAACAGGATCCAGTTCACTCCGCCAGCTTCCCATCTTCCGCAGACATTGCCCATCGTCACTAGGTTGATCAGGCCGAACTGGCTGCCGATCGCAGTTGCCGGCTCTCCCCTTGCCGGGGCTTCTCTGGACCATTTCAGCGGGGGAAGGCCGGCGTCTTCCGGCAGTTCGCAGATCGCAACATCTGCGTTCGTGTCCGCGTCGTAGGCCCGGTCAATCCGGAAGGTGGTGCCGTCGTCCTTCGTGGCGATCATGTGGTCCATGTTTACGATCACATGGGCGGCGGTCACCAGCACGGCCGGTTCGAATGCCGCGAATCCGCTGCCGGTGCCGATCCGGTTTCCGTCCCGGTCGTAGACTTCCAGGCGGACCGCCGAGGCGGCGGCTGTTTCAATCGCGGCCGGGTTTCGGGAGAATCCGGTTCCCGGCGGGCTTTCCGCTGCGGCGCCTGTGATGATTGTCATCAGCAGCAGGAACACCAGGAGGATGGCGGTTCGTACTTTGAGGCCGTATCTTCCTCCTGAAACGCCCCTTTCCGTTGAGGCCTGTCGTCTCATGGACGCTCCGCCTCCTTCGGCTCCTGCTCCTCTGCTTCTGCGCTGGTTGCTTTGTTCCGCTTCCGGATGCAGATCGCGGTCACCAGGACGCCCACCGCAAAGGCGGCCACCGCGGCGATCACATAGCCGCCGGCGTCTGTCGGAAGCAGGAAAGAACCGAATGTTGTCCTTGTTCCCTCCAGCTGCCCGCCTTCGCCCCGCAGCATGCCGACGGCAAGAATCGCCAGGGCGAAGAGCGTGGAGCAGGAAATGCCAATCGTCTGGATCTTCCTGCGCTCCTTCTGAACCTGAAGCGTTTTGCTTCTGCGGAGAATTTCCGCAAATTCCGTTTCCGGATTATATTTCACTGTTTTTTCCTCCCCGTCTTAGGGTATAAAAATAGATCTCCGTCTATTAGTCGCGGATTTTTCGGATTTTACTCTGTGAATTTTCAGATTTAACAGAATTGTAATATCTATGCCTTCTTTTGCCTGTTGGCCCGGTGCAGGGCGTACAGGCCTGCGGCGGCGATGATCGGCAGGATGTAGCCGATGGTAGCGGACAGGCCGGGTTCGGATACCAGCAGGTTATACAGGGCATGGAAAATCATGGAGCAGGTCAGTGCGCCGGCGATGCCGGGAACGGAAAGCATCTTGTATCTTCTTGACATCACCAGGGCCAGGGAAACTGCCTCCATGGTCACGATGTGCATCACGCCGACCGCCAGGCCGCGGATCAGGACATACGGCAGGCTCTCCGCGCCGGAAGAAAGGATATAGCAACAGTTTTCAAACGTGGCGAAGCCGACGCCGATCCCCAGGCCCACATCCATGAAAGACCGGTCATCCGGTTCAAACAGGAACAGCACGAATAAAAGTGGCAGCAGCTTCATGATCTCTTCCACAATGGGTGAAATGAAGATGGATGTTTCGCTTTCCTCCAGTTCCACAATCTGGTACATATATCCGCTGATATAGGCGGAAAGCAGGCAGATGCCCATGCCGATCAAGGTGCATCCCACAAATCTCCTGACGGTTTTCCGCAGGAAAAAGAGGGACAGAAGCAGCGGGGACGCAATGCACAGCAGGATGTTTTCTGCATAGATCATGCGTGTTTCGCCTCCTCCCGGAAAGCATGGAACATCAACGGAAGGGTTAAAAGGCAGATCAGTTCCGCCGCGCTGTACCAGTATCCGGAACTCATATAGACCCCACTCATGCAGCAGGCATAGGAGGATACCGCCAGGACCATCTGTTTTTCAGCGCTTTCCCTTTTACGGATGCAGCGGATGGTTTTGTACAGGAAGAAGATCATCATGGCAAACATGAAGATGTAACCGGCAATCACCGCTGGCGGTTCCTCCTCCATGGTGGCTACTGCCGCGAATATGGCCATGAATCCGGCACAGGTAACGCCGATGGCGATCCATTCCTTTTTGCTGAATGCGCCGGTTTCCCGGAGATCCCGGACGCAGACGCAAATGAAATAGCCGAATATGACGCCGCCCAGGATGTCCTGGATCCATTCTCCGGACCAGACGATCCACAGGGCAATGGACGCGATGGCAAAAAGAATCGCGCCGGCATGCTGCGGCGTGAAGGAGAACTTCCGGTCCGGAAATACAGAGTTCATCGCGGCGGACAGGAGAAGGAACACCGCGCACTCCCCGATGGTATTGGCAGCCATCGGCATACGCATATCCGGCCGGATCAGGGAATGGGCCAGCCAGTAGGCGTTGGTCAGCATCAGGCTGACCATGGCAAAATAATAAAACGCGACGGTCAGCGGCTGCCGGGTCCTGCGGAACATGGGAATCATCCAGATCACAATGCCGGCGGTCATCACGACATCCAGGATATCCAGGATATTCTCCAGGATTTCCTCCGTCATGACGTTCACGCTCCTTCCGCGGCGTTTTCAAATCCCATGCTTTTCAGGGTTTCCCGGAGCGCGCTGCGTCCGCGCTCGGTCAGGTTATACATCTGCTTTTTGCTCTTCCGCATCACGCGGCAGGCCTCGTCCTGCATCATCTGCTCAAAATACACCAGGTACAGCGCCTGGCGGTATTCATCCGGCAGGGTTTCCATGGCCCGGTATAGTTCCAGGTTCTTTTCCCGGCGGAGCAGCTCAAATTCCGGCGCGGAATCCTCCTGCGTCTTCGGTTCCTGCGGGGTGGCAATCTCCCGGCTGGCTTTGCGCAGGAAGGTCATGGCCCGGTTCCGGGCAATGGCGAACATCCAGGTTTTGAAGCTGCTTTTCCCGGAAAACCGGGCTGTTCCGGATGCCACGACGGCGAAGGTGTCCATCATCAGGTCCTCGGCGTCTTCCTCCCGGCGGACAAATCCCCGCAGAAACAGCACCAGGCTTTCCCGGTGCCGGTCAAAGAGCAGGCGGAGATCATCGTTATCATGGGACTGCAGATAGCGGCGATAGATGGCTTCATCTGTCTCCTGCATCTCCCCGTCCCCCTCTGCAGGCAGGAATTGCCTGCCTTTTCTGATGATGCTGTACCTGTTTTTTCGCTTCGCCCATATTATAGGATACTTTTCATTTCACGACAAGGGAAAACAGGGGGTTCGGATGTCCGTACAAATAAAAAACAAAACTTTTTTTCAGTCGTGGTTCAGGCCGTAGACAATTTCAATCATGCTGTACAGCATCTTCTCCCTGGCGGGGGTGAATTTGGCCGGGCTGATATCCAGGTCTTTGGATCGTCCGACGATGCTGGAGATGCTTTCCCCCACCATGAGCTCCACCAGTTTCTGGGACTCCTCGCTGCCGGTCGCCATGGAATAGGCAATGTTATGGGCAATCCACTGGGCCTTCAGGTTCGCCATGGTGCCGTAGATTTCCATATGGAAATTCTTGTCCCGGGAAGCCGTCTCCAGGATGGCTTCCATTTCGGCTTCGTCCGTAATCTGCGTGGAATCCACAATCCTGGCGTTGTAATATTTGTGGCTTTTGGAGCGGTACAGGCAGATATTGATTTTATCCTTCTGTTTGCTGCCGATGCCGCTCCGGTAAATATGGATCGTATTCTCGTTATATTTCTCTCGGGCCTTTTCCAGGCGCTGAGCGTATGTCAGTTCCGTTGTTTCGTCTGTGATCCCCGCCTCAGCTGTGCTGACGGTATCCGCCGGGGCCGCTGCCAGTAGCGCCAGCAGGCAGACGATACAGGAAAAAAGACGAATGATTCGTTTCATAGTGTTTCTCCCGTTGTTCTTTGTACTCTCTTCCGGCGCCATTATATCAAGGCGCAGGGAATCATTCAACCGTTTCCGGCATAAAAAGAACGGCCCTTACCCCACCGGAAAGGCCGTTCATGTCGTCGCTTTATTTCAAATCTTCTTTGCCGTCAGTCCCAAGCCCTTACCGCCCCGGAGAAAACCGCTTGCCACGAGCGTATCAGACCCCTTCCGGCTGAGAATGTTTCCTGGTTCCGAATGCCGGGTCTCCCTCCAACCATTCACCTCCTGCTGATCGATATTGAACGTTTCTTTTGTTTCTGGCATGATTATTGCACAAATTATTTCTTTTGTCAACACATTTTTAACAATTTTGTAAAAATTTTTAAATTTAGTTCACATTTCCCGGGAACGGCCATAATCCGCATCCTGGATTATATAGCCATACCCTACTTTTGCTCCTTGCAGAAAATCTTTGATTTTGCTATGATATGGGAAAAAGACAGGACAGATCCGGTTCCTGCCATCAGTTTTATAAAAATGGGAGGTCGCTGTATGAAGAAAGGGCTTGCTGTCACCATCATTTCCATTCTGGCTGTGTTGGCCATTGTCCTGGGCATTTTGTACATTACCAACAATAACAACAAAACAGATGAAGTCAACAAAATCACTGCTGAGAAGCAGCGCCAGGCTGAGCAGATTGCCGGACTGGAAGCCGATATTGCGGATCGGAAGACGCAGATTGAATCCCTGACTGCCGACGCGGCAGAAATGGCCGGGAAGATCGAAACCCTGAGTACCGACACTGCTGACAAAGCCAGTCAGATTGAAACAATGAGCGCCGACGTGGCCGATAAAGCCGGGATGATCGAAGCCCTGAACGCGGACGTAGCCGATAAGATCTCCCAGATCGAAGAACTGAACGCGGATGTAGTCGACAAAGCCGGACAGATTGAGGCCCTGAACGCGGACGCGGCTGAAAAAGCCGGGCAAATCGAGGCCCTGAACGCCGAAGTATCTGATAAGATCTCTATGATTGAAGCGCTGAACACCTCTGTGACCGATAAAGTTTCTCAGATCGAAGCCCTGAATGCCGATGTGACCGATAAAGCCTCTCAGATCGAAGCGCTGAATACTGATGTGACCGATAAGGCCTCTCAGATTGAGGCACTGAACGCCGATGTGACCGATAAGGCCTCTCAGATTGAGGCCCTGAACGCCGATGTGACCGATAAGGCCTCTCAGATCGAGGCGCTGAACGCCGATGTGACCGATAAGGCCTCTCAGATCGAGGCGCTGAACGCCGACGTGGAATTGAAAGGCAAACAGATCGGAGAACTGGAAACCGTCGTGGCGGATAATGCCAAAAAAATCGAAACCCTGGAAGCCGACGTGGCCGAAAAGAGCAAGCAGATCGAAGCCCTGGAAGCTGAGGTGGCGGCGAAGGCTCAGCCGGAACCTAAACCCCAGGCTGCTTCCGAATTGGACTATGCGAAAGTCTTCCCCTCCTGGAATCCGGACAGCGCGTCGCTGAAGGAACTGGTTGATTTCGTTTCGGCTTCTGTGGATGAATCAAGTCCCGATTATATTGAACCGGCTGATCGTATTGCCACCTTCGATATGGACGGTACCATCATCTCCGAGAAAGCCCCCATCTATGTTGACAGCTGCCTGACCATGTACCGCGTACTGGATGATCCGACGTATACCGCGACCGATGCGGAGCGCGCCGCCATGCAGGAGATGCGCGACCACGCTTACGCGACGGGCGAGAATTACAAACCCGATACATTCACAAAGGATGACCTGGTTGCGTCCGCTTTTGCCGGTATGACCCCCGAAGAATTCCGGGCCTATGTCGTCGATTTTGCCGACAAACAGGAAGTGATCGGCTTCAAAGGCATGACCTACGGCCAGTCGTTCTACAAGCCCATGATTGAAGTCATCGATTACCTGCGTGCCAACGGCTACGATGTATGGATGGTCTCCGCGTGCGAGCGTGAAGTTGTCCGCGGTCTTGTGCAGCGCTGGAATATCCCCTACGATCACTGCATCGCGACGGATGTGCAGTATGTTGCTTCCGGAGCCGATGGCGTCGTTGCGGACGAATATGATATGACCCAGGCTGAGAAAATCGTGCTGGGCAGTCCGCTGAATGAAATCGAAGTCGCCAAATCCGGCAAGCCTGCCGCCATTGCCCGCGAGATCGGCAGACGGCCCGTCCTCGCCTTCGGCAACAGTTCCGGCGATTTCTCCATGCTCAATTATGCCGAAGGAAACCCGAACCACAAAGGCATGGGCATTTTCGTCGTGTGTGATGACACTGTGCGGGAATATGGCGACGCAGAAAAGGCTCAAGCCTTCTACGACAAAGTGAAAACTGAAGGCTGGACCGCTTTCTCAATGGCCAACGACTGGAAAGATATCTATGGTGAAGGCGTAGAGAAAACGGAACTGCCCGGCGCGCAGCAGCAAGAGGAACTGCCCGACGCCGCGTAAATCTGCTGCGAACGGCATCACATGAAATAACGGCATTTGCTTACCTCGTCAACAGGCGAAGCAACTGCCGGAACAATCAAGAAAAGCAGGGCAGATCGCCCTGCTTTTCTTGCATGCTGTATCCCTGCATAACCGGTACCTGCAGGCAGTCCCATTATTTTAACTGCAGTCCGTCTTTAAACGCATTCCCGACCGGTTCCCCCACCACACGGTAAACATTGAAGGAAGGATCGAAAATAATCGGTTTCAGTTTGCCCAGGTCCACCTTGCCGTCGGTCAGAATGCTTTCATCCGCCTGCGAGGCAACGATTTCGCCGATCAGGTATCCGGTGCTTGGATCCCAGGACCGGACTTTGCACTCCAGCGTCAGGGGGTATTCTTCAATAATCGGGGCGTTTACATGCTGGCTCTGATGCACATGGCATCCGGCTTTTTCGATCTTGTTGACCTTTTTCCCGGTTTCCACGCCAAAGTAGTCCGAGATCAGCACAGTATCCACAGTCCCGTAGGCCACTGTGAAGGCGCCGGTCTTCTCAAAATTTTCCGTCGTCTTGTGCTTGCCGAGCATGATGGTGATTTCTCCCATATCGCTCTGCATCGCCCATGCTGCGTTCATGGCATTCGGCACGCCGTTCTCATCATACGTTCCGATGATAAACACAGTTTCCGGTGTGATCACTGAGTCTTTCCCTGTAAATTCCATTTTCTGTTCCTCCTTCAGATAAATCTTCCCGGGTTTCATTTACCGCAGTACGCGATTGCGTCCGCCTGGAACTGCAGGCCATCCGGACCGCCCACATGGGCAAAGTTCGTCTGGATGGATTTCCGGGCGGGATATTTTCCGTTGAATCGTTCTTTGATGACTTTTTCCATGACAGGAATGTTCCAGACATCCCTGAACAGGCAATCCATCTGGACAACATTTTCAAGCGTCAGTCCGACCATGGCCAGCCGCTCTTCCATGTTGTCAAAAGCACCGTTGATCTGTTCCTCAATCGTGCCGCCGATATTGCCGACACAATAGCTCAGGAAGCAGTAGTCTCCGGCTTTCACCAGGCCGGAATGGTTCCATTCCTCGTGTACTTCATACCTTTCAATCTGTCCCAATGTCTTTTCCTCCTGTTTGCTGATGATATCCTCCTCAGGCTCGGGAATCCGTTATCCATGTTCCCGTCAGGGTTTACCCGCAGCAGGGACTTTTGTTTTCCTGCCATGCTCAAAAATATAATACGGCCTGTCGATGATCTCTTCCACCTCCGTTTCGTTCAGGAACAGGGTGTCCTCTTCCGGTAATGCGTATGTTTTGCGATGATCTGAAATCTTCAGCAAATATTCCTCACTGCGCTGATCATGCTCCGGAATCCGATTTGTAAAATGGCAGAGGAACGAAATCCCTTTCAGGACATCAAACCCTTTGGTATCTGTCAGGCCCACTTCATTGTCATCATCCAGCGCACAGGATTCCAGGTCTTCCCCGAAGATGATCGCTCCGGCACTGCCGCCAAAGGCTGCACCGCCGCTTAGGAGATATTCCCGTATGGGCTCGAACATATGTACCCGCCTGATCTCGGACAGCAGTCTGAATGTATTGCCGCCCCCGATAAAAAGAAAGCTGTAATCCCCAAGGTGCTTCCGGGCCAGTTCTTCTGCTGAACGGACCATCTCAATACCGGGAATATCCACACTGTTCAGTTCGCCTGTAATCCATTCATAGCAGTTGTCATACTGATCTTCTTCCATGGCCAGCGGGATATACAGGCACGGCAGATCGTGCCGGATCACTTCATTCAGCCTTCGCACGGCCCGGATGGTCTGTTCCCCTGATCCTCCGCCACATATAAAAACCTTCATCTGCCGATATTCTCCTTATAAGCTGTTGCTGCATATGGTATATTGCAAAAGGAAATCAGTATGACATGCCGTTCCAGTCATTGAGGCATTGCCTGATTTCGCTTACAGGAATCAGTACGCCGTAATTGAATGTTTTTCCGTCAAGGGAATAGGAACCGCCCGGTGTGATGCCGATCAGTTCCATCTTTTCATTGATAGCGGCGCCGCCGCTGCTGCCGACATGCATATAGGCGCTGTGCTCTCAAAAGTTCTCTTTTGTTGCCATTCCTTTTTCATTCCATATGTAAAGCCTGTCCCCAAGTGTCCTAACCCATCTCTTCTTTCACTGTCCCGCATGATGATTTTTCATTGTATATGATGTGCGATTATATCATAGCCGGGCAGAAAAAGCCATCCTCAGATAAGTGCAAATGCGGCTGAACCCCCTGTAAGTTAATATGTCACTGTACGCCGTAAACCAGCACGCCGGCCAGTGCCGCCGTTCCGATCAGGAGGATAGGCGGGATTCCCCTTTTGGTGACCTTCCTGGAGCCGAAATAGATCATGGCAAGAGCTGCGGTAACAGCCGCGGCGGTTGCATCCACGGTACCTCCGGGAAATGCCGTAAAGATATGCTGCAGGATCATATAGGCGCCGGTTGCGCCGATGATCCCAATGACGCAGGGTTTGACCCCGGAAAGAGCCGCCTGGATATACCGGTTCTTCAGGAGTTTTTTCTCCAGCTTCACAATGATCAGGATGATGATGAAAGACGGCAGGATCACAGCCAGTGTGGCGATCAGTGCGCCGATGATATTTCCCTGTGTGCTTCCCACGTATGTGGCCAGGTTGATCATAATCGGGCCGGGCGTGCTTTCACTGACCGCAATCATATTGGTCAGCATATCCGGATCAAGCCAGCCATACGACATCACAACATCCCGGATCAGCGGCACCGCGGCGTATCCGCCGCCAAAGGCGAACAGGCCGACCTTCAGGAAACCGATCAGCAGATTCAGAAGGTTCATCCGGCGTCACCTTCTTTCCTACCGGAAATCAGGTATACGGTCAGGCCGATCAATCCCGCAGTCAGCATCAGCGTAATGGAAGTGACCCGGACCGAAAATATGCTGATAAGCAGCATGGCCGCAAAGGAGCATGCGGTGATAGTGACTGCCAAAGGCTTCTTTGGCATCTTCCGGATCATCCGGATCGCTGCGTCCAGAATCAGGATGCCCACGGCCAGTTTGATTCCCCTGAACGCGTTGGCAATCCAGCGGATTTCCAGGAAGCGATCCAGGAACAGGGAAATCAGGAAAATGATGCAGAACGAAGGCAGCGCCATCCCGATGGTTGCGGCCACAGCCCCGCCGATTCCTTTTTGTTTATATCCGATATAGGTGGCGCAGTTGATGGCAATCGGCCCCGGTGTGGATTCCGAAATGACGGTGATGTTCATCATCTCATCATGGGAGATCCACTGCTTCCTGGTGACGCAGTTGTCTTCAATCAGCGGAATCATGGCATATCCGCCGCCAAAGGTGAACAGGCCGATCTTCGCAAAAGTCAGGAACAGATCCATTGTCCGGTTCATTTACGGTACCTCTTGCTGTTTTGCATTTTCCCATTCCTCACGGGTGATCAGGCAGGTATACTCGCCCGACGTTTTTCCGGTCCTGGGATAGGTGCGTGTGCCTTGATCGCTGATGCACTTCATTCCGATCCTGCGCATCACGGCAAATGAAGCAGGGTTGTTGATGTCGCACTGGGCATATACTTTGCTGATTTTCAGGTTTTCAAACGCAAAATCCAGAATTGCCGAAGCGGCTTCCGATGCGTATCCCCGGTTCCGGTAATTCCGGTGGATGATCCACCCCAGTGTCGCATAGGATCGGTCTTCGCTATGCCCAAGGTCACAGTCACATCCGCCGATGATTCTTCCATCCAGGAGAATCACAAATTCAAAATTGGTCTGATCCGCTGACTGCCATGCTTCCGCGTTCTCCCTGACAAACGCCGCCGTTTCCTCAAACGTTTCATTCGGGAGAAAGTACATCATCGTCAGGCTTTTGTCGCCCGCATATTCGTGAATGGCTTGCTCATCGCCGATCTGAATCGGCCTGACTGTCAGCCGCTTGGTTGTGATTTCCATTTTCCACCTCGTCAGATTCCCTGTTTGCCGGAAGAAACGCCGCCGCACAGTTTGCTTAAGGCGGTATACTCCCGCAGATACATGCCGCGCCGCATCTCGTCCCGGTCCGCATAGTCGGCATGTTTTGAAAAGATCTGAATGATTTCATCCAGCGGAACCCACCGGGGTTCCATGCCCACTTCCTTTTCCCGCGCTGTCAGGTGAACGGCGGTTTCGCCGGTCACTTCCCCGAAGAAATACCGGTTGACCCACTTGAAATCTTCGTAATACTCGTCGATTTCCATCACGCATTCCGTCGGGCGGATCAGGAATCCCGTTTCCTCCGCAACTTCCCGGATACAGCATTCACATTCATCCTCACCGGCTTCGAGTCCGCCGCCCGGAAGCATCCACTGCCCGGTCACTGTTTCATAGGACATCAGGATCCGTCCGTTGCGGATAATGATTCCCCGGCAGGCGGTGCGGGTTTTGTCCCATTTTCCGAAATAGTTGTCCCCGACAATGGCCACGATTTTCCGGTATTCATTCCGCAGCGTCGTCATATGCTCAACAATGTCAGGATTCCATGAGATCAGGGAAGGAAGTTGATCGCACGGAAACTCTGTGCACAGTCCGCAGAACGGAACATGATGGTCCCTTGTGCAGGCATGCACTTTGCACCTGCCGGACTCTGCCCATTCCGGAACGCGTCCGTCCGCTTCAATGCAGCCGGGGCATCTCCCGTCCAGCTTCTTCGGGCATCCGGTGCAGCATTCGCCGCAGGCGGTGATGGTTGAAAAGTCTGTCATGATCAATCTCCTTCATGTTTCGGCCAGGGAAATAAACTGAAATCCCTGCCCGTCCGCAGCCGCGCAATACAGGCAGTCTGTGTACCGTCCTGTCTGCAGGTAATGTGCCATCACATATCGAGCTGTCAGCGGCATGTCGTATTGCATGATTTCCGCATAATCCACCCATTTGCATTTGCCTTCGCTGGATGTGAACAGCTCATAGTGTTCCGGTTTCAGGTTGGCAAAGAAATAGTAATTCTGCCGGATTTCACCGTTCACATTTCGCAGTCCGATATACCGCATTTTCATGTCCGTCAGGTCGTCTTCGCTGAGATGAAGTTCCTCCTGAAGTTCCCGGAGAACACAGGCCTTCGGATCATTCAGCTCTTCTTTTTCAAAATGTCCGCCGGCGGAGGCAATCCATTGATTGGAAACGACCCTCCCGCCCTGGCGGTACAGTAAAAGCATCTGCCCGTTGCAGGAAAGATAGATGCCTGTCATATTCCTCAGCTTCATATGCAGATCTCCCTGAAATAATAAAAAGCGAACACCGTGGTAGTTATGTTATTCCGGTCCCCATCATACCATACCGGAAAAGTCTTCGTCAAAGACAGATCGGGCCAAAAAGGGAAAATCCCCGGTATCTGCCGGGGAAACAAAACCGATCTCAGAGCGAGGCCGGAAGGTCAGGCCTCGGAATCCTCGTCGTTGGTATGCTTGATGCCGCTGACGCTGCTGACCGCGGAAACGATGCAGATAATCACCGCGAAGATGGCGATGAAAAGCACGGCGGCGATGGCGACGACTACTCCAGTTTCCATTCCTGATCACTCCTGTCCGGAAATCATCCGTTCGATGTCTTCTCTATTATGCGCTTTCTTTCCGGTTTTTTCAATCCCTGATTTGCTTTTTCTCAGCGGTTGAACATGCAGTTGGCCATGATCGCTTCCACGATCTCGGGATATTTCCATTCCGCTGTTTTCCGGTTGATAATGCCGAAGCGCTCGCCGTTTCCGGTAAAAGCGTTGTTGTCCCACCAGCAGCAGGTCATGCCCCGGGCGCTGGCGGCGCAGACATAATAGGCAGCCCAGTTGACCCGGTCCTGCAGGTTGCCCTTTTTCTCCATGGCGCCATACTCGTCAATGACAACCGGGATGCCCTGGGATGTATACTTTTTATACAAGTCGTTCATGAACTGGGCGATTTCCTGGATCTTCTTGGTTTCATCCGGGTCAAAGTCCGCGTAATTGCCATCACCCTGGTTCAGGGCAAAATTGTATGGCGTGTAGGCATGCACTTCAATGATGATCCGGTTGTCCGCCGTGTCTTCCGGAAGGCGGAAATATTGGTTCGTCGCCCCGTAGGGGCTGGCGCAGTAGCCGGGCACCAGCAGGTACCGGGTGGCGTTGTTCCCGCCGGTAGCGCGGACCGTATCCACAAACAGCTGGTTCAGCTTGTTGATGCATTCCGCCGCGTCCCGGCATTCAGCGGATGTTTCCGAGAAGTTCCATTCATATCCGGTATCTACCAGCCGCGGCTCGTTCATGGATTCCAGGATCACATGATCGTCAAATTCCGCAAACGCGTCCGCCATCTGCTGCCAGATCGCTCCGAGATAAGCCGCGGACTGTTCGTAATGCGCCGAATCCGGATAGAAATAATGGTTTTTCTTGTTGGGCGTGTTGTCGTGATGCACGTTGATAATCGCGTACATGCCTTCATCCACAACCCAGCCGGCCACTTCCTTCACCCGGGCCAGCCAGTCAGGATGGATGATGTTATTTTCGTCCATGTGATTGTGCCAGCTGACCGAAATCCGGACCGTCATAAAACCGGCTTCCCGGATGGCCGCGATCAGCTCCCGGGTCGTTTTGTCGCCGTGCCAGGCGGTTTCCATCCCGGGTTCCGAACCTTTGAACCAGCCCTGGTCATCATAGGCGTCAAAGGTGTTGCCCAGGTCCCAGCCGGTCTTCATATCCTTCACAAAACGGAGCGCCTCGTTGTCCGGCAGTTCGAACCGCTTCATGGCTTCGATGACGGGAATCGTGATCTCATTCAGGTTTTCCGCGGCTTCGGCCATGCAGGAGGATACTGCCGCCAGCATCATCAGCAGGACGCAGAGGAGGGCGATTGTTTTCTTCATTGTTCAGCTTTCTGCCTTTCGTTTTGATGGTTTCATTATACCGGCTGCGGCGTGCCGGCGCAACCGGTTTCGGGGAATTTTGCATCTTTTATTCTCCGGCCTTTAGTGGTAAAATAATTTGATTTTGTTTTTTCACGGAGGAGGATCCCATGCGGATTATTGTCATCGGAGCCGGCAAGGTCGGCTATGCGCTCGCGGAACATCTGACGTCCGAAGAGCACGACGTGACGGTGATCGATAAAAGCAGCGAAGTCATCGACCGCTGTTCCGGCGCCCTGGATGTCATCTGCCTGAAGGGCAACGGCGCCAACGCGAAGACGCTGCTGGAAGCCGGTGTGGACAAGGCGAATATTGTCATTGCCTCCACGGAGAGCGACGAAAGCAACATGCTGGCCTGCCTGATTGCCAAACGCCTGGGCGCCCAGTATACCATTGCCCGGATCCGCGATCCCGAGTTCAACGAGAGCCAGACGCTCCTGCAGAATGAACTCGGTATTGACGTAGCCATCAACCCGGAACGGGCCACCGCGCTGGAAATCAGCCGCCTGCTGCGCTATCCCTTTGCCGGCAGCATTGAATCCTTTGCCAAGGGCCAGGTGGAAATGGTGGAATTCCGCGCCCTGGAATCCGACCCCTTCGTCGGCATCGCCATGAAGGACCTGGCCGCCAGTGTGCCCTCCCTGCCCCGGATCCTCTATGCCATGGTGGACCGGAACGGCACCGTACTGATCCCCGGCGGTGATTTCACGATCCTTCCGGGAGACCGGGTGTTCGTCTCCGGCGATATGATGAGCATCACGGAATATTTCCGCTATCTCGGCCGCAACAAGCAGAAAATCCGCAGCGTCATGCTCCTGGGCGGCGGCCGGATCTCCTATTATCTTTCCCGCCTCATCGTTCCCATGGGCATCCATGTGACGCTCTTTGAAATCAACGAACAGAAAGCCCGTTCCCTCAGCGAGCAACTCCCGAAGGTGGATGTCATCCTGGGCGACGGAACGGACCAGGACCTACTGGAGGAGCAGGGCATCTCCCAGATGGATGCCTTTGTCACCCTGTCCAACCGGGACGAGGAAAACCTGATGACCGCCATGTACGCTGCCCGGCGCGGCGTGCCGAAAATCATCGCGAAAAACAGCCGCACAACCTATATGGAAATCCTGAACGACCTGGGACTGGATTCGGTCATCAGCCCGCAGTTCATCACCAGTTCAACGATCCTGCGCTATGCCCGCGCCCGGGAAAACAGCAACGGCACCCGGATCGAGCGCCTCTACCGCCTGGTGGACGGCAAGGCCGAAGCCATCGAGTTCATCGCCCGCAAAGGCGACGCGTATATCGGCATCCCGCTGAAGGACCTGCACATGCGAAAAGGTTCCCTGGTCTCCGTCATTGTGCACCAAGGAAAGATCATCGTTCCCTTCGGTAAAGACCATATTGAGGAAGGCGACCATGTGGTCATTATCTCCCGGGATTCCGGCGTTTCCGATCTGAACGAGGTGCTGTATAAATGAACCGCAAGCTGATTATCCGCGTTCTCGGCGCCATCCTGCTGGTGGAAGCGGCCGCCATGCTTCCCGCCCTGATCGTTTCGCTGATCTATCAGGATGGGGATACCCGCGCGCTGGCCCTGAGCATCCTGGCCATCGCGCCGGTGGGCCTGGCGATGCTCCTGCTTCCCCGACCCGATCCGAAGGATCACCTGCGCCTGAAGGAAGGCTTTATCATCACGGCCCTGGGCTGGATCCTGATGTCTGTCTGCGGCGCCCTGCCCTTCATGCTGTCCGGTTTCCTGCCCCGGTTTGAATACGCGTTTTTTGAGGCCGTCTCCGGCTTCACGACCACCGGTGCTTCCGTGGTCACGAATTTTGAAAATTTCCCCCACGGCGTCATGCTCTGGCGGGCCACCACCCACTGGATCGGCGGTATGGGCGTCCTGGTGCTGACCCTGGCGCTCCTGCCGAAGCTCACCGGCCGCACCGCGCATCTGGTCAAAGCGGAAAGTCCCGGGCCCTCCCTGAGCAAGATCGTTCCGCAGACCGGAAAAACAGCCAAAATCCTCTATCGGATCTATATTCTCCTGACGGCCATCGAGTTCGTCGCATTGACGATCTGCGGCATGACGCCCTATGAGTCCGCCGTTCACACCATGGCCACCGCCGGCACCGGCGGTTTCAGCTGCTACGGCGCGAGCATCGCGGCCTTCGACAGCGTCGCCATCGATATTGTCATTTCCGTTTTCATGTTCATGTTCGGCGTCAACTTTGCCCTGTATTACAAGGCGCTGATCGGTGAACGGCTGAAGGCGTTTTATAAGGATGAGGAATTCCGCTGGTATTTCTGCTATGTGACGGCCTTTATCCTGCTGATTTCACTCTTCAACATGCCGGTGTACGGAAACTTCTTCACTTCCCTGCGCTACGGCATGTTCCAGATCTGCTCGGTATCCTCCACAACGGGCTTTGTCACGGCGGACTTCAACCAGTGGCCGGCCGTGTCCCATATGCTGATCATCATCACCATGTTCATCGGCTCCTGCGCCGGCTCCACAGCGGGCGGCATCAAGGTCGTCCGGATCAATATGGCGGCCAAGATGAGCCGGCGGAACGTCCTGGCCACCGGCCATCCGAAAAAGATGGATGTCATCCGGCTGGACGGCAAGGCCGTGGACGAAAGTATGGTCAGCCAGGTGGCCCAGTTTATCCTGATGTATGTGGCGCTGGTGCTGCTGGGCGGCTTCCTGCTGGCCCTGGATGGCCGGTTTGACGTGCTTTCCAACCTGACCGCTTCCCTGACCTGCGTCAGCAATGTCGGTCCCGGCCTCGGTGCCGTCGGCCCGGTGGAGAATTTCGCCGGCTACAGCATCTTCGGCAAGGTCATCTGCTCTTTCCTGATGCTCTTTGGCCGGCTGGAACTCCTGCCCATGTTTATCCTCTTCACCCGCTCTGCATGGCGGAAATACTAATTACAGTTGTCATCCTGAACGAAGTGAAGGATCTCTTTCTCCTCCTTTGGATATTGTTTGTTAGGAAGTGAAATCAAGTGTCCGAAAAGGCGAAATCCGTCGCCAAGGGAATATCTATCCTGGGCCTGGCCGGCATCATCTGCAAGGTCGTCGGCCTGCTGTTCTCCATCCCGCTGAACATGATCAGCAGCGAAGAGGTGGAAAGCGGCCGCATCGCCATGGTCTTCTACCTGGTGTATCCGACCTATACGCTCCTGCTGACCATCTCCAGCGCCGGCATTCCCGTTGCCGTTTCCAGGATGGTGGCCGGGTTCCTGGCCCGCAATGATGTCCGGAATGCCCGGAACACCTTCCGGACGGCGCTGATTACGCTGCTCTCCATCGGCGGGTTCTTCTCGCTGGTCATGGTGCTCATGAACGGCACCCTCAGTGAAATGGTCGGCGTAAAGGAAACCTCCCTCGGATATTACGCCATCGCGCCATGCGTAATGATCGTCTGTGTGCTTTCCGCCTTCCGCGGCCTGTTCCAGGGGCAGCAGAACATGGTGCCCACGGCGGTTTCCCAGCTCATTGAGCAGATCGGCAAGGTCATCATTTCCCTGCCGCTGGCCTATATCGGCGTCAAGGTATACAACAGCCTGGAAATCGCGGCTGCCGGCGCCCTGTTCGGCATCACCGCGGCGGAAATCATCGCCATGGTCTATATGATCATCCGCTACCACCGGAAGAAGGGTGAATTCAACGCCTTGCCCCAGGATCCGGATGAAAGCCCATGGTCCACCAAGGAACTGCTCCGCCGGCTGGTCATTATTGCCGTGCCGATCACCGTCAGCGCCTGCATCATTCCCCTTTCCCAGTTCATTGATTCCGCCATGATGGTCAAACGCATGGTGGTGGCTGGCCTCAGCCAGGAAGCGGCTGAAAATGCCTACGGCGTGTTCACCAGCGTGGTCATCCGCCTCATCAATATCCCCACGGCCCTTGCGCTGGCCATTTCCATCAGCCTGGTCCCGGGCGTATCCGCCCGCTTTGCCGTGCATGATATGGACGGCGTCCGCCGCGAAAGCCACACCGGCATGCGCTACGCGTTCCTGATCGGTTTTCCCTGCTCTGTCGGCATGAGCATCCTGGCCCGGCCCATTGTCGCGTTCTTCTATGACAACGTCTTCACCAACGAAAAAATCAACCTGGCGGCGGAACTGCTGACCTTCTCCGCCATGACGGTGGTGCTCTTCACAGCCGTCCAGGCCACCAGCAGCATCCTGCAGGGCCTCCGGAAGCAGAAGATCCCGATGTATACGATGATGGCCGGCGTTGCCGTAAAAATCATCCTCAACTTCATCCTCATCGGCACGCCCGGGATTGATATCCACGGCGGGCCTTATGCTTCTATCGCTTGCTACGGCATTGTCATGATCATCAATATGATCTATGTGTGCCGCTATGCGGAAATGAAATTCAACTGGATGGATTGGGTAGTCCGTCCCGGGCTGGCCGCCGCGGTGATGGGCGCCGCGGTCTGGCTGCTGAAAAAAATCCTGCCCGGCGGACGGATTGCCACGATCATCTGCGTCATTGCCGGTGTGATTGTTTTCGGCGCCGCCGCTTACCTGCTCAAAGCGGTCACCAAAGATGACATCCGGGCCCTGTCCAGGAGGAAAAAGGCTTCATGAAAACCAGGCTGACAATTGTTTCCATCGGTCCGGGGGATCCCGCCCTGCTGAACAGCGCCACGGCGGATGCGATCCGCGCTGCCGGCCTCCTGCTGTTGCGGACGGACCACCATCCCCTTGTTTCCTGGCTGGGTGAGCAGAATATTGCCTGGACTTCCCTGGATGACGCCTATGAACAGTGTGAGGATTTCGACACCCTGTCCGCGCAGATTGCGGACCGGGTCTGGTCCCTTGCATCCGGCGCGAAACATCCGGTATATGCCGTTCCGGACCTGCTGACCGACCATACGGTGGATCTCCTTTATGCCCGCCGGCCGGAAGGCGCGGAGATCACGGTCATTCCCGGCTTCTCCTATGCCGATTTCTATCTTTCCCGCTGCCGCGGCGTTTTCCCCGCCGGCAACGTGCGCATCGTATCCGCAACGGAACTGCTGACATCCTTCTATGATCCCGGCGAAACGGTCCTGGTCACGGAAATCGACCGGGAAATCCTGGCCGGGGACCTGAAGGTTTTCCTCTCCGCCCTGCTGGATGATGAGGCCGATACCTGGCTCCTGCAGGAATCCGGCAATCCGAAAAAGCTTCCGCTCTTCGAGCTCGACCGGCAGAAAAAATACGACCATATGACTGCCCTGCTCCTGCCGGCAGTGGATTTCATGCACCGTTCCCGCTATACCATGCGGGACCTGCAGGCGATAATGGAGCGCCTGAGGGCGCCGGACGGCTGCCCCTGGGACAAAATCCAGACCCATGAATCCCTGCAGCCCTATATGGTGGAGGAAGCCTGGGAATCCGTTATCGCGATGGACGAAGGCGATCCGGACCACATGGCGGATGAACTGGGCGACCTGCTGTTCCAGATTGTGTTCCATGCCTCCATCGGGAAGGCCTTTGATGAATTTACCATGGACGATGTCATCAGCCACATCTGCGCCAAGATGATCCAGCGCCATCCGCATGTTTTCGGCTCAGCGCATTTCGGTTCCTCCCAGGAAGTGGCCGACCAGTGGGAAACAATCAAGCGAGCGGAAACCGGCAGCAAAACTGTCAGTGAAAGCCTGAACGACGTATCCCCCGCCCTGCCGTCCCTGAAATACGCGATTAAGGTCAACAAAAAGGCTATGCAGCAGCCTGCCTGGCGCTGCGATCCCGAGGCCCCGGCGGAAAGAATCCGGGACCTGGCAGAGGGCTTTGCCGCCTCAGGCGGTGCTTTCAGCGATGAAAATATGGGTTCCCTGCTGTTCCTGTGCACCTACCTGTGCCATCTGAAGGGCCGGGACGCGGAAATTATCCTGCATAAAACCGTGGACCGTTTCAAAAAAAGCTTCGCATCCCTTGAAAAAAAAGGATTTTTTACAGAAAAATCGCCTGAAAGCTTGACTTTCCCGGAACTCTGTGTATACTTAAAGCATGTTGGAGAGGAAATTGAATAGGTTTTTTCTTTGACATGCATTTTTACATTCATGCAACGCATGAAATTAAGAAGGAGGAAATCCCATGAACAAGAGTGAACTGGTTGCCGCGCTGGCTGCGAAAGCTGAATTTTCCAAGAAAGACGCTGAGAAGGCCCTGAACGGCTTCGTCGACGTTATCAGTGATACCCTGGCCAAGGGCGACAAAGTTCAGCTGATCGGCTTCGGCACCTTCGAAGTGAAGGATCGCCCCGCCCGCGTTGCCCGCAATCCGCGGACCGGCGCTGAAATCAAGATCGCTGCTTCCAAGGCCCCCGCTTTCAAGGCCGGCAAAGCCCTGAAGGATAAGGTCAACACTCCTGCCAAGAAAAAGGGCAAGAAGTAATTCAACATTCCGCCCGCAGGAAGATTTCCTGCGGGCTCGTTTTTTTTGAGGTGAAATATGCGGCTCGATAAGTATCTCAAGGTTTCCCGGATTATCAAACGGCGCACCGTGGCCAATGAAGCCTGCTCCGGCGGCCGGGTCATGCTGAACGATAAAGTGGCCAAGCCCGGCGCCGAAGTCAAGCCCGGGGACCGGATCTCCATCCGTTTCGGCGCGCACCTGGGCGTGTATGAAGTCCTGAGCATTGCGGAAACCGTCCGCAAGGACCAGGCAGCTTCCATGTACAAAGTCATCAGTGAGGACGAGGCAGCAGCTACGGAGCGGAACATCGAATGAAGACGATTGTCATTACGGCCTGCGGCGGCTCCGGCAGCCGCATGAACGCCGGTATCAATAAAATCCTGCTGCCCCTGGCCGGAAAAACGGTCATCCGCCGCAGCATCGAGGCCTTTGACGGGCTGATCGACGAAATGATCCTGTCCGTCCGCCCGGAGGATGAAGCCCGCATCCGGCAGGAAGCGGACCTGGCGGCGGTTTCTTTCCCGGTCCGCCTGGTGTCCGGCGGCGCCACGCGACAGGAGTCTGTTCTGAACGGACTGAAGTCTGTTTCATGGGGACCGGATGACCTCGTCCTGGTCCATGACGCGGCCCGCTGTATGGTGGAACCGGACCTGATCCGCCGGGTACTGGCCTCCTGCCGGGAATTCGGTTCCGGCGTGCCTGCCGTTCCGGCTGTCAGCACCTTCAAGCTGTGCGACGCCTCCGGCTGCATCACCGAAACCCTGCCCCGTGCTTCCCTGTATGAAATCCAGACGCCGCAGGGATTTGTCGCGTCAGACCTTTTGCAGGCGTCCCTTTCTGCCATGGCGGAAGGCTTTGAAGTCACGGATGACGCGTCTATTATGGAACATGCCGGTTTCACCGTGCATACCGTGCCCGGTGCAGTCCGGAATGTCAAACTGACCACTCCGGAGGATTATATGAACGCGGAAAGGCTGCTGAATCAGGATATCCCCTCCCTGCGTATCGGCACAGGCTATGATGTGCACCGCCTCACGGAAGGCCGGAAGCTGATCCTCTGCGGGGTGGAAATCCCGTGGGACCTGGGCCTCCTCGGCCACAGCGACGCGGACGTCGCCCTGCACGCGCTGATGGACGCCATGCTCGGCGCCGCGGCCATGGGCGATATCGGCAAACATTTTCCGGATACCGATCCGCAGTATAAGGGCATTTCATCCATCCTGCTGCTGAAAAAGACCGCTGAATTGCTTCAGCAGTCCGGATATCACCTGGTAAATGCAGATGTGACGATTGTGGCCCAGAAGCCGAAACTCCTGCCCTATATTCCGCAGATGCGGAAAAATATCGCCGAAGCGGTAGGCTGCAGCGAAGAAGCAATCAGCGTCAAGGCCACCACCACCGAAAAACTCGGTTTCGAAGGCCGCCAGGAAGGCATCTCCTCCCAGGCTGTCTGCCTGCTTCAGAAAAAATAAAAAACCCCTTGGCCAAATCTTAATAGTATTCCCTTGAAAGGTGTCTGGCCGAAGGGGTCCAGGGGGCGATCGGAAAGCCCCCTGGTCAAATCCCAATAATATTCCTTACCGGTGCCTGATACTCCTCAGGCACCAATTCTATTACCTGCATCAGCATCGCCATCAGTCCCCCGCCGATCTGGATCCCCAGCGTGGTCAGTTCCGTCTCACCGGCGCTGTCCAAGTCTACCATATTGGCAGGAATTTCCCCGATCGCACTCTCATCCAGATCAGCCGTGATCGCAGTGCGGAACTGGTTGTTGCCGGAGAATTTCAGTTCTCCTTCGAAGAACCGGCCCGTATCAGCATTCCGGACAGTTCCTTCAAACATGATCGGCGTCAGCCCATTTGCCGGGAACAGGCTGGCTGAAATACTGATTTCATCATTCTTCAGCTGGGCCGTCACGTTCTCGGTGCAGATCAGGGCGTTATCTCCCAGTCCCGGATACCCGGCCTTCACGTCGTCAGCATACAGCATTTCCGTCATATCCAGCCGGTTTTCTGACTTTTCAGCCAGGATCCGGCTGTAATAATTTTTCCCGCCGAAACCGTAGCCGGTAACCAGCAGCAGGCAATCCGGATCCGAAAGGTTCGCGGATACGGTCATCACCGTATCCTCTCCTTTCAGCACGTTCAGCGAGGCGTATTTCCCCTCATCAAAAATCTTCAGGTCAAACCGGACATTCCGCTGGGGCGTCAGCATATCCAGCAGGTCGTCCCCATCCGGCAGTTCGATGCCCTCATCCTGCAGAGCTGCCCGTATTTTCCGTCCGAGCATCAGCAGGTCGCCGTAGGAAAAGCTGATTTCCTGAACAATGGATGCCGTCTCAAAAGCGTCGCCGGAGAAGTATCCTTCCCGGATCACCGGCTGCATATAATTGACCCAGTCCTTCACGCAGGCCAGGACAGTCTCCGCCGGCCGGTCATTGCTCATGATCAGGCTGAGTTCACTGGCAGCGTTCAGCAGTTCCTCCGGATTCAGCGCGGCGCTCCGGATACCTGTGCCCGGCACCAGGGAGGAAGTAATCAGTGCCTCCCCGTTGTCCAGGTAGATCTGGATATCGCTCCCGGCTTCCCGGTCTCCTGATACTACCTTTACCCTGATATCGCAGTGTTTTCCATCTGCTGCCGCCCCGGCTGCCACCGCCAGCAGGATCAAAGCCAGTATCAGGCTGATCAGTCGCTTCATTCCGCAGTCTCTCCTTCCGTCAGTTCCGTATGGCGGATATTCGCCGCGGCATTCTGAATCAGTTCAGCCAGCGCAGCTGTGATTTCTTCCGGGGTAATGCCGCTGAGCGGTTTCACATTCTCAACGGTGAAAGGCACAAACGCCCAGGTGGCGGCGGTCTTGACTTTCCCGGAAAGGGTCACCGTAGTGGTCCCGCGGGTATAGGTCACCGTGCTTTCCACGGTCACCGGCGAGCTCTGCGGCGCTTTACTGTTGAAATGGAAATCCGCGTCCAGCGTAATCGGCTCAAATTCCGGAATTTCCGCTTCCGTCGCACCTTCCGGCAGCTCCGCAGTATCCCGGACGGCATTGATCACGTAGTGATGGAATTCATGGGTCCGTTCGGTCACTTCATCCAGCCGGCTCTCATAGGATTTGGCAATATGAATCCGCAGGGCCAGGTTGCCGGCCTGCTGATCCTTCGCCTGATTGTACATAACCAGGACCGCGTCACCCTCAAAGGGTGCCTGTCCCGTGATTTCTTCCAGCCCGTTCGGAAGCACCAGCCTGATCATCCCGCTGTCGCCGGTCAGCGTATAACCGGTCTGTTCGTTCCGGTTCACAATATCCAGGCGGCGGTAGCCGGTCACTGCCGGGTCCAGCGGCAGCGTCAGTTCGGAAGCCATCATCTCGCCGAGGGTCGACACATCTTTTTCAAACCGGAGCTCTCCGGAAAGATCCACGCCGTTCAGCACTTCGCTGTAATAGGATTCCAGGCCGGCGTTGATGTAGATCGCCATCTGCTCCGGCGTCATCACGGTACCGGCCGCGTTGATCATGTCCGTGTCCTGGGCCGCTGCTTTCACCAGTTCAATGATTTCCTTGCGGACATCGTCCACAGGTACAATGTAGATCAGCTTCATCAGGGTGGTGCCGTCCGCGCTGCGCACAAGTTCAGGCGTCGCGGCATAACCGGCCAGCCATGTTTCCAGCATATTGCTGAATCTGGCCACAATGGGATCCCAGCGGCCCTGGTCCGCGTTGGTCAGGGAAGCCAGGGAAATCACCGTACTGATGATGGATGGGTTTTCACCTGCGCCCATGAACGAGGCCGGAATGAAATCCGTCACTGCCGGAATCTGATACACCCGGTCCGGCAGGTAATCGCTCCGCAGGTACAGTCCGGATGCTTCCTGGTACAGTTCCGTTTTGTTGATCTGCTGTCCCTGGTCATCCTGTTGGAAAACCACCAGGTGCCACTGATCCTCCGAAGCGTTCCGCAGGATATCGTATTCCGCGCCCTGGATGGTGGCAAACAGCGGCTCATCCGGTGCTTCCGCGTCAATGCGGAAGCTGCCCTTGATGCCGTTTCCGTCGTTCTGCATCTGCCGCTGTATTTTCACACTCGGTGCCAGCGGTTCATCCGCAAAGGATATGGCAGCCGCGCAAGCCATCATCAGGCACAGGATTAAGGACAGGATTCTTTTCATGGCTGTTCTGTCTCCTCTGATTCATCAATCTTGATCATCCGGCGCCACGTGCCTTCCGGCAGGTCCGCCAGGATATACTGCAAATCTTCTTCCGGAACGGGAATCAGCGCTTTCAGGAAGGCCTTTGCTGCCTTTTCCGCAATCAGTTCCTGTTCGGCATCCCCCGCCCTTTTCACGGGAACCTCTTCCCATTTTGGCGCCTCCGCTTTCCCGGCGGTCAGGAGGATGCGGATCCGTTCCTTTTCTATTTTACCCAATTTGGTCACAATTTCAAGACTGCCGCCGTACTCATCCTGTGCATTCCGCGTCAGGCTGACCGTGATCCCGGTGGATGTTACGTCTCCGCCGACCGTGGTCTTTTCCAGGATTTCACCCGATACGGTTCCGTCCGCTGCCGTCAGGTCGTATGTCAGCACAATCCGGGTGTGTATCCGGTCGGCCACCCGGTCAGTCTCGATGCTGCCTTTGTAGGTTTCGCCCTTTTCCGGATCGATCACCATTTCCTGGGTAATCGTCAGGTTGTCGCGCCGGCTTCCCGTTCCCGGGGTCGTCAGCGTCAGCACGTCCCGGTATCCTTCCTCCCGGCGCAGGCAGCGCCAGTCCAGGTTCACGTTGCGCATATCGTCTTCCGAAAGCCCGGCTTTTGCGGTGTAGTTCGCTTTCATCAGGTGGTCGTTCTCATCCGTCAGCAACGTCAGGCGTTGGCGTCCGGCCAGCACGGCGCCGGAAAGGTATTTCTTCACGTCTTCCAGGCCTTCGCTGTCCAGGTATTCCGCCATCTTTTCCGTCTGCAGCACATCGTCTCCCAGCACAATGGACCATTTTTTCACCGCCGTGCCGTAGGGCTTGTACTTGGTGTTGGTTTTCGACTGGGCGGAAGCTTCCGGGAATGCTGCCGGCAGGCCCTCAAAAAAGCGGTAGAATCCGTCCATCAGGATCAGGATCTCACTGTAGTAATCCAGTGCGGAAATATCCGCAGAAATACCGCTCAGCGCGGAAAGCAGGTCCCCGCCGTCCGCCATGCGCCAGGCGGTGCCGCTGTCAAAGGAAAACTGCCATTCTTTTCCGGCTTTTCCCGTCCGGCTGATACTTCCGATGGCCGTCCGGCCATCCACTTCAATGGTTTCCGTTTCGATCCCGCCGCCAGCGGACATCCGGAAAACAATATGCTTCAGCAGCCGGTTGATCCACTCGGTCCGCGCCTCGCCCATTTCCGGCATATGCAGCACTTCCGCCTGCATCTCCATTGCCACAGTGTCTTTCCCGGGCCGGGTCACCAGCCGGATCACGTCGTCAATCGTTCCGGCCATCGCCGCCAGAGGCAGCAGAACCAGCACCAGCAGCAGGCACCCTGCCCGCCGGATTCTTCTCATCTCATTCATCTCCAAAAAAACGTTCCAGTAATGCGAAAGCTTCCTCCGGACTCGCGCACCGGTTAATCTCCGCCCGCACCCTGGCCGCGCCCCGCAGCCCGTGCAGGTACCATCCGATGTGCTTCCGCATTTCCCGAACGGCAATATGCTCCGGCAAGTGATCCAGCATCAGCTCATAATGTTTCCGGATCATCGCCTGCCGTTCCTGCAGCGTCACTTCCCGGGGTTCCTCCCCGTTCATCATGGACCGGATGTCCCGGAAAATCCACGGATTTCCCAGCACGCCCCGGCCGATCATCACACCGTCGACGCCGGTATCCTTCATTCTCCTCAGCGCGTCTTCCGCCCTGAAAATATCGCCATTCCCGATCACAGGAATCTTCACGCTGTCCTTCACCTGGGCAATCATTTCCCAATCCGCTTCGCCGCTGTACTGCTGCTCCCGGGTCCGGCCGTGCACGGTAATCTCCGCAATGCCTGTGTCCTCGGCCATCCTGGCGAATTCCACAGCATTGATATGCTCCCGGTCCCATCCAGTCCGCATTTTGACAGATACCGGCAGTTTCACCGCCCTGACCGTTTCCCGCATCATGCGTTCCGCGATTTCCGGCGTCCGCATCAGTCCGCTACCTTCTCCGGAGCATGCCACCTTACGGGCCGGACAGCCCATGTTCAGGTCGATGCCGTCATAGACGCCCAGTCCTTCAATCCGCCTGGCCGCCTCCGCCACGATGTCCGGATCCTTGCCGAACAGCTGCAGGATCAGCCGCGGTTCATTCTCCCCGCGGATCATCAGTTCCCGGGTGGCCTGCTGGTTCGGTGCGCACAGGTATCCCATGGCACTGATCATTTCCGTGCATGCCAGTTCAGCGCCCATTTCGTAGCAGATACCGCGGAAGATAAAATCCGTCACGCCGCATAGCGGCGCCAGCCTGATCTTATACATGCGTTTCCGCCGCGGCGGTCCCGCAGGATGCGGTCACAGGGAATACGGCAATCCGTCCCGGGGTTTCCGCGTAGGGCGTCAGCGGCGCACTGATTACGTCGCCGCTGACGGCCGGCAGCACGGGAATATCCGTCGGAATGCCGTCCTTCGCAGGCCAGCGGGCAATCCGCTGCACGGGAACAAACGCCTGCCCGTTCCGGATAAACGGCGCCCCGCAGGCCGCATAGCGGTATTCGGCATCCTGCACGTTCAATGCCATCACCCGGTTGCGAATCATAATGCACAGGCCCCGGTGATGGGTTTCTTCGGTATAAATCTTTTCTTTCTGGTGGAACACCAGCGTATCCAGGTTGTCCCAGGTCCGCCGGATTCTCAGCATGCCGCCGCCCCGGGCAGTCATTTCCCCGTTTTCGGCCGGTTTCTCCGGACCGTTGCCGCATTGCAGCGCAATCTCCGCTGTTTCCGTTCCCGCGCAGAATACGCCCAGCGTCATCCCGGCCGGCTGCCGGCAGCGAATGTGCAGCGCGTCCCGTTCTGCCAGCAGCACCGCGTTTTCTCCGCCGGTGCTGACCATATACCGTCCCGGAAGCAGGTAATTCAGCTGGATGCCTTCGGCGCTGACGCCGATGGCATTCTGCCATACCAATGCCGCTGCCCGGGCCAGCCGGGCCAGGATCCGCGTATCCCGGGCCGGATCCTTTTCCGGATCAAAGCAGAAAACTTTGCCTGCCGCGTCCTGGATATTCACAACCCGGCAGGCGGTTCCGGGCTGGTTCAGGCAGTCCGCCAGCGCATTGTACACCAGCCGGACCAGATCGGTCATCATCCGGGGATTGGCATTCAGCCGGGCCTGCGCAGTCAGCGCTTCCGCCCAGGCAGCCGTTGCCGCGGGATGAATGCCCTTCTCCGTACCGCTGCCCGCCAGGAATACATCGCCCGTAGTCCCGCCGCATGCTGCGGTGTGATATTTCTTCATGTATTCCCAGCCTTTTTCACCGGCGGTAATTTCCTGCCCGTTGCCGCTGTACATCGCGGAAAAAGCCGTATACCGCACGCCGTCCGCCAGCAGTTCCGCATGTCCTGCCAGGTACTGGGTGGCAAACAGGTCAATCTCCGGATATTCTTCTTTGCTGAACAGCGCTTCCGCTTCCGGTTCCATCTCATCCCGGTTCAGGATACTCCGCCGCTGGAAGCTGTGCAGGATCGTCGTCCAGTCCATGGCGGCGGAACGCAGCTTAGCGCACAGCCGCAGCACGGCCTTGAGCCCGGTAATCCGGTAAAAGCGTACCAGGAATTCCATCAGGTCGGCGCTCTGAACCCGCACCCACCGGCGGTTCTGCACCTTGTCCCAGTCAGCCTCCAGCCAGCGGCACCAGGCTGCCAGCCGTTTCAGGATCTCGCGGGTCGCAGTGTATTCATATACAGCCAGCACCGCGCGGGCAGCCGGAAGCTGCTGGTCTGTTTCCACCAGAAACGCGCCGTTTTCCGTTTTACCCATCGCGTTCAGGATCCGGCCGGAAACCGCTTCCTCCATCGGATGTGCGGTTGTCAGGCATGCCAGGGAAAACAGGGCTTCCCAGGTTACGGGATCGTTCTCTTCCTTTGCCAGGGCCTGATACAGTTCGGCCAGTTCCCTGGCGTCCGTCCGCACCTGGCCCCGGCTCAGAGCGCTGTACCGGGCATCCATCAGCGGCAGGCGGCTTAACACGGCTTTCTGCGGCATATGTTTCAATCCTCTCCCGTCATAAAGACAGCTCCGGTTGCCCGGAGCCGTCTGTCAGTAGCTCGTTCTTATTTGGTGCCAAACAGCCGGTCGCCGGCATCGCCCAGGCCGGGTACGATGTAGCCGTGATCATTCAGGTGATCATCCAACGCGGCCACATAAATGTCCACATCGGGGTGATCCTTCTGGATCCGGGCAATGCCTTCCGGCGCAGCAATCAGGTTCACCAGGCGCATATGGTGGCATCCGCGCTGCTTGATAAAGTTGATCGCCGCGCTGGCGCTGCCGCCGGTGGCGAGCATCGGGTCCAGAATCAGCAGTTCCCGGTTTTCACTGTCTTCCGGCAGTTTGCAGTAGTATTCCACAGGCTGGAGCGTTTTAGGATCCCGGTACAGGCCGATATGCCCGACCCGCGCCGCGGGCACCAGATTGATCACGCCGTCCACCATGCCCAGGCCGGCCCGCAGGATCGGCACGATACCCAGCTTCTTGCCGGACAGCACCCGGCATTTGCAGGTTGTAATCGGCGTTTCAACTTCGACTTCTTCCGTTTCCAGATCCCGTGTTACCTCAAAAACCATCAGCATTGCGATCTCAGACAGCAGCTCGCGGAATTCCTTTGTTCCGGTATTCTTGTCACGCATAATGCTCAGCTTGTGCTGAATCAGCGGATGGTCAAAAACAACAACCTTGCTCATACCTGCATCCTCCGTTCTCCTTATGTGGAATTACCTTCCACGCTTTCGGTTCATTTTACCAGAAACTCCCCTTCCGTGCAATAAAAAATGAAACACCGGGACGGTCTTTTTCGTTTCATTGTCCCCCGGCGGGGCCCCGTTCCCTGAATAAGTATTGCCCCGTGTCTCCCCAGCCCACCGGCTAAAGGCACCTGCCCTTGTCAAGAACCAGCACAGCAGCTCCCGGAACGGCCTAAGATACCCGCCCTTGAAAACCAGTATAGCCGGCTTCCGGAACGGCCTCAGACACCTGTCATCCTGAACGCAGTGAAGGATCTCTTTTTCCGCTTTGCAAAATCAGCAGGGGCAGCAAAGCTTCATGGAGAATATATATCCCTGAAACAATCATCCGGAGCGTGACCCACATGAACCAACCGCCCAAACGCAATTATGACCGTGAAATGGAAGCGGAAATCGCCCGTCTGGACGGCCGCCGCCCGACCCTGCTGCTTCACAGCTGCTGCGGCCCATGCTCCAGCGCCGTGCTGGAGCGCCTGCGGGAACATTTCCGGGTCACCGTGCTGTACTACAATCCAAACATCGAGCCGGAGGAGGAATACCTCCTCCGCTGTTCAGAACAGCAGCGCCTGCTTTCCCTCCTGGGCGATGATATCGGCTGGCTTCCCTGCGAATATGATCATGCATCCTTTGCCGCTTTCGCTCCGCATATGGCGGATGAACCGGAAGGCGGAAAGCGCTGCCTCGCCTGCTTTGCGCTGCGGCTGAACGAAACCGCTGAACAGGCGAAAAAACACGGCTTTGAATACTTCACCACCACCCTGTCCGTCAGCCCGCATAAAAACGCGGATTTCGTCAACCGGGCCGGTGAAGAAGCCGCCCGCCGCTCCGGCGTCCATTACCTCTATGCGGATTTCAAAAAGAAAAACGGATACCTGCGATCTCTGCAGTTATCCGCTGAATACAGCCTCTACCGCCAGAATTACTGTGGCTGCCTCTACTCGAAAGAAAAATGACCCGGGAGTCTCCCGGGCCAAATTATTATCAGTCTGCTTTTCTCTAACCACTAATCACTGATTTACCAGAACCTGCGGATAATATCCATCTCCGCCAGTCCGTTCAGCACCAGGCAGATGCCCATGACCAGCACCGTTGCATTGATCAGCGTCCGGCTGAAGATAATCATCAGCACGCCCAGCGCGATCACCGCAATCGCGACAACTTTGGAATAAGCAGGCACTTCCGCGTCTCCGGTATTTCCGCTCACACCGCTCAGGTTAGCGATGCCGTTGATAATCAGCAGCACGCCGGCCAGGATCGGGAACAGGTTCACAATCTGATGGGACAGGAGGACCAGCAGCAGTCCGCCGATCCCCGCGAGGATCGCGAAGCCGAGCTGAACCTGCTCCTTATCACTGCTCACAAAATAACTGACCGCGTAGACAGCCGCCATACCGATCATCAGCCATCCGATAATCCGGACCACGTCATCCGCCATCTGGCCGCGCCTGATAATCAGGATAATACCGATCACAACGCTTGCCAGCGCATAAATCATCTTGTTCTTAATCAGTTTGTTCAGCATGTTTCCTCATCCTTTCCAAATGCCATTGCACCGGTCTTTTTCCCGGTACATGCGTATTCTATCACTCCGCATGCAAATATGCCATACAAAAAGCCGCAAAATAAGCGGCTCTATTTTTCTAATCCACTCGTTCCATCTTCGCGATCTTCCACTGGGAGCCTTCCTGCTTCATGGTCACCTTATAGGTAGCGTCCTCCCAGTCCGGTGGATATAGCGCTTCCGCGCCGTTTTCCCGGATCACATCATCCGCGACAGAGCCCCTGACGCGGCCGTCAATCCGCGGAATCCGTTCATGAATCGTCACCACAACGTCCTCGTCTTCTCCCGGCCAGATCCAGAAGAAATCCACGTCCAGCCGGTGGTCGATACCGCGGACCGTATAATTCACATAAGGGGATTTGTTGTCAAATGCCAGGCGGATCAGATCGTCCCGCGTTTCCAGCGTGCCGTTCCCCGTCCGGACATACTGGGATGAGAAATATTTGTTCAGGTCTTCCGGATTATCGCTCATCCCCATGATGTATTTAGCCCGGGCTGCCATGCCATCCTTCAGGATGATCTGGATATTCGTCAGATTCATGGCATAGTAGAACACGGTAATCACCAGGGCGAGAATCAGGCTGACCAGCAGCATCCGGCTCGCCAGGTACCATATTCCTCTCCGTAAATACTTCACCGTTTCCTCTCCCGTTTATAAGAGTTTGATCAGCATGGTTTTCTGCTCATCCATCTCGACAACAACCAGCCCGTCCTTTTCGAGCTGCTTCATCACGTCGGAGAAGCGTTTGAAGCCGATGGCCCTCTCGTTGAAATCCGGATAAGCGGTAATGATATCCGCTTTCAGGATGGAGGGATTCACCCGGTCAAATCCGCCCTCCTTATAAGCACGAATCTGGGCGGCAAAAGCTTCCCGCCAGTTTTCACGGGTCAGCTGCGGAATGGCTTCCGGACTCTCACTGGAGTTGTTCAGCCCGACCATGACGTCAAAGTTGTCATTGTGAACCCGCAGGTCGCCAAACTTGTTGGCCAGCTTCATCAGCAGCTTATAGAACGTGGCGCAGCCATAGGCTTTTTCATTGAAGTCCGGCCGCAGGCGCATCAGGGTTCCCTTCAGCTCGCTGGCGTAAATCTCATCCCGGTCCTGTTCCTCCAGTACCGTCGTCAGCAGCTTGTTCAGCTCGTTTTCATCCGCTGTTTCCTCGCTGGCGCTCGCCGTCCGCTGCTTCCGGGGTTTCTCCACATTCCGCTTGCCTACGCTTTCCAGGAACTGGAATTCGTTGCAGGCGTTGATGAATATATTGCTGGCCGCTTCGCTCCGGCTGATGCCCAGCACAAACTTGCCCATGCTCTTCAGCCGGCCCACCAGCGGGGTGTAGTCGCTGTCACCGGAAACGATGCAGAAACTGTCGATCAGGTCGTTCTTGTATGCCACTTCCAGCGCGTCAATCACCAGCTGGATATCCGCGTTGTTTTTCTGGCTGATGCCGTAGCGCAGGCTCGGCACCACCGTGAATGTATTGCTCAGCAGCACCTCTTTCAGGTCGCCGAACTTATCGGTATATCCGTATACTTTGCCCAGCAGGATATCCCCGCGGATCTTTACTTTTTCCAGGATGCTGTTCAGCGTCGCCACCTTGGCGCCGCAGTTCTCCAGGTCAACAAATACTGCAAACTTACTCAGATGCAAAACCTTCTTCCAATCATAATCCCGCCGTCGGAGCCGCGGTACAAGTGAGTATATCATTAATAACGTTCAATTTCCACTTTTTCTTTCCGCCGGTCTTATGGTATAATCGAACAAACATCCGGAAGGAGGAAGGCCCCATGCCCGCAATGCTGTCAACGTGTATCGTGCTCTACAAGTGCGGAGATGAAGTCTTCCAGGCCCTGAACTGCATCCAGAATGCGGATATCGAGGTCGATGTTTTCCTCGTGGACAACTCCCCGGAGGAGGTCACTGCCGAGCGCCTGAAATGGGCGTACCCCGGGATCACGGTGCTCTCCCAGCGGAAAAACGTCGGCTTCGGCCGGGCCAACAATGCCGTCCTTCCCTATCTCCAGAGCAAATACCACCTGATGATGAACCCGGACGTCGTTTTTGATCCGTCCCTGCTGAAAAAGATGATCGCCTATATGGAGGCACATCCGAACATTGCCATCCTCACGCCCCGGGTCCTGAATGAAGACGGAACGGAGCAGTTCCTTCCGAAAAAGCGGATCGCGGTTCACTACCTGCTGGGCGGCCTGTTCGAAAAATTCGGCGGTATCTTCCGCCGCTGGCGGCAGGATTTTACCCTGGCCGGCATGGTCATCACCGCGCCGATTCCCGTGGAGTTCGCCACCGGCTGCTTCCTCCTGATCCGGACGGACGTTTTCCGCCAGCTGAACGGGTTTGATCCCCGCTTCTTCCTGTATCAGGAGGATTCCGATCTCAGCCGCCGCGTCCTGGATCGTCGGCTGGGCAGCATTGTTTACCATCCCGCCATGTGCGTCACACACCGCTGGGCCCGGGAAAATACGCGGACGTCCAAAGGCCGCATGCGCCAGATCCGCTCTGCCATCAAGTATTTCATGAAATGGGGGATCACCTGGTGAACACGCTGATTCTCCTGGCTGTCTATAACGGCGAAAAACACCTGCCGTCCCTGCTGGATTCCCTGAAAGCCCAGACGGACGGTGATTTTTGCGTTCTGATTCAGGACGACGGTTCCGATGACGGAACCCCGGCCATCCTGGAAGCCCTTTACCGCGAGGATTCCCGCTTCGTTCCTGCCGCAGAGTCCGGTCGGCATTTCGGCGCGGCCGGCAATTTCCTGTCCCTGATTCGCCAGGCGGACGCGGATTATGTCTTCCTCTGCGATCATGATGATGTCTGGATGCCCGAAAAGGTCGCCGTCTTAAAGCAGGCCATGTCCGAGGCCGTCCGGCAGTACGGCGCGGATACGCCGATCCTGGTGCATTCCGACTGTTCCCTGACAGATGACGATGGTACCCCCATCGGAGACAGCTTTTTCCGCCACCAGGGATGGGATCCCGGCGCGGTCACCCTGCCCCGCCTGCTCGTCCAGAACAACGTCACCGGCTGCACGCTGGTCATGAACCGTCCCCTGTGCCGCCTGATCGCGGAACACGGCAAATCCAAGGAACTCTTTATGCACGACTGGTTTATCGCCCTCACGGCGGCTTCCTTCGGCCATGTCGTGTTTGTGAATCAGCAGCTGACCGCTTACCGGCAGCACGGAGACAACGCCATCGGCGCCAGCCAGTCCGGCCTGCTGGTTCGTGCGTTCCGGGCCCTCGGTGCCCGGCAGAAAGCAAAGCGCCGGATCCTGCTGACCTATACCCATACCCAGGTCTTCTGCCGCCTGTACGGAGATCTCCTGCCCGCCGAAGCCCGGAAAACTGCCGAGGATTATCTGGCCACCCGCCATATGCGGAAAATTCCCCGCGTCCTGGCCGTCCGCCGCCTCGGCTGCACCATGCAGAGCCCCGTCACCCGCCTCGGCCAGATTCTTTTCGGATAAACCCAAATTTCTGCTTGCATTTTCTTTTTGCTTGTGATATCTTAGATAAGCTTGATGTGTAACACTCTCCAGTAAGGAGGAGGATTTCCATGGGTAAGTTTTGTCAGATTTGCGAAAAGGGCACGCTGAACGGTAACAACGTCAGCCATTCCAACCGCAAGAGCCATCGTATCTGGGCGCCCAATGTGCAGAGTGTCCGCGTGATGGTCAACGGTTCTGCCCGCCGGATGAACGTATGCACCCGTTGCCTCCGCAGCGGCAATGTGCAGCGCGCTCTTCCCAAGATTCACGAAGAGGCCTGAGCCCCTGAGCGAAATTAAGTCCCGCCTGTTGTGCACCAGGCGGGCTTTTTTCGTTTACTGTTCCGATTTTTTCTGTCATTCTGAGCGAAGCGATGATGATCTGTCCGAATCTGCTGATTCGGGTAACAGATCACATGCAGAGCTAGAATCTCCTCCGATTGCTTTTTCCAACCATTCCCGGCCTTCCCGCCGGATCTCGTCCATTCCCTTTTCTGCTGTCAGCCGCCGGAAATGATCCACGCGGCTGTTTTTACTTTCCGGATCGTCTTCCCGGTAACGCCGAATCAGTTCGGTCTTCACCCCGAAGATCGTTCCGAACGCCAGTCCGTGGAAACTGTCGGTACAGAGCATGGCCGCATTTTTCACCGCGCCCAGGAATTCTTCCGGCCCGGCGCCGTCCAGAAGCTGGAAACCGCTCTGGTAGCTGCCGGCCGTCACCGGCATCACCAGCACCCGCAGCCCCGTCTGAAGCTCCAGATGTCGCACCTGGTCCCAGTAGGCGTCGTTTTCTCCGATAAAGTAGCACAGCAGATATGGCTCTCCTTCCGGCGCGGAGGCCGCCGCTTCCGCCCATTCTTCCCGGGAAAGCAGGCATACCGGATCCGGCATGACTTCTGCTTCCAGCCCCGTCATCTTTTTCAGCAGGGCTGCGCCTTCCTTTTCCCGAACGGAAACAGCGTCAAACCCTTCCGTCCATTTCCGGATTTTTTGTATCTTGGCTTCCGCTGGCAGCCTGCTGATTCCCAGGCTGGCAGCGTAGGCGATTTTCCGTTTTCCTTCCGGCGCAAACGTCAGGAAATAGGCCGGGTTCAGCCACACCGGATTCCAGATCTGGTCGCTGCCGCAAACCAGTACATCATATTTTTCCGCGGCCGCCTGCAGCTCTGCCTGGTTATGGCATACCGAACTCAGCTGCATGCATTTCTCATAAAAAGCCGGTATCGCGCTGCTCTTCACCCGGGCGCCCTGCTGTCCGGCCTTCACGGAACGTTTCCGGATTCCGTCCAGGATCAGCTTCATGTCGTTTCCGCTGTGGAGCATATTCCGGATTTTCTCCCGGCTGTCCGGCAGGTAGTCCAGGTGTTCGCAGTCATGCCCCATATCCCGGATCGTCCGCTGCAGGGCATAAGCCTGCAGCGACGATCCGTAATTGTCATTATGCAGGAAAGTAATCACGCCAACCTTCGCCAAACCGCCACCTCCTGCCTCGCATCATCTGAAAACTGACAGCTGATAACTGACAACTGATCACTTGCAAAGGATATCCGCAATCCGCTCGCAGGCATGCCCGTCCCCGTAGGGATTCTCGGCATGCGCCATAGCGTCATAGGCGGCCTTGTCGTCCAGCAGCCGGCTGAACTCGCGGTAAATGGTTTCCTCTTCGGTACCGACCAGTTTCAGCGTGCCGGCGTCGATGCCTTCCGGCCGTTCGGTCACGTCCCGCATCACCAGCACAGGCTTGCCCAGGCTCGGCGCTTCCTCCTGGATGCCGCCGCTGTCCGTCAGGATCAGGTAGCTGCGGGCCATCAGGTTATGGCAGTCCAGCACTTCCAGCGGTTCAATCAGCCGGATCCGGTCGCATCCGTCCAGTTCCTGCGCGGCCGCTTCCCGGACCACCGGGTTCATATGGATCGGATACAGTGCTTTCACGTCCGGATGTTCCTCAATCACGCGGCGGATCGCCCGGAACATATGGTGCATCGGTTCGCCCAGGTTTTCCCGGCGGTGCGCCGTCAGCAGGATCAGCCGGCTGCCGGCCGCCCACTCCAGTTCCGGATGGGTATAGTCCGCCCGCACGGTGGTCTTCAGCGCGTCAATCACCGTATTGCCTGTCACGAAGATATGGTCCGGATTCTTGCCCTCCCGCAGCAGGTTGTCCCGGCTCAGCGGGGTCGGCGCGAAATGGTACCGGGTCACAATCCCGGTGGCCTGCCGGTTGAATTCCTCCGGATATGGGGAATAAACGTCATAGGTGCGCAGGCCGGCTTCCACATGGCCCACCGGAATCTGCATATAATAACAGGTCAGCGCGGTAGCGAAGGTGGTGCTCGTATCGCCGTGCACCAGTACCACATCCGGCTTTTCCTTCTCCAGCACTTCCCGCATGCCGGTCAGCACGCCCGTGGTGATGTCAAACAGCGTCTGCCGGTCCTTCATAATGTGCAGGTCGTAATCCGGCGTTACATTGAAAGCGTCCAGCACCTGCTGCAGCATGCTCCGATGCTGTCCGGTCACGCACACCACAGTTTCCACATCTTTCCGCTTTTTCAGTTCCAGCACCAGGGGGCACATTTTGATGGCTTCCGGCCGCGTGCCGAAAACCAGCATGATCTTGCGGTTCATCCCAACACCTCTTTCATTTTGCGTACCGTCTCCTTGAACACTTCAAGCGCCTTGCGCACCGGTTCCGGAGAGGACATATCAATCCCGGCCAGCTTCAGCGCTTCAATCGGCGGCACGCTGCATCCGGCGCTCAGGAATTTGCGGTAATCATCCACGGCGGGTTTGCCCTCGTTCAGGATCTTCTCGCTCAGGGAGATCGCGGCGCACAGGCCGGTGGCGTATACGTATACGTAGAATGCGCGGTAGAAATGCGGAATCCGCATCCACTCGCTGGCGATTTCCGGATCCATGAAGCAGGTTTCACCGTAATACTGCTCGTTCAGTTTGAAATATGCTTCGGACAGGCTTTCCTTCGTCAGCGGAATCCCCTGCTGCGCCATTTCGTGGCTGATCTTTTCAAATTCCGCAAACATGGTCTGGCGGAACACCGTTGTCCGGAACTGTTCCAGCAGATAGTTCAGCAGGTAGGCCTTGCCTTTGGGATCCTCCATATGATCCATCAGATAGCGCTGCATCACCGCTTCGTTGCAGGTGGAGGCAACCTCCGCCACAAACAGGCTGTAATCGCTCTTGGCGGACGGCTGGTTCGTGTTGCTGTAGAAGGAGTGCATGCTGTGGCCCAGTTCATGGGCAATGGTGAACGCGCTGTCCAGGTTGTCGTTGTGGTTCAACAGCACATAGGGATGCACGTCCCGCAGGCTCCCGGAAGAGAACGCGCCGGAGGACTTGCCCGCGCTGGGGAACACATCGATCCATCCGCCGTCCCGGGCTTCCTTCAGCTTGGCAATATAATCGTCGCCCATGGGTTTCAGGCCTTCCAGCACCAGGTCAAACGCCTTTTCATAGGGCAGCTCCATTTTGAAATCGCTGACCATCGGCGCATACAGGTCATACAGGTGCAGCTCGTCCAGGCCAAAAACCTTTTTCCGCAGCTGCAGGTATTCCTGCAGCACCGGCAGGTATTCATGCACCGCTTCAATCAGGCTGTCGTATACCGATTCCGGAATTTCCAGAGGCTTCATGGCCGCTTCCCGGGCGGATGCATAGTTGTGGCTCAGGGCCATGAACTGGTCCTTCTTCACGCTGGCGCTGTAGGTGCCGGCAATGGTGTTGCCGTAGGATTCATAGGTGCTCATGATGTTGTGGAACGCCTGCCGGCGGACATCCCGGTCCGTGGAATGGATAAACAGGGAATAATTGCCCTCCGTCAGTTCCTGTTCGCTGCCATCGGGCATTTTGATCGGCGGGAACTTCATGTCCGCGTCCGACAGGGCGGAGAAGATATTCCCCGGTGCTTCCGCCACTTCGCCCATCATGGCGATCAGCCGCTCCTGCTCCTTGGGCAGCGTATGCGGTTTCGCCAGCAGCACATGGCGCAGCATCGCGTCAAAGTCCTTCATTTCCGGATCATTCATCAGCGCTTTCAGGTCTTCCTCCGGCATGGCCTGCAGTTCCGGTTCCAGGAATGATCCTTTGGTCATCGCGGCCACAATCAGCTGCATGGACATATCCTTCCGTCCCTGGGCCGCCGGATCCGTGTTGTCGGCTTCCTTCTGCAAAAACGCGTATTCCACCACCGGCATAATCCGGTCGTTGAATGCCTGCATGGCCTTGATCGCGGCCTTCGGGTTTTCCGCCACATGCCCGTCATAGGCCGAAATGGAATCCACGTCCGCCATCACTTTTTTGAAATCCGCTTCCCATGCTTCATCCGTCGGATAAATATGGGTCAGGTCCCACTTGTACTTTGCTTCAATTTCGCTCCGCTTCCGAATCGCTTCTGCCATCTTCTTTTCCTCCTGCGTTATTTCTTATAAATCATCGACCGGTTTACACTCGGCGTATCTTTCCCGTTCGGAATAAACTGGATATTCCCGTCCGCAATCTTCATGATCCCGGTGGATCCCTTCAGTTCCTTCTTTTCAAGCAGCATACTGACCAGCTTTGCCGTCAGTTCCGGTCCGCCGCCACGGGTCAGGCAGTCCTTCCACAGCGTGCATCCGCATCCCTTTTCGGAGCAGTTGAACGCCCGCGGGCTTTCCTCAATCTTCCCTTTCCCGCACACCGGGCACACCGCGCCTTCCACCACTGTACGGGTATATCCGCTGCCCGTTCCCTTGCCGGAATATTTTTTCCGCCGCTCGTCCTCCGGGAACGTCACCGCCGAAGCCGTATTCTTCGCATATTCCACCAGGAACCGGCTCATGTTCCGGATGCCGTCCATAAACCGCCCGGCATCCTGCTTTCCATCGGTGATATCGTGCAGTGCCAGCTCCCACCGCCCGGTCATTTCCGGGCTGGCGATCTCCTGCGGCATGATCTCAATCAGCAGTACGCCCTTGTCGGTCGCGTTCAGAGTTTTCCCCCGGCGCTGCGCATAGCCGACCTTCAGCAGCCGTTCAATAATCGCCGCGCGGGTGGCCGGTGTGCCGATGCCGCTGCCCTTCATCTGGCGGACGAGTTCTTCATCGTCCAGGTCCTTGCCGGCCGTTTCCATGGCCGCCAGCAGGCTCGCGTCCGTATGCGGAAGCGGCGGCTTCGTCTGGTCTTCCTTCACCGCCGCGTCCTTCACCAGGCGGGTATCGCCCTCCTGCAGCGGCGGCAGCGGGCCTTCCTCTTCCTCCTCGCCCTTGGCCTTCTTCCGGGCCTTTGGCGGGTTCTCCATCGCCGGTACATCCCGCCAGCCATTGTCCACGATCACCCGGCCATTGGTCCGAAAATCGTGTTCCCCGACCCGGGTGACCACCTTCGTCGCGTCGTATTCGCAGGCCGGATAGAACGCAATCAGCATTCGCCGGGCCACCATGTCATACAGTTTCCGCTCATCCTCGCTGAACTTCCCGATGTCCGCTTTCCGGGCGGTCGGGATAATCGCGTGGTGATCCGTAACCTTCGTCGCGTCGATCGTCCGCTTCGATACGGCCAGCTTTCCGTCCCGCTGGGTGCCGGGCACGTATTGCTGATACGCTTCCGGCAGCAGCTTCATCGTCTGCATCACCCGGGGAATCATGTCCGGCGGCAGGTAGCGGCTGTCGGTCCGGGGATAGGTCAGCGCCTTGTGGGTTTCATACAGGCTCTGGGCAATCTTCAGCGTCTTGTCCGCTGTAAAGCCCAACTGCTTGTTCGCGTCCCGCTGCAGGCTGGTCAGGTCATACAGCTGCGGCGGCAGATCCCTTTTCCGGGTCGTCTCCGCCAGGATCACCTTTCCTTCCTTCCCTTTTACTTCCCCGGCGATCGCGTCCGCCTCCGCCCGGGTCTTCAGGTGGGTATCCGGTTCCAGCTTTTCGGAAAAATACGTCCCCTTGTAGTCGCCGAAATCGGCGTTCACCGTGCAGTATCCTTCCGGCTTGAAGTTTTCAATCTCCTTCCGGCGCTTCACCAGGATCGCCAGCGTCGGCGTCTGAACCCGGCCGACGCTCAGCAGCGCGTTGTATTTCAGTGTAAAAGCCCGGCTCGCGTTCATGCCCACCAGCCAGTCCGCCTGGCTGCGGCACTGGGCGCTGGCATACAGCCCGTCGTAATCCGCCCCGGGCCGGATCTGCTCAAATCCCTCCCGGATGGCCTCATCCGTCATGGAGGAGATCCATAGCCTGGAAAACGGTTTTTTGCATCCGGTTTTTTCGTATATATAGCGGAAGATCAGCTCGCCTTCCCGCCCCGCGTCTGTCGCGCAGATCAGAGAATCGGTTTCCTTGTCGTTGATCAGCTTCTTAACCTTGCTGTACTGGTCCCTTGTGCCGCTGATCACCTTCAGCGGAATCTCCTCCGGCAGGATCGGCAGCGTATCAAACCGCCACTTTTTATATTTCTCGTCCATCTCATCCGGTTCCACCAGGGTCACCAGATGGCCGACTGCCCATGTGACGATATATTTGTCGCCGATCAGGCATCCGTCCCCGCGGGTTCCGCAGCCGATCACCCGGGCAATATCCCGCCCGACGCTTGGTTTCTCGGCCACCACCACAATCTTTCCCACGGCGCACCTCCTTCTTTACCACCCGCCATTATACCAGTTTTTCTGTACAGATGAAACATGAACGGAATGTTTAAACTTTTCTTAACTCTTTTTTAACAGGAAAAATCCCGGAATCCGTCGTCAGATTCCGGGATGCCTTTGTTTCGTATAATTCTCAGATTGTATTCTCGTCGCTGAGCAGGTCCGCCAGCACTTTTTCCTTCACCTCGGACACATTCACCTCGCGGATTTTCTGCCGCAGCGGCAGCACGGAGCGCGGGGAAACGGACAGCTCGTCAATGCCGATGGAGAGGAATGTCTCCGTCAGGGCCAGGTCCGCGCCTAGTTCGCCGCAGATGCCGACCCACACGCCGTTTTTGTGGGCGTTGTCGCAGACCATCTTCAGGGCCCGCAGCACGGCGGGATGGTGCGGATTGTAGAACCGGCCCAGGTCGGCGTTCTGCCGGTCGCAGGCCAGGGTGTACTGGGTCAGGTCGTTGGTGCCGCAGGAGAAGAAGTCCACTTCCTTGGCCAGCCGGTCGCTCATCAGCACCGCGGCCGGTGTCTCGATCATGATGCCGATTTCCACATCTTCGCTGAAGGGAATGCCTTCCTTGGTCAGCTCATCCTTCACCCGGTCGCACATCTTTTTGGCTTCCTTAACTTCCCATACGCTGGTTACCATGGGGAACATGATGCCCAGCTTGCCGAATGCGGAAGCGCGGAACAGGGCCCGCAGCTGGGTATGGAAAATTACCGGCCGATTCAGGCAGATCCGCAGCGCACGGTTGCCCAGCGCCGGGTTTTCCTCCTTCGGCATGTTGAAATAGGCAATCTGCTTGTCCGCGCCAATATCCAGCGTCCGGATCACGACCTCCCGGCCGTCCATATCGGAAAGCACCTTCTTGTATGCCTCAAACTGCACATCTTCCGACGGGAAATCGTCACAGTTCAGGTACAGGAACTCGCTCCGGAACAGGCCGACGCCGCCGGCGTCGTTGCTCAGCACGGCCGGCACGTCATCCGGACCGCCAATGTTGCAGTAGACCTTGATCTTCTGCCCGTCCAGTGTTTCGTTGGGCAGGCCTTTGAGCTGCTCCAGCATCTCCCGCATCTTTTTCTGCTCTTCCATCTTTTTGAGCAGGTGTGCCTTCGCGTCCTCATCGGCGTCAATGGTCACGTTGCCGGTACCGCCGTCAATAATGACCTCCTTGCCTTCATATTCCGGCTTCAGCTGGTCACCCACGCCGATGATTGCCGGAATGCCCATGGTCCGGGCCAGGATCGCCGTATGGCTGGATCCGGATCCGCCTTCGGTCACAAAGCCCAGAATCTTGCTCTTGTCCAGCTGCACCGTTTCGCTGGGCGCCAGGTCGTCCGCGGCCAGGATCACCGGCACCGGGGAATTGATGCCGCCCTGGGCCACGCCGGTCAGCGCGGCAATAATCCGGGCGGAAACGTCCTTCACGTCCGCCGCGCGGGCCTGGAAATACGGATCATCCATCGTGGCGAACATTTCCGCGAACTGGGCCGCGGTGTCTGTCACCGCCGCTTCCGCGTTCAGCTTTTCATCCTGGATCGCCGTCTGGATGGCTTCCTCATACTCCATGTCTTCCGCCATCATCTGGTGGGTTTCAAACAGCAGCGCGGCCTCATCGCCTGCCTCGGCCCGGGCCTTTTCCGCCAATTCGCCCAGCTGCTCAATGGCTGTGCCCTGGGCCGCCTTGAAGCGGTTCCATTCCGCTTCCGGATCTTCCACCTGGTAGCGGGTAATCGTGGCTTTCGCCCGCTGGTAGTAATACAGCGGTCCGATGGCCACGCCGTTGGATACGCCTTTTCCTTGAATCAGGATCATGGTTTTACCCTCCATCTTTCTTTAGGTGAAAACAAACGGCTGTCGGAACCGGCAGCCGTTTGCGTATGGACAGGTTACAGGTTTGCCTTGAAGAATTCCTCAATCGCGGCAGCCGCCGTGTCTTCATCCGCGCCTTCAATGGTGACTTTCACCGTGTCGCCCTGCTTGATGCCCATGCCCATCAGGGCCATCAGCTTCAGCGCGTTGACGGACTTTTCGCCCTTGATCACCGTAACGGTGGATGTGTACTTTTTAATTTCCTTCACCAGCACGCCGGCAGGACGGGCATGGATACCTACGGGATCGGTAATGGTGTACTCAAAAGATTTCATGATGGTTTCCTCCTTATTTTCTTATCCGCACAGGGCGGATCGTTTCAATAGTTTATTTCGCGCCGCACTCGACGCCTTCCAGGTCGTCGGAATTGGTCAGCAGCACCGCCACGGTGTCGCTGTAACCGGCCGCCTTGATCTTGGCCCGGTCAAAGATGATCAGGGTCTGTCCGACCTTCACCTCGTCGCCTTCCTTCACCAGGCACTTGAAGCCGTCGCCCTGCATGTTCACGGTGTCCACGCCGACGTGGATCAGCATTTCCATGCCGTTGGCTTCAATGCCGATGGCATGCTGGCTGTCCGCCACCGAGGAAATCGTGCCGTCAAACGGGGCAACCACCTTGTCGTCCTCCGGCTGGATGCCGACGCCGTCGCCCAGCACGCCGGACGCAAAGGTATCATCCGGTATCTGATCCCGGGCAATCACGGTGCCCTTCACCGGCTGCAGCACGTTCCCGGCCGCGCAGCGGATCACGGAGATCGTCGGGATTTCCGGAGCAGCTGCTTCCGCCGGTGCCGGGAAAGCATCCGCGGGAACAGGCGCCGCGGCGGGTTCCTCTTCCTTCCAGATGAACCAGGTCAGCGCGAAGGCCACGCCGGAAGCAATCAGCAGTTCGATGATATACATCGGAATATTGTTGATGGCCGGAATACCCGGAATACCGGTCACACCGTAGGTTGTGGCGCCGAAGGGAACGCCCTCAGCTCCGCCGTTCGGGATCACGGCAGCGAACCAGGCGCCGACTGCGCCGCCGATCATGCCGCAGATAAAGGGCTTCATGAACCGGAAGTTAATACCGAAGATCGCCGGTTCGGTAATGCCCAGGGAGGCGGAAAGCGAAGATGGGAATGCCACGGACTTGGTCTTCTGGTTCTTCACCTTGATGGCCACCGCAAGGCAGGCGCCGAACTGGGCAAAGTTCGCGGCGGAAGCAATCGGCATCCAGGTATTGACGCCGGCTGTTCCGGCCAGCATGCCCGCTTCAATGACGTTGTACATATGATGCAGGCCCATGACCACGGTCCAGGGATACAGGGCGCCCATGGCGGCTGCGCCGACACCGTATCCGACGGAAATCAGCCACTTGGCGCCGGCCAGCACCCAGTTTTCCACCACCGAGAAGATCGGGCCGATTACCAGGAATGCGGCAAAGGCTGTCACAACAACCGTCACCAGCGGTGTCACGAACAGGTCGATCATTTCCGGCACGATCTTGTGCAGCCGTTTTTCAATGAAGCACATGAACAGCACGGCCAGGATCACGGGAATCACGTGTCCCTGATAACCCACACGCGAAATCCCGATGCTTCCGAAGAGGTTCCATTGGTCGATGCCGCCGATCTTTTCGACGGTCATGTCCTCATTTTTCTTGATATACTCCCATACCTTGTCGCTCAGGCTGACATTTTCATCCTTGTCATTCTTGTAGGAAGGCAGGTTGTTCAGCAGGGAGGGGCTGAGTCCTTCCTTGTCCTCATATCCCTTTTGTGTGCCGTACAGGTCGCTCACTTTGGCGACGTATCCGTCCTTTCCGCCGGGAAGGAGCTTCTGCTCTTCCTCCGTCAGGCCGTTGTCAATCGCCTCCTGGACCCATTCAATGGGAATCGGTTTATTGAATGTCTGGGATACATCCTTCACGCTGCCGGAGTTCCAGGCGTTCAGCAGGGCCGGATGTACCAGCATCAGGCCGATGACGATGCCCAGGAAAAGGTTGCCCTTGAATACCCGGGCCGCGGAAGCCGCCACCAGCACGGGCAGCAGGGCAAACGCGGTATTGGCCACCATATCCAGGAAGGAGAACCAGCCGGTATTGGCAAACGCGGGCCAGAATTTCGGGATTGCTTCCACAATACCCATCATCAGGCCGGATGCCACGATGGCCGGCAGGATCGGAACAAAGATATCGCCGGGGGTTTTCAGGATCTTTTTCCACCAGGGCATCTTGGATACGGCCGCGGCTTTCACATCGTCCTTGGACGCGGCGGATACGCCGGTCACCGCCAGGAATTCGTCGTACACCTTGTTGACGGTGCCTGTGCCGATGATCAGCTGCAGCTGGCCGTTGGATTCAAACATGCCTTTGACGCCGTCGATGTTTTCCAGGGCTGCCTTGTTCACTTTTCCGTTATCGGCGATCACCAGGCGAAGCCGGGTCGCGCAGTGCGCCGCGCTGATGACATTGGCGCCGCCGCCGATATTGGCAGAGATTTCCTCCGCACATTTCCGGTAATCGAGAGCCATACGGGTTCCCTCCTGTTCTGAAGTTTGGTTGTCGTGAAAGTATCAGGCAAAGAGACTGCTGCCTCATTTGTATTAAGTATACAGAAAAAAAACAGTTTCGTAAATAGCCAATAATCCCGGAAGCAATTATAGCAGGCCCAGCTGGTCAAACGCCTTGTAGAGCCCGTCCTCTTCCACCGCCGGGCACACCATATCGCTCTTTGCCTTCAGGGCCGGGCTTCCGTTGTCCATGCATACGGAATACCCGACGGTTTCGATCATCTCCAGGTCGTTCATGCTGTCCCCGAAGCCAATCGTATCCTCCAGGCCAATCCCGTAATACTCCGCCACAATCCGGACGCCCCTGCCCTTGTCATACTTCCGGTTGATCAGCTCCCCGTTCAGGCAGTTGCGCGCAGCCAGGTCCTGCACCACAAAATTGTAGTCCTTCTCCAGCGCCTTTTTCGCCGGTTCCAGCTGTTTCATTTCCTTGCACATGATCACGATCTTATAGATCGGGCTGCCGTCGTACTCCTTCATCGGGCGGATGTTCAGCTGTTCAGCCAGCGCCTTCCGCCACCGCATCAGCTCGCTGTTTCCCTCCCCGGCCTGGGAAAGGAATTCTCCCAGGTCTTCGTCGCCCCAGGTAGCGTCCTTCGCCTCAATCGTCCGGAAAACGCCGTTTTCTCCCAGCAGGCGCATGCCGGTTTCAAAATCTTCCTTTTTCATCGGGCAGTCAAACAGCACTTCGTCGTTCGTGAATACATAGCCGCCCGCCCCCGCCACCGCGCCGTCAAAGCCCAGCGCCAGCACCGGCGCCAGCATGGCGGGATTCCGCCCGGTGCAGAGAAACACCTTGTGTCCGGCCGCCTGCGCCTTTTTCACGGCCTTCATGGCGCTCTCCGGCGGGATGTTGCTGCCCGGTGAGGTCAGCGTACCGTCGATGTCCAGGAAAATCAGTTTCTGTTTCATGCGTTTCCCTCCACTTCTTTCAGCGTCGGCATTGCCGGAATCGCTCCCGGCCGGCTGGCCGTAATGGATGCGGCTTTGTTGGCAAAGCGGACATAATCGTTGAGTTCCGTTTCCGTCAGGCCTTCCAATCCGCCGCGGGCGGCAATGCGGCTCAGGAAAGCGCCGAAGAAGGTATCCCCCGCCCCGTTGGTGTCGGCCACCTTCACGGAGAAGCCGGGCACCAGTCCCTGCATTTCTCCGCAGCGCCACATGGCGCCCTTTGAGCCGAGTGTCACAACCGCCAGCCGGATACCCATGTCCGTCAGGTGCTTCAGCGCTGCCTCCGGTTCCTTTTCCCCGGTCAGCAGCACCGTTTCTTCATCGCTGATCTTGACAATATCGCACAGCGGAAGTACCGCGCGCATCAGCAGAAGGGCGGTTTCTTCATTTTCCCAGAGGGATGCCCGGTAATTCGGATCATAGCTGATCAGCGCACCTGCGTCCCGGCCCGCGCGGATCGTATTGATGACCGCGTTCCGGCAGGCAGGATCTGTCAGGCTGACGCTGCCGAAATGCAGGATGCCGGTGCCGGCCGCATCGCGAATCGCCTGTTTTTCGTCAATCAGCGTATCCGCGCCAGGTTTCCGGTAGAAAGAGAAACTGCGCTCCCCACTCGGATCCACCATCACAATCGCGAGGGTCGTATTGGCCTTGTCCGTCACCTGCAGCCCGTCCGCCGGAACGCCGTTGCGGATCAGGGTATCCTTCAGCAGTTTGCCGTACAGGTCGTCTCCCACGCAGCCGATAAATCCGGCTTTCCCGCCGAGCCGGGAAACCACCACCGCCACATTGGCCGGGGCGCCTCCGGGATTAGCGGAGAAATGCGGAATGCCGCTTTCATCCACGTGGGTCTGGGTCATGTCAACCAGGATTTCACCGATTGCAGTAATCTTCACTTGTCCACCATTTCTGAACCTTTCATATGAATTTGTCTTTTCGTGATCCGAGAACATTTCTGCTTTTCTGAACCCATTCTATCATAAAAAAGCTGTTTCGCACAGACCCAAAAATCATCTGTTCCTTTCACCCCTTCCTACCCACCGTTTGTTTCCTCGCTCTTAACACTGTCGTAACACTTTCTTTACAATTTGATGATTTCATGGTATACTCGGAACGATTTCGGACTTATCATTCGTTCTATTCGGGAAGGGAGGAATAACCCGTGCGCAACCGCCTGTTCTGCCTGCTGACCGTCCTGGTGATGGCCCTTCTTGCCTGTGCTCCGGCCCTGGCATGGGACTCTTCCACCCTGTATAACGGCTGCAGCGGCAATGAGGTCAAAAAGCTCCAGCAGGCTCTGATCAATCTCGGTTTCCTGAGCGGCACGGCGGATGGCAAATTCGGCAACAAAACCGAAGAAGCCGTCCGCAGGTTCCAGAAAGCCAACAAGCTGGATGTAGACGGCCTGGCCGGCAAAATGACCCAGGAAATCCTTTATGCCGCTGAAAAAGCCACCGTTTCCGCCGATCCGGCGCCTGCCGCTGAGCAAACTGTTCAGGAACAAGTTGTTCAGGAAGCTTCCGAACCGGTATCAACCACACCCGTGGAAACAGCGCCTGCGGAAACAACACCTGTGGAAACCGCTCCGGCTGAAAATACCCAGGCGTCATCCTCTTCATCGGCCGTTTCTTCTTCCGCCAGTCTTTTCTCCGGCAACTACACTTCCCTGCGCAAGGGTGCCAGCGGAGACCGGGTCAAAATCATGCAGCAAGCCCTGATCCAGCTGAAATATCTCTCCGGCAAAGCGGACGGAAAATTCGGAAAACAGACCCAGGCTGCCGTCATCGCCTTCCAGAAAAAGCAGAACCTGGATCCGGACGGCGTTGCCGGAAAGAAAACGCTGACCGCCCTGGAAAAGGCCGTATCGAACGGCACCGCGAGTACCGCATCCTCCTCTTCCACTGCGGAAACTGCCGCTTCTGCGCAGTCCGCCGCTTCCTCTTCGGAGTCTCAGAGCGCCACTTCGGCCGTCACAGTCGCCAGTGTTTCCGCGCCGGGTGCCAGCTCCATCAAGCTCCTGCACTGGTACAACGATATCAAGCCAAACCTGAAAAACGGTGATCATCTCCTGATTTACGATCCGTCTTCCGGCCTGAGCTGGACCCTGCGGGTGCTCTCCCGGGGACGCCACTGCGACAGCGAACCGCTGACCAAAGTAGATACGGAAACCATGCTCAAAGCCTTTGGAGATAAGAACACCTGGAACCAGAAGGCGGTTTACGTCAAACTCCCCTGGGGCACCTGGACCATCGGCTCCACCCACGATATGCCCCATATGTCCGGCTCCATCAAGGATAACGGCTTCGACGGCCACCTCTGCGTCCACTTCCTCCGGGATATGGAAGAAGCCAAAAAATACGATCCGAATTACGGCGTCTCCAACCAGGAAACCATCCGCGCCTTCTGGAAAAAAATCACCGGACAGGAAATCACGAATTAAGGCTGTCAATCAAAATCCCTTGACAAATATTCCAAAAGGTGTATAATTCCTCTCCGTCAGGGTTTTATCCTTGACAGGGGGGATTTTTTCAATGGCGAAGGAAGAGCTGCAGAAAAAGGTGGATCTGGCCTTTCTCTCCGCTTTCTACGGCGGCCTGCTGACGGAGAATCAGCGCCGCGTCCTCTCGCTGCACTGTGAAGAAGATCTTTCCCTGGGTGAAATTGCCGAGGAAGTCGGCATCTCCCGCCAGGCGGTCCATGAGACGCTTTCCCGCGCCGCTTCCCGCCTCACCGAAATGGAATCCAAGCTGGGCGTCGCCGGGCGGTTCCGCCGGATGGAATCCGGGCTGGAAGAAGCGCTGGCCGCCCTGAAGAACGCCGAATACAACCGGGCCGAAATCCTGCTTTCGGATCTGCTGGCCCTGGATCAGGAGGAAACCGATGGCCTTTGAGGGCTTAAGTGAAAAACTGCAGGGCGCCCTGCGGAAAATGACCGGCCGCGGCAAACTGACCGAGCAGTCCGTGAAGGAAGGCATGCGCGAAGTGCGTATGGCCCTTCTGGAGGCCGACGTCAACTATGCCGTCGCCAAGGACTTCATCAAAAAGGTTACGGAGCGGTGTGTCGGAACCGACGTGCTGTCTTCCCTGACGCCTTCCCAGCAGGTCATCCGGATCGTCAACGAAGAAATGACCGAGCTCATGGGCTCCACCAATGCCCGGCTCAACTGGTCCCCTTCCGTGCCGACGATCTTTATGCTCTGCGGCCTCCAGGGCGCCGGTAAAACCACCATGTGCGCCAAGCTGGCCGGATACCTGACCAAGCAGGGCAAGCGCCCGATGCTCGCCGCCTGCGATATCTACCGCCCTGCCGCCATCAAACAGCTGCAGGTTGTCGGCCAGCAGGTCAATGTGCCGGTTTTCGAAAAAGGCACGCAGGACCCGGTCAAAACCGCGAAAGAAGCCGTTGAATACGCGAAGTATTATCAGCGGGACGTGCTGATCATCGATACCGCCGGCCGCCTGCATATCGACGAAGCCCTGATGGACGAACTGTGCCGCATCCGCGATGCGGTGCACCCCACCGAAATCCTCCTGACGGTCGACTCCATGACCGGTCAGGACGCGGTCACCGTCGCCAAGGCTTTCGATGAAAAGCTGGACGTCACCGGCATCATCCTCACCAAGCTCGACGGCGACACCCGCGGCGGCGCTGCGCTGTCCATCAAAGCCGTCACCGGCAAGCCGATCAAGTTCAGCGGTATCGGCGAAAAGCTCTCCGATATCGAGCCTTTCCATCCGGACCGGATGGCCTCCCGTATCCTGGGCATGGGCGACATGCTGACCCTGATCGACAAAGCCGCCGAAGCCTTCGACGAAAAGGATGCCGAAAAGTTCGCCCGCAAGGGTCTCAGCAACAAGCTGACCCTGGAGGATTTCCTGGATCAGATGCAGAGCATGAAGAAAATGGGCGGCATCAAGAGCATGCTGAAAATGCTCCCCGGCATGAGCAACAAGGATATCGACGTGGACGACAATGCCATGAAGAAGCCGGAAGCCATCATCCGCTCCATGACGCCGAAGGAACGCCGCGATCCGTCCATCCTGAACGCCTCCCGCCGCAAGCGGATTGCCGCCGGTTCCGGCACCACCGTGCAGGACGTCAACGCCCTCATCCGCCAGTTTGAGCAGGCCCAGCAGATGATGAAACAGATGATGGGCGGCAAAGGCAAAAACAAAATGCGCATGCGCTTCCCGGGAATGTAAATCATTGCTTTTTGAGCTCCAGTGATTCCCTGAGCCAAACTGTTACCCCGCTATCAGCGGTTGTCATCCTGAGCGCCAGCGAAGGATCTCATAACCCCTGATACCTGACACCTGCGATTGGACTCATATACCCGGTATATGATTTCCGATAGATATCATCATTATTATTTTAGGAGGAATTCCAAATGTCCGTCAAAATCCGTCTGAAGAGAATGGGAATGAAGAAAAAGCCTTTCTATCGCGTTGTGGTTGCCGATATTCACAGCCCCCGCGACGGCCGCTTCATTGAAGAAATCGGTTACTATGATCCCATGACCAAGCCCGCTGAAATCAAAGTGGACAACGAACGCGCCAAGTACTGGCTCGGCGTCGGCGCCCAGCCCACCGATACCGTTCGGATTCTGCTGAAGAAGACCGGCGCGATCGAGGAGAAATAACCGACCTGCATCCGGAATAAATGCCGGCCGGGCATTCGTCTGTCTGTCATTGGGGTCCGGAAAGAAAGGATGTACCCATGCAAGAACTTCTTACCTTCGTGGCGCAGTCACTTGTGGAACATCCCGAGCAGGTGAGCGTCACTGTTACCGAAGGCCCCGAAGCCGTCATCCTGGAACTGCATGTTGCCGAGGATGATATGGGCAAGGTCATCGGTAAACAAGGCCGTATAGCCAAGGCGATCCGCGCTGTGGTCAAGGCGGCTACGGCAAAAAACAGCAAGCCTGTTTTTGTCGAAATCCAGTAATATGAACGCGGGATCCGGAGCAGTATCGGATCCCGCGCTTTTTCAGGAGTTGTCTGTCTGATGCAGGATTATCTGATGATCGGTACCGTGCTGAAGCCGCAGGGCGTTCACGGGGAATGTAAAATCAAGCCGTACGCGGCGGATCTGGACCGCTTTGCTTCCTGGAAGGAACTGTATCTGGAATCAGGCGGCGCCTACTCCCCTGTTTCCTGCAAAGTCACCCGTGTGCATGACGGTTTTGTCTATGCCGTGATCGCCGGCTGTGGAAACGCGAACGATGTAGAGAAGTACCGCGGGCGAGACCTGTATATCGATAGGGCCCATGCTGCTCCGGCGAAGAACGGCGCCGTGCTCATTGCCGACCTGGTCGGCTGTGAAGCGGTAGATGAAACCGGCAAAGTTGTCGGCACCCTGACAGAAGTCCTGCAGTACGGCCCGGTGGACACCTGGGTGTTCAAAACGCCGGAAGGCACCATGATGGCCCCGGCGCTGCTGGCCGTTTTCCCGGAAGTGGATCCGGAAAACGCCCGGATCTCTGTTGTGTCAGGCAAACTGCGGGAGGTGGCTGTTTTTGACAGTTAATATCCTCACCATCTTCCCCGAAATGTTTGAAAGCGTATTCTCTGCCAGTATTCTCGGCCGTGCCCGGGAACAGGGCCTGCTGGATATCCGCCTGACGGATATCCGCCCCTATTCCGCCAGCAAGCATAAGAATACCGACGATTATCCCTTCGGCGGCGGCGCCGGCATGGTCATGATGGCCCAGCCGATCATGGATGCCATGGCAGACGTTACCGCCGCCCATCCCGACGCGAAGCGCATTTACCTCGGCCCCCGAGGCCGGAGGCTGACCACCGCCCTGGCGAAGGAACTGGCGCAGGAAAAGGAACTGATCCTGCTCTGCGGCCATTACGAAGGCGTGGACCAGCGCGCGCTGGATGCCTGCATTGATGAAGAAATCAGTATCGGCGATTATATCCTGACCGGCGGCGAACTGGCCGCCATGGTCCTCACGGATTGTGTCGCCCGGTTTATCCCCGGGGTGCTGGGCAGCGCCGAAAGTCCGGAGGAAGAATCTTTCTCGGACGGGCTGCTCGAGTATCCCCAATATACGCGTCCCCGGGAACTGGACGGGCGCACTGTACCGGATGTGCTTCTGTCCGGTGACCATGCGAAAATCCGCGCCTGGCGGCGCCGGGAAAGTCTGGCCGCCACCGCCCGTTTCCGCCCGGATCTGCTGGAAACCGCGGACCTGAGCGAATCAGACCTGAAAATTCTGAAGGAGCTGGAAGAAAAATGTTTCTCCGAAAGCTGACCGTCATTGTCCTGCCGCTGGCCATGCTGCTCGCGATCTGCCTGCTCATTCCCGTCCTGCCGGCCCACTGGTATTTCGGCGGACTGCTGGTAGGCTTACTGATGGGCATCTCCCTGGCCATGCTACTGCCCCTGGCCGGCGCCACCCGCCTGCGGGAGCCTTTTGCCTGGCTCCTGTTCATCCCGGCGGTCCTGATCCTGCTGATCCTGCTGTACCAGTACCTGGCTTCGGTTCCGGAAAGCACCTGGGGCACCGTCCCGGTCCTGAACCTGTTTGACGTCATGCCCCTGGCCAGCAGCGGCGCCCGGGGCCTGATAGTCGCCGCCGAAAGCGCCTTCGCCGCCTATATGCTCACCTTCTCCATCCGCACGGGAAGAGGTATTTGACACCTGATACCTGACACCTGATACCTGACACCTGAAACAGGAGGCCCTTATGCAAACCATCTTCCTCGACGCCAACCGCTACAGCACCCCCCTTGAACTCCACACCGCCTTGAAATCCATGCTCTCCTTCCCGGACTACTACGGCAACAACGCCGATGCCCTCAACGACTGCCTATCTGAGCGCCCCGAGCCCGTCCGTCTCTGGATCGCCTCCCGTGGCGAAGGCGAAGTGGCCCGCACGGTGGATATCATTTCCCAGGTCGTGGAAGACAACGGCGGCACCGTAAAGGAGCTCTGATCCATATGAAGCTTCACGTTCTCGGCGTCAATGGCCCTTTCCCGGAAAGTAACGGCGCCACCTCCGGCTACCTGCTGGAAGTGGACGACACCACGCTGATCCAGTTGGACCTGGGCAGCGGTATCCTGTCCCGGCTCACCGCGCTCACCGCCCCGGAGTCCCTGACCGCGCTCCTGCTTTCCCACTGGCATTTTGACCACGCGGCGGATATTCCGGTCCTGATGTACCGCCTGGAAGCCCTGGGCTTCGGCAAGGATGGCCGTCAGCTGCCAGTATATGCGCCGGTGGATGAATCCTCCGCCCTGCGGAAGGTCGTCTCGTCCGCCGCCTGTTTCCGCCTCACGGATATCGCCCCCGGGGATGTCCTTTCCCTGGGCGGTTGCACCGTTACAGTCGGTGAAGCGCGCCATCCCGTGCCCGCTGTCGGTTTCCGGGTGGAATCCGGTGCCCGGGCCTTCGGCTATACCGGGGATACAAACACCCTGCCCTCTCTGGCCCCGTTTTATCATGGAGTCCATCTGCTCCTGGCGGACGGCCTGTTTCCTGCTGATTCCTGGGCGGAGCAGAAACCGCACCTCTCCGCGGCGCTGGCCGCTGCCATGGCTGCAGAAGCCGGTGCCGAAAAGCTGGTGCTGACCCATTTTAATCCGTTCATTCCCCCGGACATTCTGCTCCGGGAAGCTCGTTTCTGCCATCCGGATGTCGCCCTGGCCAAACCCGGGCAGGTTCTCACCGTATGAATATCCGCCAGCGCTCCTGGCTTTTGCCGGCCGCCACGCTGCTCCTGATCATCGGCGTCCTGATCGGCCGCCGGTCTGATTCCCCGTGGTATGCGGTCATCGCGTGCGTGCCCTTTCTGTCTGTGGTTATCCTGTCGAAGGGATGGCTGCGTTGGACGGGCTGCCTGCTGCTGGCCGCTGCGCTCGGCGCCGCTTCCGCCAGCCTGGCCTGGCATCCGACAGTGCCGCCGGAGGGCGATTATGAAGTCACCGGCGTCATTGCCTCCGAGGTCCGCACCGGCGCCTTCAATCAGCTCCGCATGGACCTGTCGGATGTGACGCTGAACAGCACGCCCTTTTCCGCCGGCGCTTACTGGTCTTTCTATGCGGACGAGGACTTCTCCGCGGATGATCTGCAGCCCGGCAGGATGGTATCCTTCCGGGCCGAGTTGTATTATCCGGATGATGCAGACAATCCGGATGATTATGATTTCCGGGAGGATCTGCTGCGCCGGGGAATCACCGTTGGCCTTTACGGAGACGAAGGGCTGGCCGTTTCTGATCCCGCCGGCTTCTCCTTCGCGGGTTTCACCGCCTCCCTCCGCCACCGACTGACCCAGGCGCTCATCGCGCGCATGGGCGAAGAAAACGGCGGCTACACCGCCGCCCTGCTGCTCGGCCAGCGGTCGCTGATTCCCCTGGAGGACCGGGAAGCCTTCTCCCGCCTCGGCATTGCGCATATTCTCTCCGTCAGCGGATTCCATGTGGGCATCCTGGTTTCCATCCTGGCATTCCTGTTCCGCCTGCTGCACCTGAAGCCGGGCGTCCGTTTTGCGTTGTATTCCGTGCTGCTTGGCTGCTACTGTGCCCTCTGCGGCATGAGCCAACCAGTCATCCGGGCTTCCCTGCTCCTGCTTGTTTCCTTTGGCGGAAAACTCCTGAACCGGCCCCGGACCGGCCTCCATTCCCTGTGCGCCGTCTTCAGCATCATGCTGTTGCTTTCACCGGTGCAGCTAACCGGCGCATCCTTCCAGCTGACCTTTGCGGCCGTTCTCGGCCTGACGCTGATCACGCCCGGTATCAGAGACCGCAATCCATTCCGCCGGAAGATTCCGCGCCGGCTGTGGGAGTCCTTTGCCGTTATCCTCGGGGCACATATCGGCATTCTTCTGCCGGTCATGGCGCATTATCAGAAACTGCCGCTGCTCGGGCTCCTGATCAGCCTTCCGGTTACCGCCTACGCGTCCCTGCTGATCGCGCTGGACTGGATCATTCTCATATTCCTGCCGGTTCCCGTGCTGTCAGATTGGCTGGCTGCCGCAGGATCCTTTGCCACCTCGCTGATGACGGATACCGTCCGCAGCCTGTCCGCACTGCCGGGGATTACCCTCTGGACGCCTTCCCCGTCGCTCCTGACTGTGATTGGTATCGTGCTGGTTTTCGCTGCGCTGTGTGCCCTGCTGCGCATGGCTCGTCCCGTGCGCTGGGCTCTCCTGGGCGTAGGCATCCTGCTCACAGTCTGGTCCCTGTTCCCCGCGCCGCATACATCCACGGAATACATCCAGTTCAGTGACGGCAATGCTGATGCAGCCATCCTGTGGGACAACGACCGGGTGATTGTCATCGATACCGGCCTGGATGACGGGGTGCTCAGCAGTTATCTCCGCCGGAGGCGCCTGACACCGGACGCCGTCGTCCTCACGCATCTGCATACGGACCACGCGGGCGGCCTTCGCTCCCTGGTGGATGATGAAATCCCGGTCCGCCTGCTGTATCTTCCCGAAGGTGCGGAAAACCAGCAGATCCACGAGGATATCGTTGCCCTCCTGGCAGAGCTTCGCGCCTCGGGAACAGAAATCCGTACCCTGGCCAAAGGCGATGAACTTTCCCTTCCCTCCGGCAGCCTGACGGTACTCTGGCCGGAAGCGGGAAAAACCCGCCTCAACCAGGATGCCAACCAGTATTCCCTCGTTTCCCTGCTGCGCCTGAAAGGCGTCACCCTGCTGCAGGCCGCCGATATCACCGGAGAGTATGAAATGTATTCCGCTGTTCCGGCGGATATCCTGAAAGCGCCGCACCACGGCTCCCCAAAGTCATCCTCCCCGGAATACCTTTCAGCCGTTTCCCCGGAAGCGGTCATCCTCACCTGCCGGAACATCACCCGCCATGAAGATTACCAGGCGCGCCTTCCGGAAGGAACCCGCCTCTGGTCCACCGCCCGGAGCGGCGCCCTGACCCTGAGTTTCGAAGAAAACAAAGTCACCATTATCCCCTTCAAATAAACTCCGGAGGTACCCCATGGACCGAAAAGACTTCAACAGCATCCTGTCCCGGAACCAGATCCCTTCCCTGCTGCTTTTCGAAGGCGAAGAGGAATATATGAAGCAGTCCGCCCTTTCCAACCTGCGGAAAAAGCTCCTGCCAGAAGGAATGGAAGACCTGAACGAAACCGTTCTGGACGCACCGGAAACAGATATGCTGATTTCCGCTTCCGAAACCCTGCCCTTCATGGCGGACCGCCGCCTGGTCATCGTCCGGGATCATCCGGCCCTCATCGGCCGTGCGGAAGCAGATGACCGACTGTCCGCTTACCTTTCCGCCGTTCCGCCCACCACCGTGCTGCTGTTTTACTGCACAAAAAAACCGGACGGCCGGAAAAAGCTCTATACAACTATCAAAAAGCAGAACGGTATCGTCATCTTCTCCCCCCTCAAAGACCGGGAACTGACCTCCTTTGTCACTTCCGCCTTTAAGGATCTTGGCCGGGAGTGTGATGACCGTACCGCGGACTTCCTCATCTTTACCTGCGGCTCCGATGCCGGCCGGCTGATGACGGAAATCGCCAAAATCGCCTCCCACGGGGAAGCCGGCACCCCGGTCCATCCGGACGAAGTCCTCACCCTGGCCACGCCATCCGCAGAATGCACCGTCTTTCAGATGGTGGACGCCGTTGTTTCCGGCCAGAATGACCGTGCGTTCATCCTCATGCGCAACCAGCTGCTGAACGGCACAGACCGCCTCTATATGCTCTCCATGCTGCTCCGCCAGTTCCGCCTCCTGCAGCATATCCGCATCATGCAGTATGAAAAATGTTCGAAGGATGCCATCCGCGCCGCCCTGGGCGTACCGCCCTTTGCCGCGGATCAGTATATGCGCCAGGCCACCATGTATACCAATGCCCAGATCAAACAGGCGGTTTCCATTTGTTTCAATACCGAATACGCCGTCAAATCCGGCCGCATGAACCTGGAAGGCTCCCTGGAATCCGTCATGCTGAAACTCCTGGCCCTCCGCACCCCGTCATCCGACGCCTGATCACTAACTCCCTAATCTTGTCTAAACCCTGCTTCTGTGGTAAACTGTCCCCTGTTGATATAGGATTTTCCGCGCATACCGCGGGGAATGCTCCGAATGGAGGTTTGTCGAATGAAAAAACTGATTGCATTGCTGATGACAGTTTGCCTGGTGCTGGGCCTCGCCTCCGTGGCGCTGGCTGCCGGTCCGCGGATTACCCAACAGCCCCAATCGGCCACCACCGATGAAAAAGGAACTGTCACTTTCCAGATCAAGGCTTCTGAATATAAAGGCCTGACCTGGCGTTTCCTGAACCCGGCCACCGGCGAGGAAACCACCGGCAAAAAGCTGAACACCGTCTTCAAAAAGATCAAAGTAGCCGGCCCCAATGGTCCCAAGATCACCCTGAAGAATGTGCCGGACGAAATGCATGGCTGGTATGTTTACTGCCACCTGACCGGAAACGGATATGAAGTGGATTCCGATAAGGTGCTCCTGCTGGTCAACGGCCTGCCGGATCCGTCCGCAGAACCTGCCGATTCCTCCGAACCTGAGACGCCCGATACTCCGGAAACGGAAGTGGAACCCGTGCCCGAGATTAACCTGGATACTGAACCGGAGGCACAGCCAGAACCCCAGCCGGAAACCGAGTCCGAACCGCAGATGCATGTGGATGAAAACGGCAACCTGGTGGAAGGTGCTGCGGAAGTGGTAAAGACCATCACAATCCGCGCCAAAGACGCAATCCTTTACCCCATCGATGTGTACAACAACCTGGTCGAAGATGAAGCGACCACGGAAATGTCCTTCGAAGGCACTGCCGACCTGGCTGTCCGGGCCGAAGGCGAAGTCCGTTACTGGATGCTGAACGATATGCGCCTGGATCCGGTGGAAAACGTATCCGGGTTCACCCTCCGCAACATCACGGACGACCTGGTGATCACCGCTGTTCCGGCAAACAAAACCGCCCAGGAAGTTGATGAAAACAACCTGATCACCGTTACTTGCGAAAACTGCAAGTTCACCTGGGGCAAGGGCGGACTGAAGAACGTCACTTCCGGCCAGGTACCCGCCGGCACCGAGATCATGATCATCTGCAATCCCGCGCCGGAAACCGGTTACAGCCTGAACAACGGTCCCTATGAGGATGCCGGCAAAGCTTCCATCCGCCGCACCATCACCGAGGACACCGTCATCACCGTAAAATAATCACCCGAAGATAAGAACGAGACCTGCGCAATAACCTGCAGGTCTCGTTCCATTTTTTATCTGATAACTAATAACTGAAAACTAACAACTGACTTCTGATACCTGGCATCTAATTCCCCAGCTCGTCCTTCACATACCCGGCCAGGATGTCCACGATCCGCGCGTTCTTTCCGCCGTTGGCCACAATCACGTCCGCGTCCTTGATGTAATTGCGGATATACCGGTCAAACATCGGTTTCACGCTGTTGAGGTACTGGGCGCCGATTCCCTCAATATCCCGCCCGCGCTCAATAATGTCCCGCTCAATGCGGCGAAGCAGGCAGATATCCGGTTCCACCTGCATATACAGCTTCAGGAACATGAGCTCAGTCAGCCGTTTGTCGTGGAAGCAGTGAATGCCTTCCAGGATCAGTACGTCCTTCGGCAGGATAATCTCCTCCGGCCGGTCGCTGCGCCGGTGCTGGGAATAGTCATATGCCTTCCGGGTAATCCCGCCCCCGCGAAGCATCTGAGTGATATCATCCAGCAGCAGGTCGTGGTCAAAAATATCCGGCTCATCATAATTCAGCTTTACCCGTTCCTCAAACGTCAGGTCCGGATGATCCCGGTAATACGCATCCTGCTGCAGCACGGTGCACCGGTCCTCCCCCAGTTTGTCCTTCAGCGCATGGGCCAGAGTAGACTTTCCGCTTCCGCTTGCCCCGCAAATTCCGATAAACAGCATATTCCTGTCCTCCATCTGATTTCTGAAAACAGATCCCCGTTCCTCTTTACGATCATTTTATTCCACCGTTTCATCCTCGTCAAGGTTTGAACTGACAACAGCCGAAAACTGATAACTGATAACTGACAACTGATAACTAAAAAAACATTGAACCTTCACCCGCAATCGGATATAATATTTGATTAGAAAAACCGTTTGCGCGTCCGCCTGCTCTTCGGCGGGTTTTACGCATCCGGTCCGATGAGGCGTTATATGGCACGAAAAAAAATCGCGGTATTCATCTCAGCGCTGTATGAAGACATGGTACGGGAGACCGTTGAAGGCCTGCTGAGCGCCGCCTATGGAGAAGATTTAAAGATCATTTTCTTTACAAGCTTTGCCGACAACCACACCAGCCAGCATTACGACCGTTATCAGGATTATGATATCGGTGAGTTTGTCGTCTACCTGCTTCCGGACCTCAGTGAATATGACGCGCTCGTTTCTTTCGATACCTATATGACCGGTTCCTTTATTGAACCGATCAACAAACTGAAAAAAGAAGCCCCCTGCCCGGTTGTCACCCTGGGCACCGTCCGGGAGGGTACCTGTAATATTGTCAATGACCAGGACCTGTCCTATGCCGAAGTCATCGAGCATTGCATTAATGTCCATGGTGCCCGTGATTTTGTGCATGTAGCCGGCCCGGTGGAACGCTCCTTCTGCATGGAGCGGATTGAGATCTTCCGCAAAATCCTCACAAAGCACGGCCTCCCCTGCGGAGATGACCGGATCTTCTATGGAACCTTGCGTCCCGAATGCGGGGATGAAATCGTGGACCAGATCCTGGCTTCCTATGCGGCAAAAGGCGAAAAGAAGCTGCCGGATGTCATCAACTGCGTCAACGACTATACGGCCATCGGCGTCATCAGCGCCGTCGAAAGCCGCGGGTTCCGGGTACCGAAGGATGTCATTATCACCGGGTATGACGATATCCTTCGCGCCCAGTTCAATGATCCTTCCCTGACCACTTCCGCCCAGCCGTTCTTCCGCGTCGGCCAGACCGGTATGGAAATGCTCCTGAAAATCCTGAACGGGGAAAAAGTGGATTCCGTCGTCGCGGTTCCCGGAACGCTCTGCGCCCGGCAGTCCTGCGGCTGCGAACCGCTGAATTTCATGCGGAAGGATATGATCCGGGAGAAATATATCCGGATGGTTTCCAATATGGAAAGCCTGTCCCTGGCCGATACTAACCTGATCCTCGGCGGCGCCGTGGGAATCACGGCGGAAGATATCTATAACGAAATCGAAGACAGCTGCCTGCGTGAAACCGGTTTCCAGGATGCCGTGCTGTGCATGATCCATGACTGGAATACCAAAAAGCTGATTAAAGACCGGGATTCCCTGCAGAACGAGTCCTTCGATGTGGTGTGTGGCGTCTGGAACAGCCAGCCTGTGCTGCGCCGCCGACTGCCGAAAGGCCAGCTGCTGCCGCCCGAAATGATGGACGATGACAAACCGTACTATATCTTCCCCGTTCATCATCTGCAGTACTTTCTGGGATACTTTATCGTCAACCCGAAGCTGGCTGAACGGGGACAGCTGCATATCAAATCCTGGCTGGTTTCAATCAGCACCATCCTGGTCAACTGGTTTTTCCGGAATCAGCTGACCGATACGGTCAGCGAACTGGAATATCTTTATCAGACCGATATGCTCACCGGGCTGTATAACCGGCGCGGTTATTACCGTTTCTTTGAAACCTATTATGAAGAATGTCGCGCGGCCGGAACGGAACTGGCTGTGTTCCTCATTGATATGAACGGCATGAAGTATGTCAACGACCATTACGGCCATGCGGAAGGCGATTTCTGCCTCTGCACCATTGCCGAAGCCATGCGCCTGAGCGCATCCGATGATGAAATCTGCATCCGCACAGGCGGCGATGAATTCGTTGTCCTGGCCAAGCATTATGATCATGTAAAGGAATTCACATATACCAGTCTCGTTCGGGAGAAAATAGAAAATCTCCGCCAGATCGGCGGAAAACATTATCCGATTGATGTTTCCATCGGCTGTTACCGGTGTGTACCGAATCCGGACGGCGTCGCGTCCATCCAGAGTGAAGCGGAATACTACCTGGGCAAAGCCGATGAAGCCATGTATATTGAAAAGCAGGCCAGCAAGGAATAAATAGGCTTATACAGCAACCGGCCAGGCCACTTCCCGCAGCTTGGTATTATACTGCCCGTCCAGGCACATCCAGATCTGCGCGTCATCCACGCTGTTAAAAGACGGCGTGTTCACCGGCGGCATCATTCCGACCCGTTCATATTCCATCTGGACATACTGCCAGGGCTTCAGTTCCGGTTTTTCATATTTCTGGTTGGAAGAAAAGTACAGCGCTTCGTTAATCGCTCTTATCGTGGATGCATCCATCATTTTCATATCCTGTCTCTCCTTTTTTCTTACGGCTGTACCATCTGCAGCTGTTTTTCTGTCGGAATCTGTTCCGGTTTCAGTTTGCCGATGACCCTTCCCAGGCACCGCACGGTCTGGTCCTCCCGGAATTTCATGGTCCGGTATGCCGGGTTGTGGGAATGGAGACCGTCCTCCTGATACTCTTTGATATATCCTTCATTGTCGACCAGGAAAATCCCGATCTCCCCGAACCGGAGCTGCTTTGTATGCTGAACCAGCACCTGGTCCCCGTCCGTGAAGGTGGGCTCCATACTGTTGCCGCACACGGTAATGATCTCGTCCGCCCGTTCCGTTTCGCTGTCCGCAATCAGGGTCACCTGCTCGCCCTGAGTTTCGCCGATTGCCGCGCCAAAGCCGGCTGCGGCGCCCAGGTCGTTCCGGAACAGGGTCACCATCCTGGGCGGCTTTGCCATGAGCGCTTCCTCTGCCGCCCGCTGCGCCGCCCGCCTTTCGCACAGCGCCTCCATCTGCCAGGTGATGGCTTCCCGGTCCCCTTCCTCCATCGAAGCGAACAGTTCCAGGATATGGCGTTCTGCTTCGGTCTTTTTATTTTCCCGGCCGAAGAAGCGGCCCAGGGAAATCCGCAATGCGCCGCACAGCGCCGGCAGGGTGTCCAGGTCCGGCCGGGAATGCCCGGTTTCCCATCCGGCGACGGTGTTCCGGCTGACGCCAACTTTAGCGGCCAGCTCTGCCTGGTTCATACCCAGCGCGTTTCGCCGGTCCCGGATGATCTCTCCGTAATTCATTCCCGCATCCCTCCTGACACGATTATTCTACTCTGGATTGTTTCAAATGTCAACAGATTTATTTATTTTTTGTTTCAATTTGTAACATTTTCCCGTAAAAGCAGCCGCCCCCGACATCCGGAGGCGGCTGTCTGACAGTTGGTTATTCTTCCTCAATCATAATGCAGTCTTCCAGGCGATAGGAGAAAGTCGGATTGGAGGAATGCTCATTTTCAATATATTCCTCCTCGTTCAGGTCGATCGTGTCCGCATGGTTTTTCGGATTCACGCCATGATAATCCCCGCTGAAAACCTTAACCTTCCCCTTCTTCAGGTCGTCAATGGCCTGCTCTACTTTTTCCTTTGTGCCTTCCGGAACGATGAACTGGTTCAGGTCCAGCAGTTCCACCCAGCCGTAGTCAAACCCGGCGCTCATATCCCGGCCATGGACATGCCCTTTCACCGCGTTTTCGATGACGTCCCCGTTCAGCACCGCCTGAACCGCTTCCGTCACATACGGCACCCAGTTAGTCCGGATGCTGACCAGCGCGCAGTCCAGCGCCGTATCCAGCATGCTCTCATGATACCCCACATGGTAGACCGGATTTCCGTTCTTCGTCGCCTCCTGGCATACATTGGCCGGGGCGGAAGTATTCACATGCTGCGCGATAATGATACAGCCCTCGCTGATCAGTTGCTCCGTAGCCTGTCTTTCCGCGTCATAATTGCCCCAGCTGCCCGTATAGCGAACCCGCATGGTCGCGTCCGGTACGATCGTCCGTACGCCCAGCAGGAACGCGGTATAGCCGGAAACTACTTCCGCGGTGGAATTAGCGCCGACAAATCCGACCAACCCGCTCGCCGGATCCAACTGGTTGTTCTGCTCCAGCAGCTCCTGCAGCTTCATACCGGCCGCGATGCCGCTCACATAGCGCGCCTGGTAGATTTCCCCGTTGAAAGTATGGTAATTATCCGGCGTTCCTTCGATGCTGACATCCGGCATGGAAATATGGCAGAAAACCACGTCCGGATATTCACGGGCCAGGATGGCGGGAATTTCCGTATCCAAATTGATGAACAGAATCCGGCACCCTTCCCGGATCAGTTCCTGCATCGGCCGTTCCGCATCCGAACTCAGCACGTTGCTCCGGAACAGCACTTCCACCTGGTCGCCGTACTGCTCTTCCAGCACGCGCTGGGCCCGCACGAAGTTGGCCGTATAGGGCGTGCTCTCATCCTCGGAATAAACGAATCCGACCTTGATCACCCCGGTTTCCGCCGGCCCTTTCTGCCAGTAACCGGTCACAATCGATACCACCAGCAGCACAGCCAGGCATACAACAACCGTGAGAAGCCATCTCGTCAGAACCTGTTTCTTTTCCATAACGTCAGGCCTCCTTTCCCGGTGCGGAAGCTTCCGGCTTTTCCTGGTTCTCCGCGGATTCTTCCGGTTTGACGCCGTACAGTTCGTTCAGGTCAATCACATGGGTGCGGATCAGGTTCAGCAGGATATCCACAAACTCAGGCGCAAACTGGGTTCCCCGCCCTTTTTCCAGCTCACCCAGCACATATCCGAAGTCCATCTGTTTCCGGTATACACGGTTGGCCGTCATGGCGTCGAAGGCGTCCGCCACGCCGATAATCCGGGCATACAGCGGAATGTCCTCGCCCTTCAGTCCCCTCGGGTATCCGCGTCCGTCCGGACGTTCATGATGGAACTGCGCACCTTCCGTCACATGGTCCAGCAGCGTAAAGTCTTTCAGGATCTCCGCGCCGCGGGTCGTATGGGACTTCATCACGGCGTATTCGTCATCCGTCAGGCGGGAATCCTTGTTCAGGATAGCGTCCGGAATGGCGATCTTGCCGATGTCGTGCAGCTGCGCAGCCCATTCAATTTCGCGGCACTGCTTTTCATCCAACCCATATGCCTTAGCAATCTGCCCGGAATACAGGGCAACGCGCGTGGAATGACCTCCGGTGCGTTCATCCTTCGCGTCCACCGCCCTTGCGATAGCCGCAACGGTCTGTTTGCCCATCTCAACCTGGCGGTTGGCTTCGGCCAGCGCAGCCTGCACCTTCCGGATATGGCGCTTGAGCAGCAGCCATGTCAGCCAGAATACGGCAAACATGGGAACAAAGAGGATATAGGAGATGAACCAGTTATTGTCGTACATTTCCTTTTCGCGGGAAATGGGATATGTCCGCTCGGCCAGGATCTTCTCCTCGTTGCTGTCAAAAACCGCCAGGTGGAAAATGTAGTCGCCTACCGGCAGGTTGGAATAAACAATGGAGCTGAGGGAGTTCTGGGGCACAATCGTCCATTTGTCGTCGAACCCTTCCAGCATGTATCCCACGTTCGGATCCTGGATCGAATAGTTGATTACTTCCGGCAGGATCTCGATGCGGCTGTTTTCACGCGGAATCAGCGTCGTCTCGTTCCGATCGGCCCGGTATACGGTGTCGCCGGCTTTGATTCCGGATACGTTCATGCGGTAAAGCCTGGACCCGCCGGAAATGGATTCCGTGTTCATCACAAACACGCCCTGGTTGCTGGGCAGATACAGCTCGTGGGTATCTTCGTTGTACCATGTCCAGGAGTTGGCCGTCAGGGTGCCGCTCAGTCCCCGCCGTACGTCCAGCAGGTCGTAAGCCATGTTTTCCTTCCGGTTCAGCAGTTCCTCCCGGTCTACAATATAGATGCCGGCGCTGGAAAACACATACAGCGTATGTGCGTCTTTGATCCAGATGCTGTAATTGTTATAGTACGGGAATGTGTTCAGCGCATAAATCGTCCGGTCCGGATTCATGTAGCACAGGCCATTGCCGGTCACGATATAAGCGCCGCCCGCATTTTCAGGATCCGGCGTAATCCGCAGGATAACCTCGCTGGTCAGCCCATCCGCCAAGGTGAGGTAATCGGTAATTTCGCGGTTTTCCACCAGGGCAATCCCCTCGCCGTCTGTGCCGGCAAGAATCAGCCCGTCCTGCATTTCGGCAATCGTCAGCACCTTGCTGCTGATTTTCGCGTTGGAATTGTTGGCCGGATATTCCACGCTGTCCCCCTGGATAAAGCACATCCCCAGATCATCCGCGGCGGCCACAACGGTCTTGTCCGCCAGCTGGGTCACCACCCGCGCCTTTTTCCCGAAATTGCCCTCTGCCTTATTGTACCAGCGGACCGTTCCGTTCGTCGCAACCTCCGCCAGCCCGTTGTCGGATGTGCAGACCCATAAATGGTTGTCCTTGTCCACCAGCATGCAGCGGATCCGGTTTTCGGGGAAAAGGTGCAGAACCGGGTCATCTTCCGCTACGCGGTTTTTCCCCGTTGCGTCCACGGCGTCCATGCCCTTGTCCGTGCCGATATAGTAGTTGTTTTTCCACTGAACAACGGCGTTGACCACTTTTCCAGTCTCGCCGATGGTGCTCACAAGGTTTTCATAGTCGTTTTCAACCAGGTCCTTCATTTCTTCCTGGGAAAGCGCGAACCCAGCCGCGTTGTACAGGTTCCGGAAATCGGACTGTGCCAGGCGCAGCAGCCCCAGCCGGGAGGAAGTGAACCACAGGTTGCCCTGGTAATCCACCAGCATATTGTCAATGGAATTGTTGAACTCCCCGGAATTGATTTGTTCATACGTATCGTTCATAATGGCGGTCCGGAAGTTGCCGCGCTGGTCACGGGCTTCCTTGGTATGCACATGGGCAATACCGTTATCCGCGCAGATGAACAGTTCCCGGGTCTCAAGCAGCTGCAGCGTCTTGATGTTCTTCAGTCCCTGGCATTCAATCGTCTTCGGATGGTCAAAGTCGAGCTCTTCCCCGTTCAGCCGGTACTGGTAAACCGTGTTGCCGCTGGTCCCGACCGCCAGGCTTCCGTCCGGCAGGAAAGTGCAGCTTGTGTAGATTTCCGATCCGGTGGTCAGTCGCCTGGACAGCGTCACCTTGCCCTGCTGCATCAGGAACAGGTAGCCGGCGCTGTTCACCGCGGCCACACGGCTGGTTTTGTCCGCGGCAATATTGTCCGCGTAGTTGACTTCGGAAATGGTGCCGATCCTTCTCAGTCCGGTGTTCAGCGTCAGCACCTGCATGCCGGCCGTCGTGCCAATATAGTAATATCCGTCGGAGCTCTTGATGATCGACTTGACCGAATTGGAGGGAAGCCCGTGCTCCTTGTCAATCACGTTGACAATCCTCTCGTTGATCATGATGGACAGGCCGTTATCGTTGGTACCGATCCACAGCCGGCCCTCATCGTCCACATACAGGCAGTTGACGTTGCGGACGGAGTCGAAATCCCCCATCCGGGTGAATTCCCGGCCATTGTAGCGGTAAAGGCCCGCGTAGGTCCCGATCCAGATAATACCATCATTGGTCATGGCAATATCATTGGCGGTTCCGCAGGGCAGGCCGTTGGCGGTTGAATAGATCGTTTTGGTATAGTCGCTGTAATTGATATCCTCAATGATGTTTTTCGTTTCAGCCGTACCGGTCCGGCTCAGCCCGCCGCAGGCGGAAACGCCCAGGATTACAGCAAACAGGAACGCCGTAAAGCGGATGGGCGAACTGCCGCCGTCTTCCGTTTTCTTCTGGTGCCTGGATTTCACAAGCTTCACAATCAGCCGGTATACCCGAAGAATCAGGAACAGCGACACCAGGATAATCAGCTTGTCCAGCAGTTCCACATACAGCTGCCCGACCAGCAGGCCGCCCCAGCGCGGAATTCCCCGTTCTGCCAGGAAACCGATCACCGCGTCGCCCCACCGGTTGCCGGTGCTGCCGCTGGTCAGCAGGTTAATCGGATAGGCCGCCACCGTCACGATGCCGGCCATAATGGCGCTGGTCGTCATCGTATCCAGCAGGGTATCCAGTTTTTTCCGTTTGGCCGCAATGCCGGCAATGATCGCAATCAGGATGCTGATCAGCGCGTACAGCCAGGATGAACCGTAGGTAAAAAAGTCGATCATATTGAAGGTGGCGCCGACGATGGCGCCGCAGACCGGCCCGAACAGGCAGGCGCACAGCACCGTACCGATCGAATCCAGCCAGATCGGCCAGTTGTATTGCGCCACAATATGCTCCCCGAGCCAGTCTATCCCCAGGAACAGAAGAATCAGGAATGAAAAGCCAATCGCCCTGGCTGCTTTATTATTCACCTGCGGTCAACTCCTTTGAGCGTCACGTTCAGTCTGCCTGGGTCCCGAGGCCAAGCTCCTCCGCCCGTTCCGCGGCCTCCTTCAGCCACTTTGCCAGGTCCCCGTTTTTTTCAGCCTCTTCAATCACGCCGTTGACAAAAGCAATCAGCTGCGTTTCGCCTTTCTTGGCCGCCACCCGGTATCCCCGGTATTGTTCATCCGCTGGGAACTGCAGCTCCTCAACGAGCATCAGCTCACTGTCCGGGCCGCTGATGAAATAGGTATCGGCAATCCGGATGTTGACAATCCCGGCATCCACGGTTCCGTCCAGCACCATATCGCAGACGCTCCGGGATGACGTGGGCCGGATGAATTCCGTGCATTCCTTCAATTCCTGGTTGGCCGCGGCAAAAGCCTCTTCCACAGAATTGCTCTGCGCCGCAATCTTTTTGTTTTTCAGCTCTGCCAGGGAAGTAATCGGTTTGTCTTTCCGTACCAGGATCCCGATATCCTCCTCCACCGTTTCCGGAGAGTAGTAGGCGTTGGACATGGTGTAGGCCAGCGCCCTTCCCGGCGTGCAGGTTACCGCGGAAATAGTCAGTTCCACCTGATCGTTCATCAGGGCCGGCAGCTTGTAAATCGATTTCTTGGGAACGATCACCAGCTTCACGCCCATCTTTTTCGCAATTTCCCGCGCCAGGGCCATATCCAGCCCGGCATACTGATTATCCCCTTCCGCTTCCGGGTCCAGGAAGCACAGCGGCGCGCAGTCAAAATCCGCCGCCACCTTGAGCACGCCGTTCCGCTCAATCCGCGCAAGATCCCCGTCGGCGTCCTCCGGAATTCCTTTGCTGATATCCATCGCGGTTTCCATATAGTTCCATTCATTTTCCACATATACGGTATCCGCGCCGGCCGCCTGCCAGATGCAGCAGCATGTCGTCAGCAAGATCATCAACCGGAAAATGAAACCTGTTCTGCTTCGCATGGTCATTCCTCCCCGCCCGCATGTTCGGAAAAACCGGGTTATTCTCCTTCCTTCGGGTGAACCTGGTCGTACAGTTCGTTATAGGCCGCGGACATATCCCGGAATTCCTTGGAGCCGATCATCGGAAGGCGTTCGTTTTTCTTCATGGTCCGGTGGGCGGTCACCAGCGGAATGGTGCCCAGCAGCGCCGTCAGCAGGATCAGTGCAAACAGCACCACCACCAGGATAATCACAATCACCCGGTTCGCGCTCAGTTCCTTCATCATGTCGGAGGATGTTTTCCTCCGGGTGGCGGCCATCTGGTCATCCAGCATTTCCAGGGCATTGTTCAGCTTCGTGCGGATAATATCCTTGCTGGCATAGTATTCTTCGCCCAGCACCATTTTCTGGGCTTCTTCCATTTTCTGTTCAGCGGACAGGTGTTCGTGTTCCTCTTCCAGTTCGATTCCCTGAAGATCTTCCGGCAGTTTTAACCGGTCCGGATTGGCGCTGATCACGAGCACCATCGCGTACTCTTCTTTTTCCATCAGGCTGTTCGATTCATCCAACGCGTCATTCAGCTGCTGAACCAGGGCCTTATCCGCGTTGTTTTCTTCCATGGAGTCAATGGCCCGCTTCCGCCGCTGGGAAACATTGGCCTCCTCAAAGTATTTGTTCATATATTTGACGTCGCCGTTCAGCGTAAACCGCTGGACATTCTCCGTCAGATAGTCGGAAGCCTCCATCAGTTCATTGGCCGCCTTCTGCCGCACGATATAATTTTCGGTCTCCGTGGACAGCGTAGTAAACACGCCGCTTGACCGCGATGTGGAAATCACCAGCAGCGCAATAATCGCCCCCATGCAGATCAGCATCAGCAGATGGATAATCCGGATGGATATTCCGTTTTTCAAAATCTTCTTCATGGCCGTCCTCCTGACTTTATGCTAAAAATCGGATACGTTTCGCCTGACACTACATTTTAACAGGATCAGGCCAAAATATCCAGAAAAAATTGCAATAGTCCCCGTCATTCCGGGTGAAGCAGTGATGAACTGTCCAAATCGATGATTTGGGTAACAGTTCACATACATGGAGATGTAAGAATCTCCTCAAAACTCTTTATATTCTGATCAAAAAGTGCTACAATCCGGAATGAAAAACAGCATCTGCTTCGTTCTATGGGCGAAGGGATTCTGAAGGAGGCCTGCCGTATGAAAAAGCTTTTTGCGTCCCTGCTCCTGCTGTCTTTCCTGTTCTGTGCTGTTTCCGCTTCCGCGCAAATGGTAAACTGCCCTTCCGCCGGCGTGATCCTGACCCTTCCGGATACCTTTACAGAAGTGCCCCGCACCCCGATGGACGACCCCAACCTGGTCTTGCAGTTTACCGACGGAGCGGTCAACCTGACGGTGTATGTTTCCTATGGCGGAGCAAACAATGCCTTTATGGTCCTCACCGGAGATGAACTGGAATACGGCCCGGTCATGGTCAACGGCGCCCAGATGCAGTATGCCCGGGGCCTGGATGAATACGGTTCCTGGATCACCTATTCCTGGATGCGCGCACAAGATGCCGTTCAGCTCTACTTTGTCTGGACCGGCAATGACGATGCCGCCCTCAGTCTCATCAACGAAATCATGACCACCATTACCTTTACCTGATACCGCAGAATAATTCAAAGAGACCCGGGGACGGTTTTCAGCCTGAACTGAAAACCGTCCCCGGGTCTCTTTTTCTGTTTTTCTGTCTTTCCGCTTATTTTCCCGGATAAACAATCAGCGATTCCACATCATATCCGGCCAGCTTTTTCCGTCCTTCCAGCCCGGCCAGTTCCATCACGAACACCATTTTGACAACCTTTCCGCCTAGCCGCTCCACCAGCTTCACCGCCGCTCCGGCAGATCCGCCCGTCGCGATCAGGTCATCCACCACAACCACCTTCTGGCCCGGCTGAATGGCGTCCTTATGGATTTCGATCTCCGCCTGGCCGTATTCGAGGTCATATTTCTCGCTCACGGTTTCCCGCGGCAGCTTGCCTTTTTTCCGCACCGGGATAAAACCCTTGCCCGTCAGGTAAGCCACCGGCACACCGAAAATGAATCCCCGGGATTCCGGCCCGACCACCAGGTCGAAATCCACATCCTTCAGCAGGTCCGCCAGCCCGTCAATTGCCAGCTTTAAGCCGTCCGGATCCTGAATCACAGACGTAATATCCCGGAACATGATGCCGGGTTCCGGAAAATCAGGAATCGTAACCACATATTCTTCCAGCTTTTTGCTCATTATTTCATTCCTCCATCCGGCAGGCGTTTCAGCCTCCCTCGCTGCAGAAATGATACCATTATCAGCCCTTTACAGTCAAGCGGCTCTCAGGTATAATTCTGGGCATAACCAACCAAAGGAGCAACAAGTTTGAAACAGTTGACTAACGGCCCGCCAGAAAGAAGGGTAAAGCAAACAGACCATCGCATGGATGGACAAGCAGGATAGTTCAGATCAGGCAGACTCTTCCTTAATGACGTACCCCCTGAGTCGGAGTAATTCCAAAG
>JAFROK010000022.1 GCA_017429695.1 Clostridia bacterium | reverse complement strand
TTCAAGTCCTGTTTCCCGCACCAAAGCCTTGAAACGTAACAGTTTCGAGGCTTCTTCTTTTTCTGATCACCTACACTTGTTCTCAGGTTACTTATGGAATGTTGATCGAAACGATGATCACACAATTTTCACGAAAAATGTGATTATAATCACATTTTTATTAAAATTCGCGTGATTTTGGTTGACTTCATCTTGTTATTGCATTATGATACAGAAGAACAGAAGAGAATAAGAGCCTGGATTTGAACGGATAGGGAGTGATCAAAATGCAACGCCTGATCATGGATGACCTAATCGCATGGAAACAATCCAAGAGACGGAAACCACTTGTACTGCGCGGTGCAAGGCAGGTTGGGAAGTCATGGATTCTTGAAGAATTCGGCAAGACATTTCCAAATGGATATGTGAGGATCAATTTTGACAGAGAACCGGAATTCGCCCAGTTTTTCCAGACAACAAAAGATGTTCACCGGATTCTTCAGAATCTTTCAATGGCTACAGGAAAAGCGATTACCATAGATACGCTGATCATCTTTGATGAAATCCAGGCCTGCGAGGAAGCTCTGAACAGTCTGAAGTATTTCAAGGAAGATGCTCCGGAATACTATGTTGCCAGCGCTGGATCGCTTCTTGGATTGCAACTGTCCAGCGGATTTCCTGTCGGGCAGGTGGATTTTCTGGAGATGGGCCCAATGACCTTTACGGAATTCCTGCTGGCGGACGGATCTGAAAACTACGTTCAGTATCTTTCTTCAATCAATGAGCCGGAAGCGATCCCGGATGCATTCTTTTCACCGCTGACAGAGAAACTGAAGCAGTATTTTGTGACGGGCGGCATGCCTGAGTCTGTCAGGGGCTGGACGGAAGAAAGAGATCCCGCTGAAGTGGAAAAGGTGCTTGCGGATATTATCCTGTCCTATGAGAACGACCTCGGAAAGCATGCGCCGATTGAAGATGTGCCGAAAATTCGGTATATCTGGCAGTCGTTGCCTTCCCAGCTTGCGAAGGAGAATAAGAAGTTTCTGTACAGCGTGGTCAAACCAGGTGCACGGGCGAGAGAATATGAGAACGCGCTGAACTGGCTGAATGACGCTGATATCATAAGTAAAGTGTTTAGGATCACAAAGCCGGGACTGCCTCTGTCCGGCTATGATGATCTGAGCGCCTTCAAGGTTTTCGCGGTGGATGTAGGTATTCTTCGCCGACTGTCTCATTTATCCACAACAGCTTTTGCAGAACAGATGAGGCTGTTTACAGAATTCAAAGGAGCATTGACCGAAAACTTTGTTTATCAGTCTCTGATCCGCAGTTTTGAAGTGCCGCCGCGCTATTGGGCAGAAGCGCCTCATGAGGTTGATTTTGTTATTCAGTGTGAGAATGATATCATTCCGGTTGAGGCCAAAGCAGGGGAAGCGGTCAAAGCTGCCAGTATGAAGCGATATATAAAGGATTATGATGCTGAAACACCGATAGCTGTCCGTCTGTCAATGAAGAATCTCAGCTATGATGGGAAGATCCTGAATGTTCCGTTGTTTATGATTGACGAACTGAAAAGACTGATAATGACGATTGAAAGAAAGTAATTATACAGAGGAGTCTATGGAGAAAAAGATAATCAGAGTAAATAAGATAAAGTGCCGGAAATGTGGAGATGTCATAGAAAGTGCTTCGGTACATGATTTCAAATTTTGTTCATGTGGAGCTTGCACTGTTGATGGTGGAAAGGAATACCTCAAGCGGGTCGGGGAACGTGAAGACTGGGAAGAGTTGAGTGAGTATGAGGAAACTGAATAATAGGACTTTGGTGTCAATTGTACTGGTAGAGGATTAAGAAAATGATAGTGTATTACGCGAGGGGTAACAGGAAACATTCAGTCTGATCATTAGGGAGGATGCGTCAGAATGGAAAAGATATTCAGCGTGCAGGATCGGCAGAACGCTTTTGAATTTGTTCTGTCAGCAGCCAGGGAAAACGACAGGATTATTGCATTGGTTCAGGTGGGTTCCGGAGCCGCAGGGTACCGGGACGACCGGTCTGATCTGGATTTCGTGATCGCGCTTGATTCAGATGAATCCATGCCCGAAGTCATGGAATATATGCATCAGAAAATTTCCGGGATGTTCGAAATCCTGTTCTTCACCCAGTCCGAACCCCGGCATCTGCAGAATTATATATTGTCCAATCTCCTGGAGATCGATATCGGATACGGCGGATATGAAAACGCGGCAGCCTGGAAACCCGCCTTCAAAGTCCTCTATGACAGATCCGGCACCGTTGAGGAGAAGATGATCAGGTCCAGAGAATGGATGGACGATCATATTTACGGTGACAAGCAGAAGAAGGATGTTGCTGTTGCCTGTGAGGCAGTCTGGGTCCGCCTGATGCATGCCGCGGTGGCAATCCACAGGGGCAACCTGTTCCGCGCGATCGGCGAACTGGAATATGTCAGAAAACTTTATATCGATTTACTGGGAGACCGTTACCGGCTGGAAAGCGGCCTGAACCGTGAGATCGACAGACTGCCTGAGAAGGAAAAAAAAGCAATAAAGAGCACCTTCGTGACCGGGGAGAACCAGGCGGATTTGTGGACAAGCCTCCTGAACCTGACGAAGCTGGTTTATCAAGAGCTGGAGGGACACAGCATTCCGGTAACACAGGAGATGCTGTTTGAATACTACAAGGATCTCAGAGATTGAGGATCAAGATGGGATATAAGATTAGGACCGCTGTTCCGGCGGATGAAGGAAAGATCCGCGAGCTGTTCCTCGAAATGCTGCGGACGATATATCATACAGATGACGTGAAAGGCTACGGAGACGGAGACCTGGACAGGTTCTGGAGAGAAACCCTGGACCGGATCTATGTGGCGGAAGACGGACAGGTGGTCGCCTTCCTGTCCGTGGAGGTCCACCATGACCCGGTGGACCATATATACCTGGACGATTTTTCGGTCATGGCGGCTTACCGGAACAGGGGAATCGGCTCAGCGCTGATCCGTGCCGCGGAGGCATACGCGAATCGGACCGGCAGCCAGGCGGTTATCCTTCATGTGGAGAAAACAAATGCCTCGGCGATGCGCTTTTATGAGCGGTCGGGGTATTCGGTGTTCAGGGATGACGGAAACAGGCTCCTGCTGAAAAAGGACCTGGAGCCCGATCCGGACGCTGGTGGAGAACGGGGTTCGGGTGACGATCAACACGGACGACCTGCAGATCTTTGACAGCACCATCGAGAACGAATACCTGAAGCTGTACCGCGCGGGAACCCTGAGTGCGGAGCAGATGGATGAGATCCGGCGGGCCGGACTGAAATTGCCGGGAGGTCAAATATGAATCAGACAGAAAAAGCGTTAAGCCTGGCCGCTGAAATTGGCGGCAAAAACGGGCTGAACTGCATCGCGGAGCTTGATCCGACCGCTGCTGATCAGGCCAGAGTCCTTGATGAAAGCGATGACGGAAACCTGCCTCTCCGGGGTGTACCGATCCTTGTGAAAGACAATATCGATGTAGAGGGCCTGCATACCACCGCAGGCAGCCTGGCGCTGGAGGATAACCTTGCCCTGTCTGACGCGCCGGTCATCAGCAATCTCCGCCGGAACGGCGCGGTGATTCTCGGCAAAACCAACATGACAGAGTTTGCCAACTATGTTACGCAGGGCATGCCGGGTGGATACAGTTCCCGCGGAGGCCAGGTTCTTCATGCGGTGAATCCGGAACTTGACGTTTCCGGGTCTTCCTCCGGTTCAGCCGTGGCTGTTGCCGCCGGAATCGTTCCGATGGCTGTTGGGACTGATACCTCCCATTCCATTACAGCCTGTTCAATGTTTAACGGGATATGCGGACTGAAGCCCCCGGTCGGGGCACTGAGTGCAGAAGGCATCATTCCCATCGCGAGAACACTTGACAGCGCGGGGGCCATGGCGCGGAACTTTTCAGATACGCTGAAACTGTATTCAGCGATGCGGGATAAACCGCTGCCGGAACTGAAGCCAAAGGAAACCAGTCAGCTTTGTATCGCGGTAAACCGGGCGAATGAATCCGGGTTTCCGGCTGACCGGCAGCACTTTATCCGTCTGCTCCCGGAGCGTCTGAAAAAAGCCGGCGCAGTCATCGAAGATGTCATTCAGATGCCCCCGCCTGAATTGGTAACGATTATGCGATGGGAATTCAGGCCAATGCTGGAATCCTATCTGGCAAATTCCACAGCCTCCCGCAAAACCCTGGCGGAGATCGTAGAATACTATGAGAGCCATCCGGACACCATGATGAAATATGAGGACTCGTATCTGCGCGCCGCGCGGGACGAAACGCCGGGCGGGCTTCAGGGAGAACCCTACCTGAAAGCCCTGGAGATCCGCAAAGAAACAATTGTCCGCGTCACAGCAGAGATCGGAGCATACGACGCTGTACTCATGGCAGGGCCGACCAGCATCATGCATTTCTGCGGGCTGCCTTCGGTCACCGTAGCCGCGCCGGTCAAAACAGACGCCGGCGTGAACCAGGCGGTGATCCTGTACGGTTGTGATGAATGCCGGCTGTATGAAGCCGCGCTTTCCGTTGAGCGGGAAATGAGCCGATGATATCGGTAAGATTCCGAACTTTGAATTTTCCGGTGCAGGAAGAAATATAAAAAAGGTCTTGACCTTGCACTTAACTGCAATGATACCTTCCCCGTGAGGAGGTTGGGATATGATCACGATCCAGGGGTTCGCGAAGCTCTGCGGATGCAACACCCAGACGCTGCGGTACTATGACCGCATCGGCCTGCTAATGCCGGCGAAGGTCGATGAATGGACTGGTTACAGGTACTATGAAGAAGAGCAGGCCATGATTTTTGTGAAGATCAAAAACCTGCAGCAGGCCGATTTTACCATTGAAGAAATCAAGGCACTTCTTCCGGGGAATGACGATCTCCTTATGGAAGCATTTGAGCAGAAGATAGAAGAACAGCAGCAGAAGCTGGAACGGATCCGGGAAATACAAAGATCCTATCTCAAAGAAACGATGGATATGCAGAAACTGGTCAACGCAATCATAGGGTTTGTGGATGAGCACCTGAACAACCCGGCTCTCTGGGAAGAATTCGGCGCAGATATGGACCGAAGGACGGAGATTACGGCAAAAGCCCACGCAATACTGGCCGACATGCTGGCAAAAAACAGAGAAACACTGGAAACCGTTACCCTGACAATGGATGATCATGCGGTAAGCGGAGTTGAGAATGTGATCCGGGCCATTCAGGAAGGCAACCTGGACTCCGTCGGCAAAATCCTTGTCAATCCTGACGGGACAGAAGAACCTGACGGAGTCCCGGAAGACGCTGTCGTAATTTTCGAGCGCCACGGATGGTCCCATATCTCTGAATGGATCAGGGAAATGCCCCTGATGAAAGAAGCGGGAGAGCGTTACTGTGTATTCGAATTGACGGCTGAAAGCGCAGCCAATGATGTCGGCCTTCCCATGATGATGCTCGTCATGATGGCTTCTGAAATGGACGAACTCAAAGGCGGAGTCACCTGCAGCACCAGTCCCAGCAAGGACGGCCAGAATCATTTCAGACTGCTGTTTAAAAAAACGGAAACTTCAACCTGAAGAAAAGAGGGGCGGCATCATGGAATACGGGAATGTACGGGAAATCTTTCCCGGAATCGGATGTGCCTGGATAGATTCGACTGGAAAAACAACAGCTGAATATTACGGGATCGCAGATCGGGAAAGCAATACGCCGGTGAACAGTGAAACCATTTTCCCGGCATGTTCCATTTCAAAGTTTATTACCGCGATATGTGTCATGAAACTGCAAGAACAGGGCGTTATAGATATCGATCATCCTGTTAATCATTATCTGCATCAATGGAAACTGCGCACATTGGATGGGAGTGAAAGCAATGCGTCCATCCGCTCGGTCCTGTGCCATACTGCCGGAATTATTGACGGAGGTGACGCTTTTTATGGGCTCCGCAGAAACGATCCGGAAATCAGTCTGGCGGATATCCTGGAAGGTAAAACAACTTACAATAACCGCCCGGTCCGGGCGGAAAAACCGCAGGGAGAAGCTTTTGATTATTCGGATGCTGGGTACTGTGTCCTGCAGCAGATGCTGCAGGAGATGATGCAAAAACCCTTTGACAAGATTGTCCGAGATATTCTGTTTGATCCGCTGGGCTTACACAGTACTTTCTTTGTAACGCCCGGCAATATGGCCTGCTTTGAGAACAGGATGGCGACTGGTTATGATGAAGAAGGCCTGCCCATCCCGGGAAGATTCCCTGCTGTACCTGATCTTGCGGCATCCGGGCTGTGGAGCACGCCGGAAGAGCTGCTGATCATCGCGAGGGAATTCATGGAAGCGCATGATGGCAGAAGCGGATTCCTGAAGCAAAAAACGGTTCGGGAAATGGTGAAACCTGTGGAAAAATTCCCCTGGACAGGCCTCGGTTTGTTTATCGGAGATCATGATACGCTGATTTCCCGTGGCTGGGGAGAAAACGGACAGTGCATGCTGAAAATACACTGCCGGACCGGAGAGATCGGTGCTGTCATGACAAACCGGGATCCCGGCCTTGATCAGCAGGCTTCCGGTGTGGAACGGCTTGCGGACAGAAAACTTTGTGAAGGAGACCAGGTGTCCTTTGGCAACCCCGATGATATTGAAAGTTGGATGAATCTTGTCCGGCTTGTCAGCTGGAATTTTCCCGGACTGGAAACGGAAAAGGCTCTGAATGAGCATCGGCAGACTGTGCTGAAGTTCATGGGAAAGAAGCAGGCGCTGTGCACGAAAAATGATGAAGAGATCACTGGCGTCCTTTTGTTTTCCAGAAACCGAAACATGATCTGCTGCCTGGCTGTTTCCCCGGAACACCGCAGGGAAGGAATCGCGTCAAAGCTGCTTGAGAAGGCACTGGATGAACTGGACAGAAACCGGGACATTACCGTTTCAACCTTCCGTGAAGATGATGAAAAAGGCGTTGCGCCTCGCAGTCTGTACAGAAAATTCGGCTTCCGCGAAGGTGAACTGACGGTGGAATTTGATTATCCGAATCAGGTGTTTGTGCTGAAAGGTAATGGAAGTATACCGAACGCATAATGAAACGCAGTATATGAAAGGCATTTTGATACGTCGGTAAATGACTTGACTTTGAATTTTATGAATTATCGGCAAATCGTAATTTGAGGTCGGATGATATGAAGTGTGAACTGCTAACAGAACAAAATCTTGCGCTGATGCTTGACTTTATTGATGATGAAAAGACGAACTATGATGTGGCCGTGCTGAAGGCGTTTTTGAACGAAAAGGACGCATACGGTTATATTGCCGTAGACAACGGAAAAGCAGTCGGATTTGCTTACGGCTATGTTCTGAATGAGCCAAACGGGCAAAAAGTATACTATCTGCACGCAATTGACGTTATGGAAAGATGGCAGAATCAAGGCTACGGAACGGAACTTGTCCGGTTTGTTCATGAACATTCGAAAAACCTGGGCTGCCGCAAAATGTTTCTGCTTACCAATAAGCACAATGTTTCCGCCTGCAAGTGTTACGAGAAAGCAGGAGGAATCTGTAATGCTGCCTCCGATGATATCGTGTTTGCATTCAAATGATGTGCTGACAATTCCATTTTATCGAGATAATTCAGCAATCCGGAATTTAAACTGAACCTCTCCTGGTGAGAGTTGCGTTATTCTTAGGTCAGAATATTGGTGTCCATCTCTAAATGCAAGTTGACTTATTTGGTAAGGAGGGTAAAGAAAATGAGAAGGCTAACTCGGTTTACTGTTCTGATTGCTCTGCTTTTATTGTTCTTATGTGTATGTACTGCTCAAGCTGATGAACAACTTCCCGGAAAGATGGCTCCGGAACTTCCCGACGGTTCAGATCTGGAAGCTACAGAAATCAAGTTTACCGGAGGGGAAAAATACGAGGTTTATTCCGCACCGGATAAGAAGTCAATCAGAGGCGGAAACGGAAAAGCGAAGGTTTCCACAAACGGCTGGATTCAGGTTTTCGGCAGAGAAAATGGCTGGATTCTGATTCAGTATTCCATTGACAGTGAACATTACCGGTTCGGATATATCAGTGAAAAATCCCTGCCGAAGAAAGCGGCGGTGGAAGATCTTCAGTTCAGTCCGATCAGTGCGGCGATTGACCATCCGGTTACTGTGACAGACGATCCGCTGTTTTCACAGACCGCACTGACAACACTTACCGGTGGTGAAACTGTTTCCTGGCTGGCAACAGTGGGCGATTGGGCTTATATAGAAGGCACAAACTTCCGCGGGTTTATTCCGGCTGACACGCTTTCCTTCCCGGCTTCTTTTGAAGAAGGCTATGAGATCTATACAGGAAACGATGGCGAGCAATATGATCTTTTTGAGATCAGGAAACTGTTATACGACGAAAATCATAAAGTGTACGCTGTTTCCGGTGTTTATGAGCGTATCGTATTTGACGATGATTGTTACAGCAGCAAGATTGCGGAAAATGGGGCTTTTACCTATGACCTGGCGCCGGATTTCCAGGCGAAAATGGTCGATCCCGAAACCGGGGATCTGTCGGGGCCCTTCATATCTGTGACAGATATTTATACCTGGTATATTGATACCTACATGAGTGGTGAAAAACCTGAAAGCGGGGAATTAATCTTCCGGTATGATCTGCCGGAGGATGAGCGGGAGTATGCAGAAGTTGACTTCTGGTTCATCACAACTCGTATCCGCCTAAATGACCAGCAGCAAATCGAATACATGCAATACTACTACGTTCCCTGGGGATGATAGGAGGAAAATCGAAAATTGGGCTATTTTATGTACACTAACGCAAAAAATGCCGGCGTTCTGTCGGCGCCGGCTTTAAGGAAGGGGTATAAAGAAACTTCTATTGATACATCTCAGCCGGGTAAAGGAGGGAAATCCAAATTAAAAAACGGGAACTGCATGAAAAAAATAACCGAAGGAGAAGGATTCCTTTGATTCGAATCATGCGGTGATCCTGCAATCACCGGCGAAACAGGAAACGCTTGACTTTGCTTGCTTTCCGTAGTATAGTGAGCGCAATCTTTTTCAGAAAGGAGCTCTTCTCATGAACTGGTTCGGATTTGCTTATGTACTGCCTGCGAACATTGTGGAACATGTCCGCACTATCGTTGTATCCGATTGCCGGAAGATCAGAGAAGAGTAGATTGGCTATCCATATCGATCAATCAGCCGCTTATCTCTGACAGATAAGCGGTTTTTTGATATAATCACAGAAGGGAGTGAACCCAGCCATGCGCGAAGAAACCGAAACGATCCGTACTTACTACAATGCCGATCCCCGGAAGGAATGGGACCGCCTGATGAAAAAGCACCCGCATGAGAAATATATCACGGTCCATGTCATGGACCGGTATATTCAGCCGGGTTCCAGCATTCTGGATATCGGCGGCGGGCCGGGTCACTACGCCATCCATTACGCAAGGCAGGGACATCCGGTGACACTGCTTGACCTGAGCGATGAGAACGTGCGCTTCGCCAGGAAGAAAGCCCGGCAGTACGGCGTGAAGATCACCGCCCTGCAGGGGAATGCGCTGGACCTTTCCTGCTTCCCGGATGGCTCGTTTGATACGGTTCTCCTGATGGGACCGCTGTACCACTTGATGAATGAGAACAGCAGGATCCGGGCTATCAAGGAAGCAAAGCGGGTGCTGAAACCGGGCGGATATCTGTTCAGCAGTTTTATTCTCATGTTCGGCGGAGTCATCTACGGGCTGCGGGATCTGGAAGAAACGATCCTGATGCCGAGAGAGCAACAGTATTTTGAAGTGGCTGCGAATGATGAAAGCCTGGCATTTGACGCGTTTACCTATGCATATATGACCACGGTCCGGGATGCGGAACAACTGCTGGCTTCTGTTCCGGGACTGAAGACGGAGACTGTTTTCGGCCAGGAGAGCATCCTCGCTCCCTATAAGAATGAACTGGCAAAGCAGCCAAAGAAGATCCGGATGGCATGGTATGACTACGCACTGCGGTTTTGTGAGAAACGGGAATACCTGACACACACGGAACATCTGATGATCGTATCTCAAAAGGATTCCTGACAACGGCAGATCCGCGGAGGAGGAAACAGACATGAAGTTCAGCAAAACAGTCGTCCTGAAAGACGGCAGGACTTGTATCATACGGAACGGAACTCAGCAGGACGCACAGGGAGTATGGGATAATTTTGTTCTTACCCACGGGGAGACCGAGTTCCTGTCGACTTATCCTGAAGAAGTTACTTTTACCCTGGAGCAGGAAGAAGCGTACCTGAAACAGAAAGAGGAAAGTAACCGGGACGCGGCTTTGCTGGCAGAGGTTGACGGGAAAGTCGTCGGAACGGCAGGAGTGGACAGCATCAGTGCGGCGGAAAAAACGAGGCACCGGGCTCATTTCGGCATCAGCATTGCCAAAGCCTGGTGGGGGCTTGGCATCGGCCGCGCCCTGACAGAAGCATGTATTGAATGCGCCCGGAAAGCCGGATATCTTCAGATGGAGCTGGAGGTTGTTGCGGATAACCGCAGAGCAACGGAGCTGTACAAAAGCGTCGGATTTACCGAGTATGGCAGGAATCCGAAAAGCTTCCGTTCACGGAACAGCGGCTGGCAGGAAAATGTACTCATGCGGCTGGAACTGTAAACAGGAAAAAAAGACCGTGGAATCACAGGATAACAGACAGAAGAAGTCTGAAACAAAAAAGAATCTGAAACAGGGAAACGAAGCAACCGGTACAGGAAGGATGTTTGAAAGAATGGATGCATTTGTTGATCAAAGGGATTATGCCTTGCTGGATCGTGACAGGTATACTTTTTTTGTGCTTCGCCGGATTATCGGAGGCAGCTGCCGTCTGCTCCTGTCAGATCATGAAAACCTGATTGTCTGTTATTCAGGAGAACCTTATCCGGTATGGATCTGGACCGCCGATGGTGCGCCTTCGGAAATCATGGAGAAGGCATACCGATTGGCAGCAGAAAACGGTTTTCTGGAAAAAGACATGCGCTTCAATATTAAATATGATTTTGCGAAATATATGATTCGCAGATCAGAAGAAGACGGAAAACATCTTTCCGTATCCACCAATATGTTTGCATACGACTGTCCGGCACCCGTTGAACCATCTGTGAAAGCGGACGGCCGTCTTCACCGATGCACCGGTGAAGACCTTGATGTACTGGCTGGATTCCTGGATATGTTTCATCAGGAAATCGGGATTGACCGGAAAGACGCCGCCGGCTATCGTATGGATGCACAAGCCTATATTGACACCGGGAACATGTATCTGTGGAAGGATAAAGAGGGTATCCCTGTCGCCAGCTGCAAATATGCCCCGAACGGCACGATCGCTTCAGTCAACCTGGTCTTTACGCGGAAAGCATACCGGAGAAAGCATTACGCGGAAAACCTTGTGTATCAGGTAACCGCGATCGTGAAAGAAGCCGGTTTTGTTCCGATGCTTTATACAGATGCGGATTACGTTGCTTCCAATGCATGCTATGAGAAGATCGGCTATATCCTGCGCGGAAAGCTGTGCACCGTCACAGTGGACGGGTAAACGATGGGAGATGGATCAGCAAATGCCAAACAACGTGGGCAAGGAATGGACCTTCAATACCGTGGCGGACAGCTATGAAAAGATTCGTCCGGGTTATCCTGACGAGCTGTATCAGGCACTGTTTGCTTATGCGGCTCCGGACGATTCCTGCAGTGCCCTGGAAATCGGTATCGGCGGAGGCCAGGCAACACTGCCTGTTCTGAAAACCGGATCTGCAGATGGCAAGAAAACTGTAAAGAACGTTCAGGAGGGAAAGCATGCTGGATATTCTCAGGGATAAAAAAGTCATCTTTTTCGATGTGGGTTATACACTGGATAAACCTGCTTCCGGGGACTGGATGTTTACCAACAGGTTCCTGGAACTGACAGGCGGAAAATTGAAACAAAGAACCGAAACAGAGATTCAGCAGGCACGGGATGCCGGCCTGCATTACCTGGCTCAGGACCATTTGATTCAGAGTGTCGAAGCAGAAATCCAAAACTTCTTTGACTATTACTCCATTGTTTCAGACAAGCTGGGTCTTGGCCTGTCTGAAGAAGAAAGAAACCAGATTGCACGGGATCGTGCCTGCAACATGAAAAATTATATCCCTTATCCCGGGACCGCGGAAGTGCTGAGCACGCTCAGCAAAACGCATCAGCTCGGGATCATCTCCGACACCTGGCCGAGTATCGAAGCCCAGCTGGAATACATCGGCGTTTCACAGTACCTGTCGTTCACAACGTTCAGCTGTTTTGTCGGTGTGTTCAAACCAGATAAGCGCATTTACCTTGACGCTTTGATCAAATGCGGCGTCCCCGCTGATGAAACCGTATTTATCGATGATGTTGTACGCAATCTGGACGGCGCGGCTGCTTTGGGTATTACACCGATCCTGATAGCAGCCAATCCGGGTGCTGATGTGGAAACCAATTATCTGAAGATACATGATTTGAGGGAATTGATTCGATGAAAGCGAGCAGGCGGTGACTGTACAAGCCGTACTTTGGTCAACTGAAGGAGGATTGTTATGGATAAGAACTGGTCCGAAATGAACAAAGAGATCCAGGTGCTGCTGTCAAAAGAAACGACCTTCAGCCAGGCAATTGAGAAACTGATTGCCTTCCGGGCGGATATGTTTGAGCAAATCAGGCAGATTGTGATGAGTTATCCGGAGAAGGCGTTCTGGCAGATGCCTTTTGCCGGCGTGGATGGCTATCACAGCAAAACGCTGGGTTATTCGATCTGGCATATTTTCCGGATTGAGGATATCGTAGCCCATGAAATGATCGCGGAGGATTCGCAGGTTCTCTTTGCGCAGGGCTTTGATAAGTCAGTGCATTCCCCAATTGTTACGACGGGAAACGAACTGGTCGGAGAGGCGATCGCCGCGTTTTCCAAAGAGCTGGATATCAGGGAACTGTACCGGTACGCACTGGAAGTAATGGAGTCCACAAACGGGATTTTGAAACATCTTGCCTGGGAGGATATGAAACGCAAATTCGGAGAGGATATGGCTGTGAAACTACGGGCGACCTGCTGCATCAGCGAAGACGAGGAGGCTGCCTGGCTGATTCCATACTGGTGCGGAAAAGATATCCGGGGATTGATCAAAATGCCTTTCAGCCGTCACTGGATTATGCATATTGAGGCGATGCGCCGCATCAAGAACAAGCTGTGCAAGATGATGCGGAAGGGTGTGGATGGAGTGTGAATTATCTGTATGAAAGTATTTATTGTTTATTGCCATCCGTCAGATGATTCTTTTACAAAGCACATGTGCGACGCGTTTATTAAAGGCATTACTGATTCCGGAAATGAATATATCCTGTCTGATCTGTACAAGATGGGCTTTGATCCGACGATGACAGAACAGGAATATCTACGAGATGCATATTACAGAAACACACCGGATATTGCCGGCGATGTGCTTGCCGAGCAGGAAAAGATCAATTCAGCAGATGCGATCGCCTTTATTTATCCGGTGTTCTGGACAGAGGCCCCGGCGAAGCTTGTGGGCTGGTTTGACAGGGTATGGTCATATGGGTTTGCTTATGGCGAAAAAACGATGAAAATGCTTGATAAAGCAATCATTCTTTGTTCAGCAGGCAATCCGATTGAACGTCTCAAACAATTCGGCCTTCTGGACAGCATGAAAAAGGTGATGCTGGGAGACAGGCTGTTCGGGCGCGCACGGGAAACGGAATTTATCGTTTTTGATAATACATCCAGAGAGAACGGACTCCGTGAAAAACACTGGGATATCAATCTCCGGAAAGCATATGAGGAAGGGAATTCTTTCTTTGCTGAGAGAGAAAACCCTGAAGTCTGAACAAAGGATTATACGGAGGCGGATTATATCATGAAACCTGATTTTAAACCGGCGTCAATGGAGGATGCCGGACTTCTGGTCGATCTGTATAACGCTTCCTTTTTCAGCGATTATCAACGGTTCGGAACATGCCCGGGGTATGGAAAAACAACCGAAATGATGGAAGAATCCATCCGTTTATATCCGAAACATATCATCCTGTGTGACGATAATCCTGTTGGCTGTGTATCGTGCCATTCAATCGGACCACAGGAATATGAAATCGGATGTCTGTGCGTCATCCCGGAGTACCAGGGAAAAGGAATTGGCACACAGGCAATTCAGTTTGTGAAGGAGTATTATGACGACTGGAAGCGTTTGACTTTGATAACACCTTTACACAAGCGTGAAAATGTCAGATTCTATACAGAAAAATGCGGATTTCAGATTGTCGGTACAGAAAAAGACGGAAATGTTGAACTTGCAAGATTTATGATGGAGAGATAGCATGGCTGACAGAGATTCAGCTGCCGACCGAATAAGGAGGGAAAAGAAAACATGGACTACAGCCAGAAAATTTCTGAACGGCAGTGGAATCTTCCGGATAAAGGGGAACTGGAAAGCCGGCGGGAAGCAACTTATATTGACGATATTATCCAGAAAGACCATATCCAGCGAAAACTGCTGGAGAACCTGGATGGCATTGATACAGTGTTTGATGGCGGTGCGGGGAGCGGACGGTTTTCGATCCTGCTGGCGAAACAGGGCTGCCATGTGACACACTTTGATATTTCCCAGCCTATGATCGATAAAGCACGGGAACTGGCGATGAAGGAAGGCGTAATCGACAGGATTACCTTTGTGAAAGGCGCACTGGAAGACCTGAGCGCTTATCAGGATCGGGAATTCGATCTGGTCATGTCCTTTGACGCGCCGATTTCCTATACGTATCCCAATCAAAACAAAGTGATCGGTGAACTGGTTCGGATTGCCGGGAAACGGATTATGATCAGTGTTTCCAGCAGGCTGGGCTCGCTGCCGTATCTGGCAAATCCGATCCAGAAAAATCAGTTCATCCTGGATGAAAATGCGGACGATCCCTTTGTACAGTGGTGTGTCGCAAACCGTGAGCAGATGATCCGCAGCTTCATATTTAATAAAGAGAACGCTGAAAAGTTGCTGGCAGATGGCCTGATGGGAGGCGAAGAGGAGATCGCCCAATATAAACAGGGCGGAACACCGTGGTGTATTACCTATACGTTCATGCCGGACGAACTGGAGAAAATTCTGTCAGGTTACGGAGTAAAGAACATCCGCTTGTCAGGGCCGGGCGCTTTCGGAAGAACCGTTCCCCTGGAGGTTCTGAAAAAAATGATGAGCGATCCGAAGCAAAAGCAGGATTTTCTGGATTTTTGCTTCCGGTATGATTGCAACCAGTATGTCTGCGGCATGGGGAAAGACAATCTGCTGGCTGTAGGAAATGTATGAATGAAGTGCCAATGATGAAGATTGCCAGTCGGAAATAAAAGAGGTGCACATGATTGAAACTGAAAGACTCCTGCTGAAGGTGGAATACAGGTGGACAGATGGAAAGGATGAGGATTTTCACCGATTTTACATTGAGACGGAAGCGTATTACAGCCGTATTGTCGGCGGACTGAAGAACCGGCAGGCGTTTGTATCATACAATCTGTCCGAATCTGTTTCAGATGTGATTATTGCCAGTATTAACGGGACCGCCGTTGGCTGCGCGGGACTCAAACCCTATTCTGAAAGTGATGCCGAGATCAAGCGGGTCTGGGTTGAACCGTACTATCGCAGGAACCATATTGCCGATGAATTGATGAACCAAATTGAAAGAAAAGCCATGGAACGCGGCTTTCAAAGAATAATCCTTCAGACCAGACCAATCATGAAGGACGCAGTCGGACTGTATCTGAAACGGGGCTACTGTCAGATTGAGAACTATCCTCCCTATGATCAACTGGACGGAGCTGTTTGCTTTGCAAAAGTTCTGTGACAGAAAGAGAACTTGACAGTATTACGGTTTTCTTTGCATAATTGCGAAGAAAAAGGAATGCAAAACTGTTCCTGTTGGCCAATGATGGAATGGTGAGATCAGCATGAATGAATATGAAAGAGCACATAATGAACTGTTACGCCGCTTTGGCGCGGAATGCGTGGTGCTGCTGAAATCGGACGGCGCGTTTCCGCTGGACGCTCCTTGCTGCCTGGCGCTCTATGGAAGCGGCGCCCGCCGTACCGTAAAAGGCGGAACCGGTTCGGGGGAAGTGAATTCCCGTACTTTTGTTACAGTGGAAGATGGACTGGAAGCAGCCGGATTCCGGATTACCAGCAAGGACTGGATGAACCGATACGGGGAAATCTGGCTGGAAGCAAAGAAACGCTTTGTCCGCAATCTGAAACGTTTGGCGCTGAAGCGCGGGACACTGGCGATTCTTGACAGTATGGGAGCTGTGATGCCGGAACCGGAATATGATCTTCCGCTGGATGCCGAAGGAGACGCTGCCGTTTATATCCTGGCACGGATCTCCGGAGAAGGGTCAGACAGGAAGCCTGTTCCGGGGGATATTTTGCTGACCGAAACGGAGAAACGTGATATACTTGCCATTAACCGGAAATACAGCAAGTTCCTGCTGGTGCTGAATGTGGGCGGCATGATTGACCTTTCCCCGGTCATGGAAGTCCGGAATATTCTGCTGCTCAGCCAGCTGGGCGGGGAGACCGGAAACATTCTGGCTGACGTGATACTGGGAAAGAGTATACCGTCCGGAAAACTGGCGACAACCTGGTTCGCCTGGGAGGATCATCCGGATGTCGGCGATTTCAGCGACCGTTATGATACGCATTATACCGAGGGGATCTATGTCGGTTACCGGTATTTTGACAGTACAGGGAAGGAGCCGCTGTTTCCCTTTGGCTACGGGTTAAGCTATACCCGATTTGAGCTTGGCCCGGCAGTGGTTTCCGGGGAGAATGGCAGGATCGGCCTCAGCGTTCCGGTGAAAAACACGGGAGACTTCCGCGGAAAAGAAGTGCTGCAACTGTACGTTTCGCAGCCCCGGGTCAAGCTGGACAAATCCTATCAGGTACTGGCAGCGTTTGAGAAAACGAACGAACTGGAACCAGGGGAGGAACAGGCGGCGATGCTGTCCTTCGACCTGCGTGACCTGGCCTCCTATGATCCGGAACGCGCGGCGTGGATTCTGGAACCCGGCGATTATATTCTGCATATCGGTACATCCAGCCGGAATACACAGACGGTGGCAGCCGTACACCTGAACGGGGAAGCCGTTATCCGGCAGGTCAGGAACTGCCTGGACGGGCCGGATCACACGGACTGGATACCGGAACGGTTGAAGGACGAAGACACCGGATCCCTTCCGGTCATTCCGGTTGACGCTGCCTTTTTTGAAACAGACACAGTTGACTACACACTTACAGAAGAGACAGATGCTGCACTTGAAACCCTGAACGATGAAGAACTGTGCCTGATGAATATCGGCGCTTTCAAAAAGAAGGCTTCCGACAGTGTCATCGGTGCGGCCGGTCAGTCTGTTGCCGGAGCTGCGGGAGAAACAACCAACGGCCTGAAGGATAAAGGAATCCCGGCATTGGTCATGGCAGACGGGCCGGCAGGCCTTCGCCTGTGCCGGCAGTATACCCGGGATGAAAACGGGGTGCACGGACTCGGCGGCAATATGCCGGAGAGCGTGATGGAACTGATGCCGGCTCCTGCGGCGTTTGTTATGAAACTCCAGGAAAAGAGAAAAAAGATCAGGGGCGAAATCCTGGAGCAGAACTGCAGTGCGATCCCGATCGGAACCGCTTTGGCACAAAGCTGGAACCTGCGTTTCGCAGAACAGTGCGGCGATCTGGTCGGGGATGAGATGGAACGCTTCGGCATCCATCTCTGGCTGGCGCCGGCGCTGAACATCCATCGGGATATCCGGTGCGGGCGGAATTACGAATATTATTCGGAGGATCCGCTGATCTCCGGGCGCTTTGCTGCGGCTGTGACCCGAGGCGTGCAGAAACATCCCGGCCGCGGAGCAACGATCAAGCACTTTGCTGCCAACAACCAGGAAACCAACCGCTACGGCAGCAACAGTATCGTCAGCGAACGGGCGATGCGTGAAATCTACCTGCGCGGCTTTGAGATCGCTATGAAGGAGAGCCAGCCGTATGCGCTGATGACTTCCTATAACCTGCTGAACGGCTTTCACACATCCGAACGGCGTGATCTGGTTGAAGATATCCTGCGGGCGGAGTTTGGGTTCAAAGGGATCGTGATGACCGACTGGCTGGTCGGTGTCCTGAATTCGGGGAAAAAGAAGTATCCTGCACCAAATGCAGCGAAAATTGCGGCTGCCGGAGGCGATCTGGTCATGCCTGGCAGACCGGGAGACCTGAAAGCAATGCGGGAGGGACTGAAAAACGGAACCGTGACCCGGCGGCAGTTGCTGGTCAACGGCGCGCGGGTTTTGCGGCTTGCAAAGAAACTGACAGAAGAAGCAAAAGGAATACGATAATAAAAGAAACGGAGCTTAAGACCATGGCGTTTGAGAAGGCAAAGGCATATCTGGACAGCTGCGGCCTGACGGACCGGATCATCGTGACGGAACGCAGCAGCGCGACGGTGGCAGAAGCAGCACGGGCGATTGGCTGCGAAGAGGCGATGATCTGCAAAACCCTGTCCTTTCTGCAGGAAGATCAACCGGTGCTGATCCTGGCGGACGGAACGGCCCGCATCGATAACCGGAAATATAAGGACCGCTTTGGCTGCAAGGCGAAGATGATCCCGGCGGACCGGGTCGGGCCGCTGGTGGGACACGAGATTGGCGGCGTATGTCCTTTCGGCGTGAATGAAGGCGTGACCGTTTACCTGGATAAAAGCCTGCGGAAACATGAAATCGTTTATCCCGCGGTGGGAAACGATCACAGCGGGGTGAAGCTGACGATTCCGGAACTGGAAAAATGCAGTGCTTATACGGATTGGGTGGATGTATGCAAACAGCCGGAATGATGGGGAGGGCTTCATGAAAGCGCATAAATTGATCACATCGGATGGTATTACGGAGGAACTGGCCGGAGAAACAGACCGGTTCCTGCGGCAGGCGGTTCAAAACGGAAAGTGGTATGAAGAGGTAAGGGAATGAAACCGAACTTCAAAAGAAAACCGGCCAAAAGGGCCGGAACAGCAGCCGGAATCCTTGTGCTGCTCATACTGATGCTTTGTATGGTCACGGGCTGCGCCAGGAAAGAACAGAAAGAGATCACTTCACTGGAGCAGCTGTCGGAACCAGGAATCCGGATTGGTGTGCCCGGCAATATGATTGAGTATGATATGCTCAGGCGGGATTATCCTGAAGCGGAAGTGGTTCCTTACCAGGACAATCCCCTGGGATATCTGGATGTTGCCAGCGGCCGGCTCGATGTATACATATATGAGCGCCGGGAGATGACCCTCGCCATTGAGCACGGCACGGAACGGGTACGCCTCCTGGACGGAACCTATCATGTCAATGATGTTGCTGTCGGGATTTCCCCGATGGCAGGCATTCCGAATCTGCAGGAGAAGCTCAATGCCTTTATTGCGGAGATGCGGGCGGACGGCATACTGGACGATATGTATGACCGCTGGGTGATCCGCGGCGAGTATGAAATGCCCGTGATTCCCAAAGCGGAAAACCCGGCATATCATCTGCGCGTGGCCACGGCCGGCACTGCAATGCCTTTTACATACTATGTCGGAACACAGCTCAACGGGTACGATATCGAACTGGCTTACCGCTTCGCATTCTGGCTTGGCGCTGATGTGGAGTTCAAGGTGATTGACTTCGGCGGGATTGTTGCCGCGGCGGCAACCGGCAACGTGGACTGCATCATGTCCGATCTGTTCAAAACAGAGGAAAACAGTAAAACGATCCCGTTTTCTGATACGCTGTTCACATTGGAAATCACAGGAATGGTAAGAGACAACAGCAGCCCGGCTGCCGGCAAATCCTTCTGGGAGTCGATAACGGACAGCTTTGAAAAAACGTTTATCCGGGAGGACCGGTGGCAGCTTTTCCTGGGAGGTATCGGAACGACGCTGCTGATTACCGTGCTGTCCATTCTGTTCGGGACGATGCTCGGCTTTGGTGTTTTCCTGCTCTGCAGGAAGGGAAACGCTGTGGCGAACGGCCTGACGCACATCCTGGTACGGCTCGTAACAGGATTGCCGACGGTAGTGCTGCTGATGATGCTCTACTACATCATCTTCGGGGATGTCTCCATATCCGGTACAATTGTGTCGGTCATCTGCTTTGCGCTGGTTTTCGGATCGGCGGTATATGCCATGGTGAATGCCGGGGTATCCACCGTGGACAAGGGACAGATGGAAGCGGCCTGCTCATTGGGGTTCACGGACCGGAAAGCATTCTTTGACGTTGTCCTGCCGCAGGCGATGCCGCATATTATGCCGGTTTACAGGGAACAGATTGCGGCGCTGATCAAAGCCACGTCTGTTGTCGGATATGTCACGGTACAGGACCTGACCAAAATGGGCGATATTGTCCGCAGCCGCACTTTTGAGGCATTTTTCCCGCTGCTTGTTGTGGCGGCAGTTTATTTCATCCTTGCAGAAATCCTGACCCGCCTTGCACGCAGGCTTGAAATCCATATCGATCCGAAGCGAAGGACGAAGGAAAAGATCATGAAGGGGGTGAAGGCCGGTGATTGAACTGATCCATCTTGAAAAGCAATATGAACAGGCCGTTCCCCTGAAGGATGTGAACGCGGTGATTCACCGGGGGGATATCATCTCGGTGATCGGCTCCTCCGGAACGGGAAAATCCACGCTGCTCCGCTGCATTAACCTGCTGGAAAAACCAACGGGGGGAAAGATCCTCCTGGATGGCGAGGATATTACAGCGCCGAAATATGATCCGACAAGGGCACGGCGCCGGATGGGGATGGTTTTCCAGAGCTTCAACTTGTTCGGGCATCTGACGGTGATTGAAAACCTGATGCTGGCGCAGACGGAAGTCCTGAAGAAAACGAAGCAGGAAGCCTATGATACCGGCGCGGCACTGCTGAAGCGCGTTGGACTGGCCGGCAGGGAGTTTCAGTATCCTGACCAGTTGAGCGGTGGTCAGAAGCAGCGTGTTGCCATTGCGCGAACACTGGCGATGGATCCCGACGTGATCCTGCTGGATGAACCGACAAGCGCCCTGGATCCTACGATGGTCGGCGAAGTGCAGGCGGTTATCCGGGACCTGGCGGGGACCGGAAAGACCATGATGATTGTTACCCATGAGATGAATTTTGCCCGATCAATCTGCAACCGGGTTTTCTATATGGATCAGGGCGTAATCCTTGAGGACGGAACACCTGAACAGGTATTTGATCACCCGCAGCAGGAACAGACCCGGCGGTTCATCCGCAAACTGAAGGTGCTGGAGCTTCTGGTTGAAAGCCGGGAATTTGATTTTGAGGATGCCGGCAATACCATTGATCAATACTGCCTGCGCGGCAATATTCCGTCACGGATCAAGTATCGTATCCACCTGGTTTTCGAGGAGCTGGTGCAGCAGATCCTGCTGCCGGTACTGAACCGGACGGCAGTCCATGTGTCCGTGGAGTATTCGGAAGAACAGGAAACGGCAACGGTTACCGTTGCATATGGCGGTGACCGTTATGACCCGGCAGCAGGAGAAAACGACCTGGCCTATACGGTGCTGAAACGGTCAGTCAGCGAATTGACGTATCAGTACACGGAAGGTGAGGAACTGTCCAATACGGTGTGCGCGGTGATCCGGTCCTGAGGCAGGGATGAATCCCGGCTGGCTTAAATCCGGCACATTCGCAATGATTCTTTTCGGAGGACCTCACAGCTGATTCCGACTTTATCCAGTTCTTCCAGGAAACACCTGAAGTACTTTTCCGAGGAACAGGGCTGCATGAATGCAAGGAAAAAATGATGGTTGATGCATGTGACCTCACAAAGGATATCGGTGATCTTCGACAGTGAAGTGACAACATACAGTTCTTCGATAAAAGCGTCCAGCGGCCCGAAGCTTCTGCTGCTGACATAGGATATGCAGATGCTGGCCCGGGCAATATCCGGGGACGGAGGCGGCAACATCCGTTTCATTTGCCTGATATCCCAGAGGGAGTTCTCCGGCTGGGCCTGCAGCATCAGCTGTCCACGGGCGATTGTGCATGCTTTGGAGAGATCTTCCTTTTCCCTGCTTTTCGGAAAATCCAGGATGGCTTCGCCCACAGCCATACGATAATTATGGGGAAGCCCCAGTATCGCCTTGTGATCAATGCATACGGATACGGTAACCGTCTTTTCATTTTCCGGATCCAAGTGCCTCGCGGCTTTTGCAAGCATGACGGATATCAGCACGTTCGGACTGCTGTCATAGTCCCTGCAGTACTGCATAAGCTGCGCTTCAGAGAGCTTTACGAAAAAAACCGTTTTGTCGGCGTCTGCTGCGTCCGTCAGCCGGAAGAAATCAGGAATCGGTTTCTTTTTATACAGGGGGACTTTCACGCGGTCGATATCCAGCTTGGCGAACGGATTTCCCGTTTCAGATTCCGGGATTGCATCGCCCGGCAGGCAGAATCCGGCCGGATCAAAGGCCTGTCCGGTCACCTTTGACAGATACAGGCACATGATGCTCCTGACATATGGCAGCACACCCGATCCGTCGGTCAGGGCGTGGTGAATTTCAAACGCCAGCCGGCGGCCTTCGTATTTCCAGGCGGCGAGATGGTCATTGGATGCTTCGGAATGAAGACAGATCGGCTCCCATGTGTTCCGGACTGTCATGGGGAGATGGTTCGGCACGGTGACCAGGTCATCCCCCCTGTATGCCGTTTTGACATAATAATAGGGGAAACGTACCCGCATCTCTTCGACGACACAGCGGAGGATTTCCCCGTCCACCGGATCCCGGAGGGAGAGGATTACGCCCATGATATTCTGGTGTTCGGGCATGGAAAAATCCAGATGCGGTTCATAGAATTCCAGCATACTTTTCCTCCGATTATCAGCATTCATGCGTCATCCGCCGCAATATCCCCGGTATCCGGTCTGTAAACGGAACATATCCCTTATCATATTTCTCTTTTTCCCGGGATATCCCTTCTGTACAGTTTCGGACGGCTGTGGTATGATGCGGAAAAGCAAATTGCGATTCATTTTGAAGGAGGCTGCCGGATGCCTGGAGTGAATTTTGAAACAGAACGCCTGATTATCCGTCCGCTGGTCCCGGAGGATGCGGATGCCGCATTCCGCTGGTGCGGCGATCCGAACGTGAATACCTATATGATTTATCCACTGTACCATCGGGTGGAAGATGTTCGCGCGTGGCTGGAAAGCCGGAATGGGGACGATCCGGACAACTACGACGAGGGAATCTGCCTGAAAAGTACGGGTGAACTGATCGGCAGCGGCGGGATGCGGTACCATCCGGAGCGGAATTCCTGGGAAATCGGATACAATATCCGGGCGGACCAGTGGGGCCATGGATATACCGGGGAATATCTGAGAGCACTGCTGGATGTGATCCGGAAAGAACGCCCGGTGGAGGCGATTGACGGGATTTTTGCCGCTGAAAACAGCAAAAGCCGCCGGGTCATGGAAAAGCTGGGCATGGTGTATGTCCGGGATACCAGCTTTGACAAACTGGACGGCAGCCAGACGTTTCCGGCCAAATACTACCGTCGGAATCTTCCGCAGCCTGCGGACGTGTGCGGGGTCTGCGAGCGGAATGAAAAGACCATGAATGGAGAAAACCCGTATTTCGTCAAAGAACTGGAAACGGGATATGTGGTGATCGGCGATTATCAGCGCTTTGAGGGATACACGCTGCTTTTGTGCAAGGAGCACGCGACTGAACTGAGCCAGCTGGCCCCGGATTTCCGGGCGGCGTTTCTCCGGGACATGGCAATGACTGCGGAGGCGGTTGAACTGGCATTCCATCCGGACAAAGTGAATTACGAACTGCTCGGCACGGGAAAAGGCCGTCACATGCACTGGCACATCTTCCCACGCAGGAATGGCGATACCCCAAAACCCGGCCCTGTCTGGCAGGTGCAGGATATGAACGATGACCGGTATCTTCCGGCAGCAGAGAAGCTGGAGGAACTGAAATCCGCACTGAAAAAGGAACTGGATCTGCTCTGCGGAACGGAACTGTGAAACGTGATATCCAGGAAATTCGCCGGAGGGGGAGACGATGAGGGAAATCAGTCCGGATGAAACCGGAAAGCTTTACGACTGCCTGGAAGCATTGGCGAAACATCATAACCAGGTTTCGGTATATTTTAAAGGGGATTATCCCCAAATATCTTCCGAACAAAAGATCGCTCTGTTTGAAAAAGAACTGGAAGAAGGCAGATCCCGTATCGCGGTGATTGAAAACGATCATGAAGTCATCGGCTTCTGTAAGATCAATACGGACGGAAGCAGGGGAGTGCTGGAATATCTGGTCATTCTGGACCGGGAGCGGGGAAAAGGTTACGGCGCAGCATTCATGGACTGGGCGCTGAACGCTTTCCGGAGGCTCGGGATGAATGAGATTGACGTGAAAGCAGTATACGGCAATGAAGCGATCCGCTTTTACAAAAAATACGGCTTCAAAGAAAGATCAGTTATACTGACTTTGAAAAGCTGAACCGCAGACAGCTGTACATAGAGGAATGAAAATCTCCGGTAACCGTTATCGGCCACCGGAGATTTTTTGCTTTCATGCCGGATTTATTTCACGGCAATGTAATCGATGCTGCTGATGAAATCCACCAGCATCTGGATATCCGCTTCCGTCACTTCGCCCTGGGCAACCAAGACGAACTCATTTTCATATCCCTTATAAATGGAGTAGATATCGGCGAAAGCCTTGTCTGCCTGGGTTACTTTCAGCAGGCGGGTGCCATAGGCGGTCTCCAGGTCTTCAAAAGCCACATCGTCCATATCCAGGAAACTTTCTTTGATTTCTTCAACGGTCGCCTCATCCACGTCGTTGAACCGCTCCACATCCGCGTATTCCTCGTTATACGCAATGGAAACGGTGATCATGGGTTTCCCTTCTCCGCCGACCAGCATACCGATCAGGTTCAGTCCGCCGGATGTAATGATGTTGAAGGAATATCCTTCCGGAATGACGCCCTGGATGGTGTATGCTTCCACGGAACCCAGCTCAGTCTTTTCCGTTGTTTCCGCAGCTGCGGCCGCCGTACACAGGATCATCATCAGGCCCAGCACCAAAGCTAAGATTCTTTTCATATTGCCGTTCTCCTTCTCTCATAGCCGGATTACTGAATGTAACTCTGGTACACAAAACCGATCATGCCGGTGGACGGATCCTCCACCTGGTACCAGTCCTTCAGTTCGGCAATGACCGTCAGTTCCTGGTTGGCGCCGTAGGTGGCAATCTGCGTGGCGTTTTTGGTCGGCAGCCAGTACATATAGACCCAGCCGCTGGCCCGCGCGGGCCGCACTGTTGCGTTGTAGGGCGCCACCTGCTTTGCGGAAGCCAGTAAAGTGTTGATTTCACTTACGGTAGTCGCCGCTTCGGTATTGAATCCGGAAGACTTCGTTGTGGAAGACGAAGACGTGTCGCGGGCTTCAGGCTTTTTGTTTACCAGGAAGCGGGACATCACATATCCGTGATTATTGCCCCATTCGATATAAGTCCAGCCGGGTTCCGGGCTTCCATAGGTGAATACCTTCGAGCCGTATGGCAGGCTGTTAATCACGTTGTTTTCCGTGGTGGACGGGCTGGAACGCACCAGCAGCACTTTTCCGTTTTTGGTATACACATACATTTCCCGTCCCTGGGTTTCTTCGGCTGTTGCGGAAATCGCAATTCCCGCCAGCAGCATTACCGCGAGCACCAGCCCGATCAGCTTTTTCATTTTTGTTCCTTCCCTTCTGCAGGCCTTTCCGGCCTTTAATCCTGAAAGTATTTTATCAGAACACCCGGCTTTTATCAATGATTTCTCCCGTGAAAAGTGTTAAAAAGGACCGGCGTCCTGGCAGGCGCCGGCTTTAAGGAAGGATTAGGAGAAACTTTTATCGATACATCTCCGCTGTTGCGTCAGCGGGATGGGGAATGTCTGGACGGGAGTCGGCCGTTTCTCCCTGTTGACAAGGGTATCATATGATGCTTTCTTAAAACGAACTTAAAGCTTGAATGTAAAATTCCTTGAATTGGTATCTTTTTTGATATACAATATTTACAAACGGCAGGTGCCCGGTATTTGGCATCATCAGAATTGAAAAAGGAGTGCGCATAATGAAAAAACTGATTTCACTGCTTATGGTTTTGGTTTTATGCTTCAGCTGTCTCAACTGTGCGGCCGGGGAGACGACAGCACAGGAAGCGGTTGTTTTCCAGGACTTTTTTGCCAATGAAGAGATCAACCGCCTGGTGGATGAAAACCACGAAAAGGTGCTGGCCAACGGTTATTCGGAGCTTCGGATTCCTGCCTCCCTGCACGGAATTCCGGAAGCGGCCATGACGCCCAATTCATGGGATGTAGGACGGCGCCTGATGGAAAAGGGTTATTCCGCTTATGTCATTGGCGGGTGTGTCCGGGATTTCATCATGGGGAAGGAATGCAACGATATTGACCTGCTGACATCTGCCAGCGTTGAGGAACAGCGGGAAATCTTCGGCGATGCACTGGGTACCCATACCATTGGGGAGCGGGTGTTCGGCTATGTGAACTATCCGGATGAACGGGTGGACCTGGTGACCCTTCAGAACGTTCCGGCGGAGTATGCCGGCCTTCCCAATCTGCCGGAGTTTGACGCTACGTCCCTGACCAGCGATTCCACCCTGCTGGATTCTTTCCAGCGGGACCTGTCGATGAATGCCATCTATTATGACATGGCCACCGGCGACCTGATTGATTACCATGACGGCATTTATGATATCCGGGAAGGTATCCTTTCCACCATGGTGGATGCCCATACTGAGCTGTCCTCGCAGCCTCACGTTCTTCTGCGCGCGCTCCGGTTCAAGGCCAAGTACGGCTTCACCTTCTCCGACGACCTGGAGAAGGCCATCCGGGAGCACGGCAGGGAATATGTTCCCGAAACTGAACTGTTTACCTGCTACAGCTATACCCTGAGGATGCTGGAGGCTGGTTTCTCCAAGGCGTCTGTGGATCTGATGCTGGAATACGGCGTACTGGACGCCATCTTCCCCTCCCTGAAAGGGTATACCGATGATCCGGCATATCTGGATTATCTGGAAAAAGGCCTTCCCTGGCTGGACCGGTATCAGAAGGATGGCAATGAAGTATACAAATACCTGGCAATCCTGGCCCTGCTGCAGCCCGTGATCGACAGGCGGGCGGAAACCATGGACTATGAAGCGGCCGTCGCTTCCGTGCTGGACGAGCAGGCCACCGTTTTCGACCTGAAAAAGGTACGGAACAGAATAGAATCAGCCGCGGAGCTTTATCGCCAGATGAAGGAGGAATCCTCCCGGTTCATGAGCGAGGAAATCCGCACCAGCAAGCGGTACACCGGCGCCAGAGCGCTGCTGAATGTGGCGGCCCAGAGCGATGAATCCCTGAAGAATCAGGCAGACTTCTGGAACGAACTGCCCGAGATCGAATCGTCCCACCATACAGACACCCAGGACAATCCGGAAAACCCGGAAGATACCGTGGAAGACCCGGTCGAGGAAGAGATCGATGAAGACCTGGCAAACGTCGCATAAATTCAGGATTCAAAGCGGGGTTCCGGAAAAACGGACTGCCATTCCCGGCAGGAAATGCGTATATTCTACGGGAACTGAAACAAATCCCGGACCACAGGGGCTGGGAAAGGAGACAGAAAAAAAGCAAGACGAAGCAGGACGCATAAATCCTATATTTTGTTTGCACAATCGGGCGGATTATTATAGAATATAGTGTCAAATTCAATTACATACGGCAGAACGGAGGATGATCGATGAGTAATCGGCCTACAGGATGGATTGCGATGCTGTTGGTTGCAATGATGCTCCTGGCCGCTGTTCCCGCTTTCGGGGAAGAGGCGCAGGAAACCGTAATCGATCCGGCATACGAAGCCCTGCGGGAAAAACTGCTTCCTGCTGTTCCGGGAACGGAAGAGATGACGGAAGATGAAAAACTGGTGGATGAATACCTGAAGGAGATCAAGCAGCAGGATGCGGCGCTGTATGGAGACGGTGTCGCCTTCGGCGTGGTCAACTGGGACCTGGACTTCGATTCTCCCCTGTATCAGTTCATCATGGATATGCCCAAAGGCGCGGAGCTGCATGCCCACGGCAACCTGGCGATCGCTTTCGACAAATACATTGACCTGCTCCAGGACAAGGTGATGATCTGCCTGGCGGAAGGGAAGTATTACGGCTATCTCTACGCCATCGGCCATGAGGAAATCCCGGAAGGCTCGGTGCTGCTGAGCGAAGCCCTGAACGAAGGACGGATTACCCGGGAGGAAATGGTTAAAATCCTGGCGGTGACGGATGAGAATACCGGCCATGACGCCTGGGTCCAGCTGGAACAGGGATTTAAAAAGTGCAAGGGGATCCGGGCAAATCCCGAAATCCCTGAAATGGTGTTTGAACAGGTTTTCCTGGACAATATCGAGCGGGGCGTGCTGCTGCTGGAGGTCCGGGGAGGAATGGCCGCCGACGATGAAACCAGCGTCAGCTACCATGTGGCCATGCGGAACGCTTATTATAAAGTCAAGAAGGATCATCCGGAATTTGTGCTGAAGCTGATCGGCACGACGGGCAAAGACATTGACAGGACGCCGGAAGAAGTCTGCAAGCGGCTCAGCTCCGCGATCCGGATCAGCGATACGTTCCTGGACGAATCGGATCCGGAGAACCCGAAAAAGCTGATTATCGGCATTGACCTGGTGAACGAGGAAGACGCCAGCCGCCCACTGAAGGATTATTCCGCGTTCCTGACATCCGACGAAGTGACAAACAGCGGACTGGGCCTGTACCTGCACTGCGGGGAAAGCCTGCGGACGGATAACCAGTCCGTGCTGGACGCCTATCTCGTGAATACCGTGCGGGCCGGCCACGGCTTCAACCTGTACCGGTATCCGGAACTGATGAAGCTGTATGCGGAAAAGAAGATTGCCCTGGAAGTTTGCCCCATCAGCAATTACCGCCTGGGCTACGTCAGCGATCTGCGGCTGCATCCGGGCCTGCTGTATATGCGCAGCGGCATCCCGGTGACCATCTGCTCTGACGACGGACTGTACCTGACGCCCGAACCGCTGGTGGATGATTTCTACTCTGTTGCCCTGTGCTGGGATCTTAACCTGGCGGAGCTGAAAATGCTCTGCCGCAACTCCCTCGTTTATGCCGGCCTGCCGGAGGATGAAACCCAGGAGCTGCTGAAGAACTGGGAAGCCCAGTGGGACAAGTTCATCGAGGAACAGGTGACCCAGCTGGAAACCCTGGCCCCCGCGGCCTGATTCATGATGATAAGGAGGAATGCGTAATATGCAGGTTTCAGATGTGCGCAGCCGGGAAGACTTCGTCCGTTTTATAGAGGAAATGTCCCGGAGCCGGGAAAAGGATGCAGGCAGCTTTGCCAATCCGGACCTGGCAGGATACCTGGATGCCATAGCCCGCTGGACGGAGGGCATGGAACGGGTTTACCGGAACACCGGCAGGGAAATGCCGAAGGATATCGACTGGCAGCTGATTGCGACCCTGTTCCATATGGGCCGGATTTATGAGTAATCGCCATCCGGGATTTCACGGATGATGAATACAAACAACCAAGAAGAGAGAGGGATAAAAAGATGAAACGTGAGACAAACAAACGCCTGTGGAGCATCCTGATCGCGATCATGATGGTACTCCTCACTGTGTTCGGCGCAGCTGCCGAAGGAACCGCTGCTGCCGATGAGGCTGCCGCGAAGTATGAGGCTTTCCAGAAGGACATGATGGAAAAGCTGGGGCAGTTCACCTACAAGGATGAAACCACCCTGGAAATTGACGCGGGCGATGTGGAAGGCTTCTCCAAGGAAGTCGTGACCGCCATTGCTACGAAGATGCGCGCGACGTTGGAAATCAACTACACCGTGGAAGGCGAGCAGAAGCATCTGACCCTCTATTCCCGGGACGCCCTGCTGCTGAAGGAACTGGACGGATCGCTGAACTTCGTTTCCGCCGTGGCCCAGATGCAGGAGAATTCCTATGCGCGGGACCAGAAGATCCAGCAGCAGATTATGGACGGCGAAACACCGCAGCTGCCCGCGGACGGCACCATTGACCCGAAGATCCCGCGGTTCATGCAGAGCAGTATCAGCAACAAGACCGGTGAATATACCGTGCTGGGCAATGCCGAGGCAATCCGGGAAGGCAAGCTGTCTCCCAATGACCTCTCCCTGGTCCGGCTGTGGGTGGACGACAACGGTGAAATCTGGACCCTGGACCACCGGCGCCTGGCGGCTTACAAGATGGCCGGCCTGGAAGAAATCCCCTTCCGGTGGGCCACTGAGGTGGAACTGTCCACGGAATACTGGAAGATGGATACCAAGGACAACGGCGAAAGCATGGTAGTCCGTATGAAGCGGGAAGGCGTGCAGGACCCGGTGGTTTATCGTGACGGTACCATTACCGGCCTGTGGAATGACGAGCTGGTGGAAAAATACGAGAGCTCCATTTTCCGGAATGAAGAAATCAACAAGCTGGTGGACGAGAACTACAAGGAAGTTCAGGAAAAGGGCTACGCGGAACTTCGGATTCCCCGGGAGCTGCACAACATCCAGGAGACGGTGATGACACCCAATTCCATGGATGCCGCCCATAAGCTGCTGGAAGCCGGCTATTCCGTGTATGTCATCGGCGGCTGCGTCCGCGACTTCATCATGGGGACCGACAGCAACGATATCGACCTGGTGACCAACGCGACCCTGGAACAGCAGCAGGCGATTTTCGGAGAAGCGCTGCATACCCATGATGCCCGGGGACGGACCTTCGGTGTTGTATACTACCCGGATGAGAAAGTCGACCTGTGCGAAATGCAGAACATTCCCGCGGAATACAAGGATATCGAAGGCCTGCCGGAATTTGATCCCGAGAAGCTGACCAGCGATTCCGTGCTGTTCGATTCCTTCCAGCGGGACCTGACCATCAACGCGATTTATTACGATGTTTCCAACGGCGACCTGGTTGATTTCCACGGCGGCATCCATGACATCCGGGAAAAGGTCCTGGATACCATGGTGCGGGCGGATGTGGAACTGGAAGCCAATCCCTCCGTTGCCCTGCGGGCCCTGCGGTTTGCCGCCCGTTATGGCTTCTCCTTCTCGGACAAGCTGGACCGGTCCCTGCGGGAAAACGGCAAGTCCTATCTGGCCAAGATCGACGATCATGAAGTATACGGCAATGTGTCCAAGATGCTGATTGCCGGATACGCTACCGAAGCCTATGCCCTGCTGAAGCAGTATGACCTGGTGGGAGCGATCTATCCGTCCGTGGCGGAACTGGCCGGTACGGAGGAATATGAAGCCTATGTGGAGAAAGCCCTTGCAGCTCTGGACGCGCAGTACAAAACCACCGGCAAGGATGCTTCCAGAATGCTGGCCAACTGGACCATCATGATGCCCGCTGTTTTCCGCCTGACGGGTGTGCTGAGCACCAAGGAAGCGGTTACCAAGGTGCTGAACGACCAGATCACACGGTTTGAAATGAACAAGGACCTGGAGAAATTCAGTGACACCCTGGAAATGGCCTTCTTCATGAATACCGTTGCCTCCCGCTTCCAGAAGAGTGCCATCGAACGGTCGCCCTATTATGTGGATGCCCTGACACTGTTTGGCATGATGGATCTCATCACTGAAACGAACGAAGGACAGAAGACATTCTGGGCCAATGTTGCGCTTGAGGAGCCGGACATTGCCGAGGTTCTGACGGAAGAAGAGAAGATTCCCACCGCGGAAGAAGAAGCGCAGATGGAAGAGGAAAAGCTGCAGGAAGACCTGGCGGACGCTGCCTGATTTTCCAAATGATACCCCGGAGATGGGGACACCGAATCAACTGGGCTGTGAATTTCACAGCCTAGTTTTGATTCCACAAAAAAGCCCGCTCATCCGAGCGGGCTTTGATCTGACGTCAGTTCCTGTTTTCTCAGGCTACGGGTTTATCTTCGATCACTTTCTGGAAATCCATATCCGTCAGGAACTGCATGATAACAGCGATCTGTTCGTCCGTGGGCGGTGTCGGATGATTGTCCGCATCAAAGTTGGCGGACATCAGGGATACTTCATAGCCATGCCAGATGGAATAGAATTCCGTGTAGCCATCGGGATCGTTGATCACAACCACTTTGGTGCCCAGGCCGGTCTTCATCACGGTGTAAGGCATCGCTTCCCCGGTTTCCTCGTCAATCACCAGCTGATTTACCTGCGCTTCAAAGTCCGCTTCAGGCATCTCATCATTGAAGGTGATGTCAGAGAACGCATCATTGTAGGATACAACGACCATAATCGCGGGCTTATCATCGGCGGTGGGGCGCAGTGTTTCGCTCACATAGAAAGGAGTTATCCATTCTTCACCCAGGGATTCATAGCCTTCCGGAACGACAACGATCAGTTCGAAACCGGGAACCACTTCGGTTTTTTCTTCAGCTTCCGCAAACACGGAGACGCTGCAAAGCAGCAGCGCGATTGTCAATAACACAGAAAGGACTTTTTTCATCATTCGGCACCTCTTCTCTCTATTTTTTCATTTAGAGTATTTCATTTAAGGAATCTGGCAGATGCTCTTGACAATGTAAGCGGTACGTCCGCTCTGGTTATCAATCACCTGATACCAGCTTTTGCCCTGAGCTGTGACGGTAAACACTTCGCCGTTTTTCACGTCATTCCGCATCGCGGTGGTGCCCATGCAGGGGGCCCAGCGCAGATGATACAGCGCGGTGGTCTTATTGGTCCGAACCACAACCTGGAACGTGCGGTTCAGCGGGTTTTTGTTCATGGTATTGAATTCAGCGTTCATGGATTCCATGTCGCTCTTTGCCTTCTCGGCCTGGGACTTGGAAGGATCCGGAGCCGCGGAGGACAGGAAGGACATCATCACCCAGCCGTTCCTGTTGTTGTAGGAGCAGGCGCCCCACGCGCCATCTCCGGTGACTTCAGTAATGTTCAGCTGCGTTCCGTAAGGAATCTTCATGATGAAGACACCGTTCGTACTCGGCGTTTCACGGAAATTCAGGTCTCCGCCGTTGGAACAAGCAACAAAATAGATACCGGGCTGCGCTGCCATCGCAGGGACCGTCGCAAAGATCCCCATCAGGAGTATCAATGCGGCAAGAAACACAGATACAGTTTTTTTCATGGTCGGTTTCCTCCTGTTCAATTCATATCATCAGCGAATCAGGTTTTTTCACCTTGATCACCGATGAGATTTCTTACCAAATATTTTACAGGAGAATGAACAACACGTCAAGATTCTGTAAAAAACGGATCGGGCAGGAACCGGAACAAAGGAATGGCATAAATCAGGATTGACTTAGAGTATGCTCCAGACTGTAGAATTGATGTACAGTCTTGAACGAAATATATTCTGACAGGGAAATACAATATTTTGAAAAAAAACAGGAGGTCTGGATCATGGAAAAATGGATTCGCGCACGGTATCTGCCGGGACTGCCGCTGGGAAAGGACGGAAAACGGGTGACGGCCGGGAAGGAACATATCGCGCTTTCAAGAAGAGCCGCGCGGGAAGGTATGGTGCTGCTGAAAAATGAAGGAAACGTGCTGCCGCTGGAGCAGGGATGCAAGGTGGCCCTGTTCGGCAAGGCGACGATTGACTATGTGAAAGGCGGAGGCGGCAGTGGCGATGTGACGGTGCCCTATATCCGGAATCTCACGGAAGGTTTTGCCGAAGTGATCGGAGAGGAAGCCGTATATCCCGGTACGGTCAAGTATTACCGTGATTATGTGAACGCCCAGTATGAAGCCAAGTGGGCGCCCGGCATGGTGGCGGAACCGCCGGTGCCGGAGGACCTGCTGCGGGAAGCCCGGGCATTTACGGACACGGCGGTGATCTCCATCAGCCGTTTTTCCGGGGAGGGATGGGACCGGAAATCCACCCGCGCAAAAATTACCCGGAAGGAACCGGTGACCGCGGACGCGGTGAGTATGAGCGACGTGCTTTTCGAGCGGGGAGATTTCTATCTTTCCGACGCCGAGCGCAGCATGGTGGAAACTGTGAGCCGGACATTCGCCAGGACGATTGTAGTGCTGAACGTCGGCGGCATGATGGAAACGGCCTGTTTCCGTGACAATCCGCATATCCAGGGCGTGCTGCTGGCCTGGCAGGGCGGCATTGAAGGCGCCTGCGCCGAGGCAGAACTGCTTATGGGCCTTTATACGCCATCCGGGAAACTGACGGACACCTTTGCCCGGGACCTGGAGGATTATCCGGGATGTGAACATTTCTACGACAGTGACGAATATGTGGACTATACAGAAGATATCTACGTCGGATACCGGTATTTTGAGACTTTCCCCGAAGCGGCGGAAAAGGTCGTATATCCTTTCGGATACGGCCTGAGCTATACCCGGTTCCTGCTGGCAAAACGCAAAATCAACTTCACGGAAACCGAAGCGGAAGCCCGGGTGCTGGTGACAAATACCGGCGATGTGCCCGGACGGGAAGTGGTCCAGGTATACTACAGCGCGCCGCAGGGAAAGCTGGGTAAACCGGCGAAAGTACTGGCCGGCTACCGGAAGACGCGGCTGCTGGCCCCGGGAGAGACGGAACGGGTGGCGATCCGTTTCCCGCTGAGCCAGATGGCCAGTTACGACGACCTGGGGAAGGTCGCGAAGTCCGCGTGGGTGCTGGAAGCGGGCGAGTACCGGTTCTTTATCGGAACCAGCGTCCGGGATACAAAACAGGCGGAAGAAACATGGATCCTGGCGGAAGACCGGATCACGGAGCAGCTGACTTCCCGGATGGCACCGACCTGCCTGGAAAAACGGCTGCTGGCGGACGGCACCTATGAAAGCCTGCCGACATCGGCATGCAACGACTACAATGCGACGGTGCTCGCACCGATGGATCACGGAGAGCTGCATGCGACGCCGGAAGTACGGGCGGTTCCCCGGCTGGCAAACTTCGGCCGGGACGGCGGCATGAAACTCATGGATGTAGCCGAAGGCAGGATCAGCCTGGAGGAATTTGTTTCCGCGCTGCCGATGGAAGACCTGGCCTGCCTGCTGGGCGGACAGCCCAACACGGGACTGGCCAATACCTTCGGATACGGCAACAATCCGGTGTACGGCATTCCGAATATCATGACGGCTGACGGACCTGCCGGTATCCGGTTCTGGAAGGAACTGGGTGTTACGACAACGGCGTTCCCCTGCGCCACGCTGCTGGGGTGCGCATGGGATCCGGAGACCGCGTATGAAGTCGGTGCGGCGGCCAGCCTGGAAGCCAAGGAGAACAACATCATGGTCTGGCTGGCCCCGGGCGTCAATATTCACCGGAATCCGCTGTGCGGGCGGAACTTTGAGTATTTTTCCGAGGATCCGCTGGTTGCCGGAAAACAGGCCGCGGGCATGATCCGGGGCATCCAGTCCAACCGCATCGCGGCAACCGCCAAGCATTTTGCCCTGAACAACAAGGAAACCAACCGCCGGAACTGCGACTCCCGGGCTTCCGAGCGGGCCATCCGGGAAATCTATCTGAAACAATTTGAAATCCTGGTGAAGGAAGCGCATCCCTGGTCCATCATGTCCAGTTACAATATTGTGAACGGACATCGGGCCAGTGAAAACCGGGATCTGCTGACCGGCATCCTGCGGGATGAATGGGGATTCGACGGAATGGTCACCACGGACTGGTGGACCTTCGGCGAGCATTACAAGGAAGTGGCGGCCGGCAACGATATGAAGATGGCCACCGGCTTCCCGGACCGCCTGCAGGAAGCGGCGGAGAAAGGCGTGCTGAGTCGGGAAGACATGGAAAAAGCCGCAGTGAACATCCTGCGGCTGATCCTGCGGATTGACTGATGGTTACTCTTTCATTGAATAATCGCGATCCTGGTCAATCATACTGCACATGATCATGGCAATATCCGGATCGAACTGGTAACCGGCGCCGGCGACGATTTCCTCCCGGATGACCTGCTGGGGAAGCGCCTTGCGGTAACTGCGGTTGGAGGAAAGGGTATCATACGTATCCGCCACGGAGATGATCCGCGCGATCTCGGGGATATCCTTTCCTTTCAGCCCGTCCGGATAGCCGGTGCCGTCATACCGCTCATGGTGGTAATGGGCGCCGATGCGGATGTAGGGATGGTCGCTGATGCTGGAAAGAATCTGTTCGCCCAACACGGGATGCTTTTTGATCTCTTCGTATTCCTCCGGCGTCAGGGCGGCCTTTTTGTTGATGATCGCATCCGGGATGCCCAGTTTGCCGACGTCATGCAAAAGGCCGGCATAATAGACCTTCCGGCATTCCTCCTCATCTTTTCCCATCAGGGCGGCAATGCGCCGGGAATACTCGGCCACCCGGATGGAGTGCCCGTGGGAATACTCGTCTTTGGCATCGATGGCGGTCACCAGCGCGGTGGCCGTCTGTTCAAACAGGCGCTTAGTCAGTTCCTGCTGCTCCTTCAGGCGCTGCACTTCCTCCGCCTGATAGCGGTCGATTTTTTTGTCCCGGGAGCGGATCAGGATCATGGCAACAATGGTCAGCAATGAACTGAAAACGCCGGGAATGTTGGACAGATTCCGCAAAACCAGCATGTTCCGGGCCCAGATCGGGAACTGGAGCAGCAGCGCGCACAGGGCGATGATGAATCCCAGCTTGCCGTAAAACACGACCAGGCAGATGATGCAGATGTTGGCGAGAGATGAAAGCACACCGGCGGCAAAGCTGCGTACCGGCAGATGGGCCTGCCCGATGACAATGATTTTGTCTGAACCCGACAGGATGGGCGTGAAAACAGCGGCGGCAACATACAGGAGAAGCAGAACGGCAAACATCCCATATCCGTGCGTTTCCCGGCGGGGAAGGGAATTCCGCCTGCTTCCGGCAGCGGCAATGGGGAACTTGTCCTTCATTTTCACACGCTCCTGTCATAACAAAAGGCGCTTCAGCGCCCGGTAAACAACCTGATAACAACCTTATATTACCATACTTTTTTCCTGTTCACAAGGAAAGAAAAGGGTCCGGATGCTTCTTCAGTGCCGGGAACTTGAACTCTCCGGATGAAAAGGATACAATACCACCGACAGATGGCAGGGGAGGGTATACGCATTGAAATCATATCTGGCGGACAAGGATGCCGTGCTGGCGGAAACCGGATCTTCCATGGAAGGACTGACCGACGGGGAGGCGGCTGCCCGACTTGCGAAGGACGGGCCCAATCGGCTGCAGGAAGGTAAAAAGGACAGCCTGCTGAAGAAATTCCTCGGGGAACTCCGGGATCCGATGACGATTGTGCTGATCATTGCCGCGGCGGTCAGCGCGATTACTGCTATTTATGCCGGCGAGAGCCTGACGGATTCCATCATTATTCTGGCCGTTGTGCTGATTAATGCCTGCCTGGGCGTTTACCAGGAAAGCAAGGCAGAGGCGGCGATCGAAGCGCTGCAGCAGGTGGCCGCGGCAACCGCGAAGGTCATCCGGGACGGCCACCAGAAAACCATCCGGGCGGATGAAGTGGTCCGGGGCGACCTGCTGGTGCTGGAAGCCGGGGACGCTGTTCCGGCGGATGCCCGGATTGTGGAGTGCGCGTCCATGAAAGTCCAGGAGGCCGCCTTGACCGGCGAATCCACGGACGTGGAGAAACAGAGCGAGGCGCTGGCAGCAGGTGAAAACGGGGAGGTTTCCCTCGGCGACCGGAAGAACATGGTCTACATGGGGTCCATTGTGACCTACGGCCGGGGACATGCCGTTGTGACAGGCACAGGCATGAATACGGAAATGGGCGCGATTGCCGACGCCCTGACTAACGCCAAGGAAGAAGAAACGCCGCTTCAGATTAAACTGAATGAGCTGTCCCGTAAACTGTCCGCCATGATCCTGGTGATCTGCGTGTTCGTGTTTATTGTGAACCTGGTCCGGAACGGCGGCAAAGCAGTGCTGGATACGTTTATGATCGCGGTATCGCTGGCGGTGGCGGCCATTCCGGAAGGCCTGAGCGCGGTGGTGACGGTGCTGCTGTCCATCGGCGTGACAAAGATGAGCAAAAACCACGCCATCATCCGGAAACTGACCGCGGTGGAAACGCTGGGATGCACCCAGATCATCTGTTCCGACAAGACCGGTACGCTGACCCAGAACAAAATGACGGTTGTGAAAAAGGTGACGGAAGATGAGCCACTGCTGATGACCGCCATGGCACTGTGTTCCGACGCGGAACTGGAAGAAGGGGAGGCGGTCGGCGAAGCCACCGAATGCGCGCTGGTGAATGACGCGAACAAAAACGGCCTGCCCAAGCCTGTGCTGGCCGCGGACCTGCCCCGGGTGGATGAGGCGCCGTTTGATTCCCTGCGCAAAATGATGTCCACCCTGCACCGGGCAAAAGCCGGGCACGGATTTATCCAGTTTACCAAAGGCGCTCCGGACGAGGTGCTGCGCCGCTGTACCCGGATCTGGCAGAACGGACAGGCGGCCCCGATGACGGAGCAGCAGCGGAAGCAAATCCTGGCGGAAAACAAAGCCATGGCGGACCAGGCACTGCGGGTGCTCGGCGCCGCCCAGCGGATCTATGACGACCGGCCTGTATCCAACGCGCCGGACGCGCTGGAACAGGACCTGACCTGGATCGGTATGTGCGGCATGATCGACCCGATCCGCCCCGAAGTGAAGGAAGCCATCCGGCAGTGTACCGGCGCCGGCATCCGTCCCATCATGATTACCGGGGACCACAAGGATACCGCCACGGCGATTGCCCGGGAGCTGGGAATCCTGAAACCCGGACAGGCCGCCATTACCGGCGCAGAGCTGGACGCGATACCGGACGAGGCATTTGCGCATGATGTGCGGCGGTATTCCGTTTATGCCCGCGTCCAGCCTGAAAACAAGGTCCGGATTGTGAACGCGTGGAAGAACCTGGGCATGGTAACGGCCATGACCGGCGACGGCGTGAATGACGCGCCGTCCATCAAAAGCGCGGATATCGGCGTGGGGATGGGCATTACCGGCACCGACGTGACCAAATCCGTGGCGGATATGATCCTGACGGACGACAATTTTGCCACCATCGTTTCCGCGGTCGGGGAAGGCCGGCGGATTTATGACAATATCCGCAAAGCCATCCAGTTCCTGCTGGGCGCCAACCTGGCGGAGGTGCTGGCTGTTTTCTCCGCCACGCTGATGGGCTTTACCATCCTGAAGCCGGTCCACATCCTGTGGATCAACCTGATTACCGATACGCTGCCGGCGGTAGCCCTCGGCATGGAAGGCGCGGAAAAGAATGTGATGAACCACCCGCCCAGAAACCGGAAGGAGAGCATATTCGCAGACGGCCTGGGATTCGATATCGCTTTCCAGGGGCTGGTGATTGCCGCCGTGACGGTGTTCAGTTTCTTTGCCGGGCACCGGATGGAAAGCGGGACATGGATGATCGGGGAATCGCCGGCAGGTATGACCATGGCATTCCTGACGCTGAGTATGATTGAAATCTTTCATTCCTTCAATATGCGCTCCCGCGTGGCATCCCTGTTCAGCATCAGAAAGCAGAACCTGTGGCTGTGGGGGACGCTGGCGTTTTCCCTGCTGGTTACGGCGGCGGTGGTTTTTGTGCCGTTCCTGAATTCGCTCTTTTCCTTCCAGCCGATTTCATTCGCGGAATACCTGGTGGCTATGGGGCTTGCCATCACGGTGATTCCGATTGTTGAAACCGAAAAAGCCATCCGCCGCAGGACGCTCCGGAGAGCGGAAAAGAAGGGAAACAAAAATGAGAATTGAAACGGAACGGCTGATCATTACTGAAATGACCATGGATATGGCGCAGGATGTGCATGAAAACTCCCTGGATACGGATGTCCGGCGGTTTGTTCCGGACGAAGTGTTTGAGACGCCGGAGGAAGCACGGGAGGCGCTGGCATTCCTGACATCCCGGTACGGCACGGCGGACGGGCCGTTTGTGTATGCCGTGCTGACGAAAAACGGCCGGCAGAATATCGGATATGTGCAGATGGCCGGGATTGAGGACGGAAAGTGGGAAATCGGATACCATATCGGCGGAAGGTACACGGGCAACGGGTATGCCACGGAAGCCGTGAAGGCCTTCCTGCCGGTGATCAGCGGCGATATGGGCATCCGGGAAGTATACGGGATCTGCCTGAAGGCCAACGCCGCGTCATGCCGGGTGCTGGCAAAATGCGGATTCCGGATGCTGTTTGACGGCATGGGCCCGTACCAGGGGGAGGAGAAAGAAATCATCCGGAGCGTCTGGAATGCGTGACGGCTGCGAATGGGCCTGTTTCCGACCGCTTGCGCGGTGAAAACAACCGTTTGGACAAAAAATCTTGAAATGGAACGCCAGGGTGGGTACAATCGTCGTATAGAATGATGGAAGATATTTCCACACATATTCTGAAGGAGGATTGATCCTATGCGTAAAGTAATTTCCATGATTCTGGCCCTGGTGATGGTATTCGGCATTGCCTGTGTGCATGCAGAAGACAACAACACCCCGGTGCTTGGCGGCAACAACCTGGTGGGCGGATGGGCGCCCGCGGAAGATCCGGCGATTACGGACGAAGTGAACGCCCTGGTGGCCAAGGCGATGGAAGGCCTGGTCGGCGTCAATTATGTGCCGGTTGCGTACCTCGGATCCCAGGTGGTTGCGGGTACCAATCACGCGATCCTGTGCCAGGCGACCGTGGTGGTTCCGAATGCCGCCCCGTCCTGGAAGATCCTGTTCCCGTATGAAGACCTGCAGGGTAACGTGAGCGTGCTGAGCATCGCGGACTTTGATTTCGGCGCGCTGTGTGAATATTGATGAATCAACAAAATTGAATCAAAAAGGCTTCCCCTGAGTATCGGAAATGTTTGAAACATGCACATAAGGGTGATATAATATCCGGGCTGCCTGAAGCAAAACTTCCGAAAAACGGGGAAGCTGCATGAGTAAAGCTGTCGATATTGAAATCCGGATTGATCCGGCTTGCCATGATCCTGTGGTAGTTATCCGTACGGACAGAAAGACCCAGGAAGTGGAGAATATTATCCACGCGGTGGAAAACTGCATGGACGGCGGATATCCCCAGATCGTCGGCCACCGGGATGAAACGATGGAACTGCTGAGCCAGCGGGATATCGTCCGCGTGTTTGTGGAATCCCGGCGGGTTCAGATCTGCACGGAAAACGGATTCTATGAATCGAACAAATCCCTGTCCTATCTGGAAATGGTGCTGAACCCGGACCGGTTCATCCGCATCAGCCGGTTTGAAATTGTGAATATCCGCAAAATTGCCCGCTTTGATTTCAGCATGGCCGGCACGGTGCATATTGTCTTTGATGACGGCACCGTGACATGGGCGGCCCGCCGGTACGTGAAAGCGATCCAGCTGGCGCTGAACCGGATCGAAACGAGAGAGGAGGAGTAGGCGCAATGTATAAAAAAGCGATGCTGCTTACCCTCCTGGGTTATGCATGCGGATGCATGATCGGCCTGCTTTTCTCCCTGGGCGGAGGGCACGATTTCGGGGAGGCGCTTCCCAACATCCTGCTGGGCGGCATTCCCGGGGCGATCGCCATGGGCACTACGGTGGTCTATGACATCGAAAAATGGAGCATCCTGCGGGCCACCGTGACGCATTTCCTGATTGTGATGGGCGTGAATCTCCTCGCGTGCTTTGTGCTCAAATGGTTTGAACCGTGGAGTACTGCCTTCTGGATCATGACAGCCGGGGAGCTGATCGGGTATATCTGCATCTGGCTGATATGCTTCCGTTCCTACAGCAGGACGGTGCGGCGGATGAACAGCGACCTGAAAAAATGGAAGTCGGCCCAGAAACCGGAATAACCGCTTAAACCCAAATAACAACCGTTCAGCCCGGAACGCTATGCGCCGGGCTGAATTTTATGATATACTCTTCAGGAAGACACGTATTCCATTCTGAAAATTTCATGTGTGACGACGATCCGGTTTTTCCGGTTTAAGATACTACACATAAGGGGGAATGTTACCTGTGAAAAACAGAATCCTGCCGCTGGCCGCGCTGATTATATGCCTGGCGCTGGTGCTGTCCGCTGTAAGCGCCTGGGCGGAAGAAACAGCCGGTACGCCGCTTCTGACGCTGGACCAGACGGAGCTGACGCTGGTCAAGGGCAAAAGCCAGAAACTGAAGACCACGCTGGAAAACGTGGCAAACCCGAAAAAGGCAAAATATGCCTGGGCCACATCGGACGATACGGTGGCGACGGTGGATAAAGGCGGAACTGTCAAGGCAAAGGACGGCGGCACCGCGCAGATCACCTGTACGGCCACCCTGGAGGACGGCAGCGAGCTGACCGCTTCAGCAGCGGTGACCGTGACCGTGCCGGTTTCGGCCGTGAAGATCGCCACGAAGGGGAATATCCCGGTTGCTTACGGCGAAAGCCTTCAGATTGAATACACGGTGCAGCCGGAGAACGCCACCAACCAGACGATTGAATGGACCAGCTCGAACGAAGAAATCCTCCGGGTGGATGAAAACGGCACCGTGACGGCGCTGGCCGCCGGAAAAGCCAATATCACCGGCAAATCGGACAACGGGAAGAGCGCGAAGGTTTCCCTGTATGTGCCGACGCTGCACCCGTCAACGGATACGTTTGCGGTGACGGCGGCAGACAGCGTTTTCCACTTTACCTACTGCGGGAATGATTTTGATAAAAATGTCCAGATCACGGCGAAGGGCAACTGTTTCGATTATGAGGTAATCCGTAACGATCCGGACATCGGCATTGCCATGACCGGGCTGAGCGTCGGCGAGGGGACGCTGACCGTTTCAGACAAGAAGGACGGCGCGGCGAAATTCACCGTGAAGGTGACGGTGACGGACGAAGCGTTCCCGGCCGGCAAAATGCTGCTGATCAAAAACGCGTCATATGATCCGGAAAACCATGTGCTGACCGTGACCTGGGTGAATACCGGCAGTGCGCCCATATCCGGCGCGGAAATAAGAATCAATCCGCTGGACGCGGACAGGAACCCGGTGATTGCGGGCGAAGGCAGCATTGAGGAAATCCTGCTGGAGGAGCGGGTGCTCCATACGTCCGCGCTGATCAAACCGGGAAAGGAAGGAACCGTGTCCTTTGCGGCCGGAGCGCTTTATCCGGCGGCAACTGAAATGCAGATAGCCGTTGACCGGATTGAAAAAGCGGTGCTCGGCGAGAAGGACTATGTGGAGGAACGTTCGGTCATTGAACTGCCGGACAGCGGGCTGTACTGGTATTCCACCCTGGAGAACGGATACGCGCCTAAACCGGAAGAAGCGGAACCATATACCGCACCGGCGGAGGAAGTATTTGAACAGGCAGGGAGCGTTCATATCGGCATCACGACGATGGCGGTGCCGCGGGAGCTGGCGAAGGCATACGGATTTGCCAGCGGCGGGGTGCTGGTGGTTGCCGTTGAGCAGGATTCGGCGGCGGATCACATCGGGCTGGAACCCGGAGATATGATCTTCAGCGTCAATGACATTGATTATGATGACGAACCCTACATGATGACCCTGGCGGCCGCGGATCTCGCGGCCGGGCTGCCGGTGACCATGGAAATGGAACGGGAGAATGAATTCTGGGAACTGAGTTTAGTGGTAAATAATTAATTAACAGATTGAAAAGGAGAGAAACGGTTATGAAAAAATGGATCGCTTTGATGATGGCCCTGGTTTGCATGATGGGAATCTGCGGAACCGCTTTTGCTGAAAAAGGATTTGAGAACATCTACGGCCTGTTCTGCGACGAACAGGTGCTGGGACAGCCCTGGCAGGTTTACGATATGGCGGAGGAATCGGAAACGGAAAAGATCTGCCTGGTGATCTTCATGTTTGATCCGGATAACGACATGGCCATGCCGGTGGTGATCGGCGCGGACGCGGAAGGCCTGAACAAGTATTATATGTGGGGTACCGGATATGAAAACGGGGCGGTCTTGTTCAGCTTCATGCTCAGCCAGTACGCCGAACTGAAAGCTATGTGCGAAGAAGGCGTTGATTTCTGCATCAGCTATACGTTTGACGGCGGGGAAAACACGGTGGACATCGCCACCGTGGAACAGGCGGAGGAACTGTTTGCAACCCTGACGCAGAGCGCGGCGGACATGGAACTGGATGAGAGCACCGTTGAAGTTCCGTAATGACAGGACTGCGGGAGATTCAGACAGGAGGAATATGCTGATGAAACAGCATTTGAGATGGAAAACCGTATTGGCCGGAGCGCTTGTACTCCTGCTGGTTGCCGGGACCGGTCTGCCCGCGCTGGCGGAAGGCGAGTGGCCGAAGGATACGGTAACGGACGCGGAAGGAAAGCTTTACAAACAGGTTTTCACCAGCGGCGGCGGGGTCGAAGTATGGCAGCTGATCGGTGTATTCGGAACCCCGGATGACGCGCTGAAGTCCGTCGGTGTGATCAAGGACGAGCCGAAGAAAGGCTCCGGCGAGGAAGTGATCGGGGAAACACCGTATATTTTCGAACTGAAGAAAGTATCGGGCGAAGATACCGACGGCGGGAAAACCCTGAAAGACGGCGAAAGTGTGACGATCGGAATCCGGAACGATCAATCCGCCAGGATTCAGATCAAGGCAGAAAAAGACGGAACCTCCATTACGGGCCTGGAGTCACTCGTGCTGGATGTTACCGATGTTTCCAGACTGTTTACCGAAAAAGAAGGGGAAAAGACAGGTGCTGTCGATTCCCAGGATGCGGGCAGTCCGGCTGAAACGGAATTCACCGAGGAACCGGGCGGAACAACGGTGCTGGAACCGGGCATGAAATACTCCTGGGCCAAAGGCTCCGGAGATCAGGATGCAGCATATCAAATGACGATCAGCCGGAATGAAGGCCAGACAGAAGTGGATTACCGGAGAATCAGGAAATCATATAAAAAAGCCATGAAAGCCCAGAAGAAGGCCAGGATGAAGGTAAAAGAAAGCAAGACGGTGCTGAAGCCTGAAAGCGTGGTTGAAAAAGACGGGAAATCGGTATACGGCCTGGAGCAAAAGAGCAAAAGGAAACTGAGCACCAGAAGGTCCAGGGCCTGGAGGCTGAAGGATATCACCGACAAAACCATTCCGTACAGCCAGATCTATATCCAGGAAAACCGGGCCAGCGGCCGGTAAATGAGCGGAAGGAGTGAAAATGAAAATGAAAAAAACCATTCTGACACTGATCCTTCTGCTGGCCGCGGCGCTGCTAATGACATGCGCTGCCGGGGAAGCGGGGAAACCGACCGGTACCCGGCTGCCGATCGTTGCGGAAGAGAACGTGACCCGGGACTGCTTTTTCGCCAACGGCACGCAGATCTTCATTGAATCGCCGAAAGCCGATGTGACCGGCTGGATTCACGATACGGAAGTGCAGGAAGGACTCGGAAACGGATTCTCGCCTTCAAAAAAACCAGGCCAGGGCGCGGTGATCAGCTGGATGGACGACGCCGATATCCGGTATGTATATGTGAGCAACAACAGCAAGGTGTTCGGCGGCAGCCTGAACGCCGACGTGGAAGCGGACGTGGAGATTGACGTCAGGGGAACGGACGTGCGCAAGGACTTCCCGAACGTGTCCTTCCTGTTTGGCGGCGGTTATGGCGGCAACGTGATCGGCGATGTGACCATTACCCTGGAAGCAAGCCAGATGATGTATGTCTACGGCGGCGGCTATAACGGCAGCGTAACCGGCGACGTGCTGATCCAGTCCACGGGCGACAACTGGTCCCTGGACATGGTGGGCGGCGGCCTGGCCAGCTCAAAGACCGGGGACGTGGTGGCGGACGTGGGCGGCAATGTGACACTGGAACTGCAGGGCATGATGATCAGTTATATGGATACGCTGGTTGCGGGCGGCCTGGCGGAGAGCATCAGCGAATATACAACCCAGGCAAATGTGGACGGAAACGTGACGCTGTATGCCGAAGGCCGGAACGTCTACCAGGTGTGCGGCGGCGGAGAAGCTTACCGGACTGATGAAAACTGCGGACATCCCACCGCGAATGTCGGCGGCAGCGTATCCGTTGAGCTTGTTGAAAGCCGGGTGCGGTACTATGCGGAAGGGCGGACCACCCTGCTGGGCGGCGTATTCGCCGGGGGCCTCGGATACTACGGAACGGCGAATGTCGGTGGCAGCGTGATGGCGGTTGTGACCGATACGATTTTTGACGAAAACGCGATCGGCGTCGTGCTGGGCGGCATGGCGGAAGGCGAAGGCGCGGTAGCCAACGTGGGCGGCGACGCCTACGGACGGGCAGACGGCGATTCCAATCCCGCCAACATCATCCGCGGATGCGTTACCCATACGGGCGGAAGCGGCGAAGTGAGCGGAGATATCAGCTGGTACTATACGCCCCGGGACGGGATGACCGATTATTGAGGAGGTGCGGAAGATGAAGCGGCAATGGATCAAAAGCCTTTCGGTGATGCTTCTGGCAGCCGTGATGGTCATCACCGCCGGCATCCTGGCCTGCGCCGGGGCGGAAGAATACACGGACGGAAACGGAAACCGCTTCCGGGTGGTGCCGCTGGGCGACGGACGGTATGAACTGTGGCAGCTGGTGGATTCCGTCGGCGGAAACGACGGCGGGGAAATGACCGTTGTGGACGGGGAATGCCAGCATGTTCACCGGAAATGGGACAAAGGCAACAGCCAGTTCCACTGGGAGGAATGCCTGGACTGCGGCAAGCTGTTTCCGCCGACGGTTCATGTATTCGACCAGATTACGGTGGTAAAGGCCGCCACATGCACGCAGAATGCCGTGCTGAAACGGAGCTGCGTTTGCGGGCTGGCGGAGGAAGGTAATTCGGCGCCTGTGGCCGGAGAGCCCGCGGAATACTTTGCGCACCATACCTGGGGAACGTACAGCAGCGATTTCCTGAGCCACTGGCAGGTATGTACCGTATGCGGCGAGCGGGGAGAAGAACAGCAGCATACGATTGGCAACGTGACCGTGGTGAAGGAACCGACCTGTATCCGGGACGGCCGGGTCAGTTATGACTGCACAGTGTGCGGCGCGCATTTTGACCGGATGGAAGCAAACGGACTGATTACAGAAAAATATCCGGTGCTGCAGCAGTATTCGGCGCTGGGGCATGATTTTTCCGGCCCGCTGAAGGCCGCCACCGGAACGAGCAAATGCTCTCAGCGGGAAGAAGGTACCCACGCGGCCAGTTGTACTCGCTGCGGCAGAGCGGACTACGAGCACAAGACAGCCCACACATGGGCGGAGCATACGATCAGCAACGGCACCTGCGAGGATGAGAACGATCCGGTGATCATTGAGGGCACCTGCGAATGCGGTGCTACACTGACGCTGAAATACACCCGCCACCACGAGTATGTGAAGGACAGCAGCAAGGACATCCAGCCGACCTGCACCGAGCCCGGCAAGCTTGACGGCGAGCGGTGCCTGTTTTGCGGCGCATTCGGTAATTATGAATTCGCGCAACCACTGGGACACGACTGGCACGAGGATGAGAGCCTGCGGAAGGAACCCACCTGCCTGGAGGACGGCGAAAAGCACGAATTCTGCCTGCGCTGCGACGAAACGCGCGTGACGCCCCTGAAATCCAAAAACACAAACAAGCAGCACGTATTTGTGGTTCACGTCATCAAGGAAGCCAAATGCGGCGAAATGGGATGGTGGGAGAAACGGTGCAAATACTGCGATACACCGTGGGACGAAGGCGTTGTTTTTGAAAAGATAGAGCATGACAACGAAACCACGACCGTAGAAAAAGAACTGGATCTGCGAAAGCTGGAGAACGGAACGATTGTTCGGCCGGTGGTCAATACGACGACGATCAAATGCAGGCGGTGCGGCAAGACGCGGACGGAAGTCCATACGGTATATAAAGCTATTAAGGGAACCGGGTTCAAGATTGTACCGGGCAACGATCCGGGTATCAAAGACCTGAGCGATGGTATTCATCCGAGTGGACAGTTTTCCAAGGATCCGATGTTTTTCGAGTATGAAATCAAGCGGGAACTGAAAAAAGAGATCGACAAAGCGCTGGAAAAGTATAAGGACGACTGATATACCCAGGGTATCCATCCCGTGAGGGATATAAAATAAAGAAAAGGAAGGCTTTTCGTATGCACAAACTGATTTCTCTGATGTTAGTGCTTGCACTGTCCCTAAGTCTGGCTTCCGCCCTGGCGGAGCAGGACAATTTCCTGATCAGCGACTGGACGCTCCTGTATACCTATGAAGTCAACGCCATTGCTGAACAGACGATCTTCATCTATGAAGACGGAACCTTTGACGTGATGGATGAAGGACAGAGCATGAAGGGGAACTGGACGTTTGACGGGGAGACCCTGACCCTCACCGGCGGGGATGAGACACTTCCCCTGAAATGGGATGAGGCAGCTCATCGGTTTACCGGTGAGTATAACGGGATGACGCTGACCATGGTCATGGCGATTGAACCGGAAGATGACGGCCAGCCTGCCGAAGAGACCCTGGGAGTTCCCACAGGAACGCTGGCCGGCGGATGGAGCGTGGCGGAGGATCCGGCGATTTCGGATGAGATCAACCAGATTTTCTGGCAGGCGATGGACAGCTATCAGACCGGTATCATCACCGTGAGCTATACCCCTGTCGCGTATCTGGGCAGACAGGTGGCGGCCGGAACCAACTACGCGGTGCTGTGCCGCTCCCAGGAGATCAACGAGAGCCCGATCTGGGTCATCATCTATCTGTATCAGGACCTGGAAGGCAACGCTTCCGTGCTGAACGTGACGGAGCTGCAGTTGGGGATTGAATGACGCCTTACAGACAAAAAGGAATCCGAGGCTTCAACCGGGAGACAGGGATCGTTCTCTGCCTCCCTTTTTTGACCGTTCGGATGTCGGAAATGACCGTTTACGGAAAATCCCTTGTTCACCTGTGCCGGATGGGTTAATATCAGTTGTACGGAAATCTGCATACAGAATGGAGGCTTGATGATATGAGTCATATGAGAATCCGGAGTGCAGCGGCTTTACTGCTGGCATTGCTGATGCTGCTGACCGCGCCGCTTGCCGCGCTGGCGGATACGGCGGAGAGATCCGTTCAGAACCTGAGTGGGGAAGTCGCCGTATGGGATGAGACGAAGGACGCGTTTGTCCGGGATGACGCCCTGACGGCTATTCCGATTCTGGACGCCGATCTGGCGCCAACGGTTCCCGCAGTGGATCCGGAAGGATATATCTATCCGGCGCTTCAGCTGGAAGCGAAGACAGGCGACGCGTCCTTCACGATGAACGGCGACGTAGCCATGGTCTATGAGGATGCCGGCGCCTATGAGATCACTGCCGTCCTGGTGGAAAGCCTGCCGGATCTGGAAAATGACGAAGAGGCGGCGGAAAAAGCTGTGCAGTACATCATTCGGGTCCGGGCAGGGCAGAGCAATATCATTTCCAAGGATGGCACGACGGAATACGAGGGATACGACGTAGCCCATGAAGGCGATGTGGTCACGCTGCGGCTGAACATTCCGGCGGGATATGAAATCACCAACGCTTTCGGGGATGTGGACCAGGCGGTTTCCCTGCTGAAGGATGAAAACGGACAGTACTATCTGACAGTGCCCAGAGGCGGCGCGGTGGAACTGTCCGTGACGATGAACCGAATTTATACCGCTCCGGCTGCTGCCGGACTGGATGAAAGCGCTTCCGAAACGGAAAACGGAGAGGAACTGCTGACGGTGATCGATACAGTCGGGGATACCCGGCTGACGTTCTTCAAGGATCATACTTACCAGGCATCTTTCAGCGACGGATATACCGAGAACGGCACTTTCTGCACGGAAAACGGGGATATCATCCTGGTCAGCGGCACCGGCCGGGAGATGATTATCGCAACGGTTTTTATCCCGGAGAATATGATCGCGGACGGCGTGCTGACTTACGTTTCCGAATTGGATGATCAGGAATTCGAGTTCCTGTTTACACGGGAAGAACTCGACACACTGGAAGCTTCATTCACGTAAATATCCAGAGATCGTTTTCTGGCTCGACGGGGACAATGCGGAAGCGGAAGCGGCGGAGATTATCGGCACGCTGACCTTTATTCCCCGCTGATTCCTCTGTATCCGATCTGACAGGACGAAGGCGGCCTCCGGCAACACGAGGTCGCCTGTTTTTTTACTGAAATTCACGGTTGACTTTTGCAAAGGCGGAAGGGTATAATATTCAAGGTTTTGGAGCCGGAGATCTTTCCGGACGATACATGTGAAAAAACAAGGAGGGAATGTCATGGACGCTGGGAGTAGCAGCGGCATACCGGTCGGGCGAAGTTCGCGGAACATGGGCGCCATGACGTTCATGCTCCAGTAATATCTTTGCCCTTCTGCGGGCACCGTATGCTTACTGCTGGCTTCATCATCCTGGGAAAGGGAGGAAGCAAGCATGGCGGAGCATTCTGTCACAGTTGAAAACACACTGCAGGCACTTCTTTCAGACAAAAAGTATTCTACCATCCGGGATATCCTCATTACCATGAACCCGGCGGATATTGCCGCGGTCTTTTCCGGCGTTGAGCCGGAGAAACTGCCGTTGCTTTTCCGCCTGCTGCCGAAAGAACTGGCGGCGGAGAGCTTCGTGGAAATGGAGAGCGAAGAGCAGGAAGCGCTGATCAAGGGCATCAGCGACAGCGAACTGCGCCAGGTCATGGATGAACTGTACGTAGACGACGCGGTGGACATCGTGGAAGAGATGCCCGCGAACGTCGTGCAGCGGATCCTGGCCCAGTCCGATCCCCAGATGCGCAAGGAGATCAACGAAATCCTGCAGTATCCCGAGAACTCAGCCGGTTCCGTGATGACCACGGAATACGTCAAGCTGAGCCCGAACATGACGGTCGGGGACGCGATCCTGCGGATCCGCCGGACCGGCGTGGACAAGGAAACGATCTATACCTGTTATGTGCTGGAAAACCGGATTCTCGTGGGCACCGTATCCGTCAAGAGCCTGCTGCTGGCGCCCAGCGACCTGCAGACGATTGACAGCATCATGGAATCCAACATCATCACCGTGACCACCCATACCGACCAGGAAGAAGTGGCCCAGACGATGAGCAAATACAACCTGCTGGCGATCCCGGTCGTGGATGGGGACAACCGGATGGTCGGTATCGTGACATTCGACGACGCCATGGACGTCATGGAAGACGAGGTCACGGAGGACATGGAGATCATGGCCGGTATGACGCCGAGCGACAAGACCTATCTCCGGTCCACGCCCTTCGACCTGTTTAAGCACCGGATTCCGTGGCTGAGCCTGTTGATGATTTCCGCCACATTTACCGGGCTGATTATTTCCAACTTTGAAGAAAAACTGGCGGCGCTGGTCTGCCTGACCGCGTTTATCCCGATGCTGATGGATACAGGCGGCAACAGCGGCTCCCAGAGCTCGGTTACGGTCATCCGTGCGCTGAGCCTGAACGAACTGGAATTTGTGGACCTGCCGAAAGTGCTCTGGAAAGAGATCCGGACGGCCCTGATGTGCGGCGCGGTTCTGGCGGTGCTGTGTTTCGGCAAGGTGATGCTGATTGACAACCTGGTGCTGGGAACGGAAGGCGTGACGGCAACCGTGGCGCTGGTGATTGCCCTGACCATGGCAGTCACGGTCATGTGCGCGAAGATTGTCGGCTGCACGCTGCCGATGCTGGCGAAGAAACTGGGATTCGACCCGGCGGTGATGGCGAGCCCGTTCATTACGACGATTGTGGACGCACTGAGCCTGCTGGTGTATTTCGGCATCGCGACGGCATTGCTGCCGCAGCTGCATTGATTTAGTGATTAGTGGCGGAGGATTGGGATGAGTACGCGGAAGAACGCAGGGTATAATGTGGCCTACCGCATGTTCTCTGTCCTGCTGCCGCTGGTGATTGCGCCTTACCTGAGCCGGACGGTCGGAACGGCGGGCGTCGGGCTTTATTCCAAAGCCTGGAGTATCTCCTATATTTTCTGCCTGATCGGCATGCTGGGCCTGAATGATTACGGTGTACGGACGATTGCCCAGGTGCGGGACGACCGGGAAGAACTGGACCGGACCTTCTCCGCCATCTGGCAGATGCAGCTGATGGTGGCCGGCGCCACGCTGTTGTTCTGGTTCGGATATGTATTCCTGGTAGCCGGAGAGGAACGGACAATCGCGCTGAGCCTTTCCCTGATGAGCGTCAGCTGCATGTGCAGTTTTGACTGGTGCCTGATGGGACTGGACCAGTTCAAACAGATTGCTTTGCGGAATACCGCGGTGAAGGTTATCGCGACTGCGTGCGTATTTATTTTCGTCCGGAATAAGGACGACCTGTGGATTTACGGACTGGCCTGGAGCCTGTCCACTTTGCTGGGCAACCTGAGCTGCGCCCTGTCATTAAAAGGCAAGGTATCCTACCGGCGGGTATCCATCCGGGAAAGCCTGGTCCACCTGAAACCATGCGCCGTGCTGTTTATCTCCGTGATGGCGGTCAGCATCTACCGGACGATGGACAAGGTCATGGTCAGCATGATCGCCGGGATCGAGCAGAACGGCTTGTATGAGAATGCCGAAAAGGTGATTTATTGCCTGAGCGGCTTTATTTCCGCCATCGGCACGGTGATGATGCCGAAGGTGGCGCATATGCAGAAAATGGGCGAGACGGAACGGATCGCCCGCCATATTGACCGGAGCATGGACCTGGTGATCTGCATGGTCAGCGCCATGGCGTTCGGCGTTGCGGCGGTGGCCGACCGGTTCGCGCCTCTTTTCTATGGGGAGGATTTCCGGTATTCCGGCGTACTGATGGTCCCGCTGGCGTTTACCCTGATCATGATCGGATTCGCGAACGTGATCCGGACCCAGGTGGTGCTGCCCCAGAAGCGGGATCATATTTTCGTGAAAAGCGTATGCTGCGGCGCGGCGGTGAACCTGATCGCCAACGCCTGCCTGATTCCTTCCATGCAGAGCATGGGCGCCGTGATTGGTACCCTGGCCGCGGAAATGACGGTGCCGGTGGTGCAGTATATCATCCTGCGGAAGGAACTGCCCTACGGACAGTATATGAAGCATGTGACAGCCTATGCCGTAATCGGCGGGATCATGCTGCTGTGTGTGCGTATCATCGGGAGACTGCTACCGGATGAGACCTGGCTCAACCTGGGAATCCAGACCGCAGCCGGAATAATGGTATATGGCGGACTGTGCCTGGCATACTGGAAGACCGCAAAAAAAGGACTGTTCCGGGAAAGAACAGTCCATGAATAAACGGTATTCAGATGAAGATCAGTTATTCTGTGGCGGCGCAGAATATTGTGCGGCAGCAGCGGCGGCAGCGGCCGCCTTTTTCTTTTTGCTATAAGGAAAAACATCCCTTATCAGTCGGCGGGATAGTATTCGCCGTAAATGAACTGGTGCAGGGCTTCGGTGGTTTTACGCTGGTCGTTCATAACGGTGACGCTGGAACCGTCGACCGTCTGATAGGAATATGTTTTATCTTCCGGAATGCGGAATTCCGAGATCATCGTTGTGGCGCTTTCGATATCCGACAGGCTGAGGCTCTTGAGAACGCCGGACGCAATGGTGGCGATATCGCTCAGCGGCATCTGGGTGTAGAAATACCGGGACCAGTCGGCGATCATATTGACGATATCCAGTTCGCCTTTCTTGATGCGGGCCATGGTCGGCTTCAGGAGGCTGTCCAGCAGGTGGCGGGTTCGGGCGGTGCGGACAAAGTCGTTGTCGATGGAACGGAGACGGCCGTACATCAGGGCCTGCAGGCCGTCCAGGTGCTGGACGCCTTTTTTCTCTTTCAGGTTTTTGCGGCCTTCCGAATGGTTGTCATAGGTGTTGGCGATCGTGGTGCCGTGGGAAATGCGCTCGCCCTTGCTGTTGTAGAGCTTCCGCTTGGAAAGGTAGGTGTTGATCGCCCGGGCTTCCTTCTGGGTCAGGTCAATATCCACGCCGCCCAGGGACTCGATGATCTCCTCCACGCCGAAGAAGTTGATGGCGACAAAGTTCTGGATGTTCAGGCCAAAGTTTTTGTTGACGGTGGCCACACAGGTCCAGGGCTGGTCGATCCAGGACTTATACTTGCCGTCTTCATAAATCGCGTAGCCGAAGGAATTGGCGATAATGGATTTATTCTTTCGACCGGGAATTTCCACATAGGTATTCCGGGCAATGGATGTCAGCTTGATGCTGCCGTCATCCAGGTTGATGGAAAGAATCATGATGACGTCGGAACGCTTGGAAATCGCTTTGCCGGTGGAATTTTCATCCAGGCGGATCTGATCCTTGAGCAGCTGGATTTCCTTGGTTCCCCGGGCATCCACGCCGATGAGCAGGATGTTGATGACATTATCCGGCAGGTTCGGATTGATGCACAGGGAATCCTCATCCACGGTCACGGAGGAGTCCAGCTCGATCTCGGCTTCGATATCTTCCAGCTTTTTGAGCTCTTCCTCGGACAGCTCCACGCTTCCGATTTTGTAGATCAGCTTGCCTTCCTCATCGGTGTAGTAGGAATCGGGATCCAGGGGTTCGATTTCGATATCATCGTCATCCCAGTCGTCATCGATGTCCTCCGCCAGCGTGACAGTGGGCAGGAACAGCACAAGAACCAGCAGCAGCGCAATCAGTTTTTTCATCATCATTAACCTCCGGGTTTTCAGTTTTCGGTGGGATGGTTGAGTTCATCGAGGGTCATTTCAAAGGCGGGAAGGAAATCGTTCAGGAAATCCTTTACTTCGGGAAGATTCATGGCGTCGATACTCTTTCTGACATTTTCCGCCGCGTAATCGAATTCCCGGTTGCCGGCCCGTTTTTCCTCCAGGCATTTGATATAAGCGGAAATCCGGTCCGCCGCCTTGACCACATCGTGCTCATAGCCGGGCGCCTGTTTCAGATAGGGCGAGAAGGCCGGCTGCAGGTCATCCGGCAGCAGGGAAAGCAGCCGGTCAGCCGATACATCCTCCAGGCGGCGGTAGGCGCCGCGGAGCTCGTCGTTATGATACTTGACCGGGGTCGGCAGATCGCCGGTCATGACTTCGGTCGCATCGTGATATACCGCCAGGGAGAGCACGTGCTCCGGATCCACATCCCGCCCGTACCGGCTGCGGCCGATGACGGCGATCGCGTGGGCGATCATGGCCACCTGTAGGGAATGCTCCGCGTCGTTCTCCGGCTGGGTGTTGCGCATCAGGCTCCAGCGGGAGATGAGCTTCAGGCGGGAAAGATAAGCAAAAAAAGCGTAGGACATAGGAACTCCTTTCGGGAAATATTATACCGGTTGGAAGGGGATGTTTCAAGAGGGACCTGAAAAGACAGACGGCAGACAATCAATAAAAATCATGACATACAGGACGATATGCGCTATAATGATGGCAGCGGAAATGAGCCGGGCGGCACAACAGAACAGGACAGGCGGATGTGATTTTATGAAATACCGGAGAAAAGCTTTACTATTTTTAATTCTGATCATATACATGCTGATGGCCGCTGACTGCGGTATGCTGCAGGCTTACGCTTCTGACCGGCTGCATGAACCGGGTGTTTTGCTTGTTCGCCGGGATTGGGCTGATGATGTGAAACAGTCGATCAATGATCTCATGGCGACCTACGGTAATACCGGAACCGCTCCTGCTGAAAGCCCGTACGCAGTCTTTGATTTTGATAACACATCCTGTATTTTTGATGTGGAAGAACAGCTTGCCGTGTATCAGCTCGAAGGGATGGCTTTTGCCATTCAGCCGGGTGAACTGAAAAAAGTACTGCTCACCGGACTGGCCGATGAGGACAGGGATCTGACAGATTTTGGTTATGGCAGGGGATCCCTGAACGACTGGATTGACGATATTTCTGTCGCATATGGAAAGCTGTGGGAAGAATACGGTCCATTCAGTGCCGGAGGCGTTGATCATGCAAAACGGACGGAAATGCATGCGGATCCATTCTGGAAGGAATTCTCCGCGAAAATGCGGGCGCTTTATTCTCTCATATATGATGTACAGTCCGCAGATATCGCATATCCATGGGTAACATACTGGTTTACCGGGATGACTGAAGAAGAAATATATGACCTGGCAAGAGAAGCATTCGCGATCTATAAGGATGTTGACACGTCCGTTATTACGTGGACAAGCCCTGAAACCATTCAGTCAAAGACAGGCATTGTGAGTTGTGAATGGACAAGCGGTATCCAGGTGACGGAAAACATCAGGGAACTGTGGTGTGCTTTGGATGCAAACGGTATTGACGTATGGGTATGCTCAGCATCATGTACAGCGGCAGTCCGCGCGGCGATCGATCTGTTCGGCCTGCATGAATATTGTACCGGGATGCTCGCCATGACAAACAGGAAAGACAGCAGCGGAAAATACACAGCAGCATATGATGCTGAAGACGGCTGCGGTTTTTATGCGAATCAGGATGGCTCCTGGACCCGCATGGACCGTCCGACAAGGGCGCAGACGCAGGGTGCCGGAAAGGTTACGGCCATTGTGAATGCGATTTCACCCGAATACAATCAGAAGGGTCCGATCGCAGGATTTATGGATTCAACGGGAGATTTCAACTTCTGCACGGAATTTGAGACACTCAGGCTCGTCGTATGCTTTAACAGGGCGAACCGAAAGGTGACCGACGGGGGAGGACTGATTGCTGAACTTGCGATATATCAGAAAGATACGCTGGGCTATGACCTGAAAAAAGCGAATGAATCGGGAGATACGCTTTATGTTCTTCAGGGAAGGGATGAAAACGGCCAGCGAACGCTGCGCAACAGCAACTGCACGATCCTTCTGGGAAGCGAAGAAGAAACACTGTTCAGAAATGCTGATAATGATGTCCAGCTTCAGAAAATGATTGATGAAAAAATGACAACAGAGGATATTCTGAATCGCTGGTCCCTGAGAAGCGCCGGGGGCGAAAACGGCTTTGAATTTGATGTCGGTTTTCTTACGGAATACGCAGGATACCACAGCCACCGGTAGCCGCGCCGGTCACCTTGCATATGTCAATACAGATGGTCAGAAGTGTTGAGAAATTTAGCCGGATTGTGTATAATGCCTACGGCAAAAACGATTGCGGGAGGAATGAAAATATGCGGCTGAATATCGGAATCGACGGACCGGTCGGCGCGGGCAAATCTTCTGTGGCGGACGCGGTAGCGGAACGGCTGGGTATTCTGCATCTGGATACCGGCGCCATGTACCGGGCGCTGGGCCTGACGGCGCTCCGCCGGGGGATCGACGTGCAGGACGAGGAAAAGATCGTCCGGCTGTGCCGGGAACTGAAGGTGACCGTCGGCCATCAGGCGGACGGACAGCACACCTTTGTGGAAGGCGAGGATGTGACCGGCCTGATCCGGACGCCTGAAGTGAGCATGGCTGCGTCTACGGTCAGCCGCTATGCGGAGGTCCGGAAGGAAATGGTCCGGATTCAGCAGCGCCTGGCGGCGGAAACGGATATGGTGCTGGACGGGCGGGATATCTGCATGACGGTGCTGCCGGACGCGACGGCCAAGATTTACCTGACGGCTTCCGCGGAGGAACGGGCCCGGCGCCGCTACCTGGAAATGAAAGAAAAGGGACAGCCGGATTCCTATGAACAGGTACTGGAAGACCTGAAAAAGCGGGACGACCAGGACATGAACCGCCCGGTGGAACCGCTGCGCCAGGCACCGGACGCGGTGCTGGTTGATTCGACCGGACTGGACTTTAACGGGACCGTGGAAGCTATCCTGAAGATCGTGGAGGAAAAGCGCAATGGCTGAGAAAACTGTGGAACCGGTACGGGAAGAGCGGAGCATTCTCTATGAAATCACCCGCGGACTGGCCTGGGCGGTCTTTCATACGCTCATGCCTGTGACAATCCACAACCGGGAAAGGCTGGACGCGGAAGCGCCGTATGTGGTGATCGCCAACCATCAGCACGCGCTGGATCCGATTGTGATGGCTATGTATATCCGGAAACGGCAGATTGTTTTCCTGGGCAAGAAGGAACTGGGGAAAAACAAGCTGGCGGCGAACCTGCTCACCCGAGCCCACGTGATTCTGGTAGACCGCCATGCCACGGACATGAGCGCCATGCGCAACTGCATGAAGGCGATTAAAATGAAGAAGATCCTGCTGATCTTCCCGGAAGGCACCCGGCATCACGAAGGGCAGATGGAACAGATTGAGAACGGCACATCCCTGATCGCCATGCGCAGCAAGGCGCCGATTATTCCGATCTACTTTGACCGGAAGCTCGCCTTCTTCAAACGGACGCATATGTATGTCGGTGAACCGATTCCGTATGACGACCTGCTGGCCGAAGGCATCAACGCGGAGACCTGTGAGAAGATGAACGACCGTTTCCGGGAAACATACCGGAAGATCGTGCAGGAGCATCCGATCCGGGAGTAAAAGTTGGCAGTTATCAGATGTCAGTTGACAGTTTTTAGCTGTTCGCTTTGGGATTTCAAAAAATTTCAAAAAATTTTCTTATTAAAGAAGGAATTACAGCAGGGAAAGCGAAAATATTCTAAGATGTGGAGATATTTGGCGCGAGAGGATACTTTTCATGCCTGTTGAGGTAGCAGCGCACGCGGGTTTCTGTATGGGAGTCCGGCGGGCGGTGGAGATGGCAGAGACCGCGGCGAAGGAAGGGATTCCCTCCTGTACGCTGGGGGAACTGATCCATAATCCTGCCGTTGTACGCGAGCTGGCCGATCAAGGGCTGCCGCCCGTTCAGCGTCCGGAGGAAGCGGAAGGGCGCCGCGTTCTGATCCGCAGCCACGGGGTCACTTCGGGCGTGATGGAAGCGCTGAAAGCAGCCGGATGCGAGGTACTGGATCTGACGTGCCCGTTTGTGGACCGGATGCACCGGATCGTTGAGGAATCATCCCGGAACGGAAAAACGGTGATCATCGTCGGCGAGAAGGACCATCCCGAGGTACAGGGCACCGCCGGATGGGCTCACGGACCGGTATGGATTATCGGGACACCGGAGGACGCGGAACAGCTGCCGGAAACGGATGAGGCAGTGATCGTATCCCAGACCACCTATCCGCCCGGAGACTGGGAAGCCGTGCTGGCTGCGATCCAGCGCAGGGTGCACCATCCGGACAGCCACTGCACCATCTGCAACGCGACGGAGATCCGCCAGCGGGAAGCGCAGGAGCTGGCAAGCCGGGCAGACGCCATGATCGTTGTCGGCGGCAGAAACAGCGCCAACACACGAAAGCTTTTCCGGGTATGCCGGGAAAAGTGCGAAAGAACCATTTTGGTAGAGCGTGCGGCGGAGATTCCGCCCGCCTTTGCAAATACAGATTCCGAATTGATCGGAATCACCGCCGGTGCATCTACGCCGTCGGATTCACTTAAGGAGGTTGTCACACGCATGAGCGAACTGGAAACCAAGGACCTGACTCCCGCCGTGGAGGAAGAAAATCACAATGACTTCATGGCTGAAGTCGAATCAACACTGGTCAAGATCCGTCCCGGACAGACGCTGACCGGAAAAGTGGTGCAGATCACCGAAGATGAAGTATGCGTCAGCATCGGATACAAGGCGGACGGACTGATCAAGCGCGCTGATCTGGTGGACCAGGATGTCAAACTGGATGACGAAATTGAAGTCGAAGTCGTCAAGGTCAACGACGGAGAAGGCAATGTGCTGCTGAGCCAGCGCAACATCGTCAACCGCAAGGCGTGGGACGCCCTGATGGAAAAGTATGAAGCCGGCGAGTATGTGGACGCTGTGGGCAAGGAAGCCGTCAAGGGCGGCCTGATCGCCGATATCGGCGGCGTGCGGGCGTTCGTTCCGGCCAGCCAGCTGAGCCAGCGCTATGTCGAGAAGATCGCGGACTTCGTGGGCAAGGACATGAAGCTGAAGATCATCGAAGTCGACAAGCAGAAGAAACGCGTTGTGGCTAGCCGCAAGGCGGTTGTGGCGGAAGAAGCTGCCGCGAAGAAAAAGGAAGTCTGGGAGAAGCTGGAGGAGGGCGTCGTAATTCACGGTATCGTCCGCCGGCTGACCGATTTCGGCGCGTTTGTGGATCTGGGCGGCGTGGACGGCCTGATTCACATTACCGACCTGAGCTGGGGCCGGATCAAGCATCCCAGCGAAGTGGTCAAGCCCAACCAGGAAGTGGACGTCAAGGTGCTGAGCCTGGATCCCGAACGGGAACGGATTCAGCTGGGATACAAGCAGCTGCAGCCCCATCCGTGGGACGGCGCGGCCGAGAATTATCCCGAAGGCGCGATCGTGGAAGGCAAAGTGGTCCGGATTACGGACTTTGGCGCGTTTGTTGAACTGCAGCCCGGACTGGACGGACTGGTTCATATCAGCCAGTGCGCGACAACCCGCGTGGCCAAAGTGGAAGACGCGGTGAAGGTCGGCGACATCGTGAACGTCAAGGTGCTGGGCGTTGATCCTGAGAAGAAGCGCATCAGCCTGAGCATCCGGCAGGCGCTGGAGCCCGAAGCTCCCGCGGCGGAAGAAGAAGCTGCCCCTGAAGCGGAATATGAAATCGTCGCCACCGACGAGACCGTAGCCGAACAGGTTGCCGAAGCGATTGAAGGCGTTGAAGAAGCAGCAGCCGAAAATGCTGAAAAGGCGAAGGAAGCAGTTGAAGAGGCTGCCAAGGGACTGAAGAAGAAGGCCGAGAAGGTCAAGGAAGATGCTGCGGAAGCCGCCGAAGAAATCAAGGAAGCGGTTGCCGAAAAGGTGGAAGCAGTCAAGGAAGCCATCGAGAAGGTCAAGGACAAGATTGACTGATTGATCTGAAAGCACAAGGATATCCCCGGACGGAAGTCCGGGGGTATTTCTTTGGGTAACCGAATTTTCCGGAGGAATTATCCGTCCTAACCAGTCTGCTGATTCAGTCGGATCGGCAGTTTTTTGCTGACAGGAATCTTTCACTGCGTGACGAATGATATAACCCTGGGAACAATTGACGGTTCTTTTTGTTCCCGGATCTGCAAAATCCACATGGGAAGGACATTGCACCCATGAAATCCGAACATCAACAAATCCCCTGCAGGATCTTTGACGCGCACTGCCATATCTACCCGGACGCCATCGCGCACAAGGCGGTGGAAGGTATTCATCGGTTTTACGGTCACCTTCCCTTTGAGCCCTATGACGGCACCACGGAAACGCTTTACAGGATCGGCCGGGAAGTGGGGATCTCCCATTATCTGGTCCACTCGGTTGCCACCGCGCCGCATCAGATCTCCAGCATCAACCGCTTTATCGCGTTCGAAGTTGCCAAGTCGGACGGAGCGTTCACGGGGCTGGGCACGCTGCATCCGGAATCAGAGCATCCGGAACAGGACATCAGCGAGCTGGTGGGCCTGGGCCTCAGAGGCGTGAAGCTTCATCCGGATTTCCAACGCTTCGAGGCCGATTCGGATAAAGCCATGCGCATCTTTGAGCTCTGTGAGGCGGCGTGCCTTCCGGTTCTGGTGCACACTGGGGACCATCGCTTTGACTATTCCAATCCGAACCGGATTGTTAATGTCCTGCGCACATTTCCGAAGCTGAAGTTCGTCGGCGCGCACTTCGGTGGCTGGAGCGTGTGGGATGACGCCGTCAGGATGCTTTCGGACTTCGGCAATATCACCGTGGACACATCCTCCACTTTCTATGCGCTGGGCTGTGACAGAAGCCGGGCATTGATCCGGGCATGGGGTGCGGACAGGGTGATGTTCGGCACCGATTATCCTATGTGGAACGCACAGCCGGAGATCGACTGCATGCTCGAAATGGCCCTGACTGAAGACGAGTACCGTCGCATCTTCTGGGACAACGCAGCCAACCTCTTCGGACTATGAAAAAAGAAACGATGGATGGTTTTCTGGCTTGATGCGGTTTTATTCGGTCAGCGGATCTTCCGGGCTGTGGGGGTAGTCCCAGGTTTCAACCCGGACCAGGTTTCCGTTTTCGAAAACGCAGCGATGGTTGTATTCATTCCAGCCGATGAACGACAGGGCCGGATCGTTTCCGGGCGTGTTCAGCAGGTCATCCGTGAGAAGAATGTCTCCATCCTCGCTTACGGTATAATACGGAACGGGGGCGGCCTGCGGCACCTGGACCCGGACCTGCCCGACGCAGGAAGCGGAATGGTTATCGTCCCCGAAATAAGGGCGGTAGCCGCCGCCGTACTGTTCGAGGGTAAAATTGAAATATTCTTCCGTCACGGATTTGTCCACAGCGGTCAGTTCCGCTTCATACCAGCTGCCGTCGTCTTCGGTTCCGTTGGGTTCCACACTTGTGATGGTCATCACGCGGTCCATGATCAGGATGGTGTTTCCCGGCTGCATGGCGTGGACATCTTCAGCTGAATACACATCCGGCAGGTACAGCGCGACAGTCAGGTATCCATCCGTTTCGATTTTTTCGGCATCCTCCACGCGGAACAGGTATGTTCCGTTCAACAGGTCTGTCTCACCGGAACGGCTTTCGGGCAGGAAGTCCGCTTTTTCATCTCCGCTGATCTCATCCGGCTGATAATCCCGGATCAGCGTGTCCAGCAGGCCCAAAACGGCGGACTCTGTTTCTGCGGTATACCGGGCGATGAATTCCGTTCCGCAGTTATTGGTGACGGGAATCATCCGGAGCTCCCGGAAGATTTCTTTTCCGTCCTGATAAGCGGTACCCCGGATGCCGTACAGCACCCTGCCGCCGAAGCGGTATGTCCGGATATCTTCTGTGTTGTTATCATCCGTATCCGCCTGTTCCAGGCTTTCTCCGAGGGAGACGCTCAGGTATTCGCCGGCAACGAAAAAACGGCTGCGGCGAATCACCCGGACCTGCGGCAGGTCCTCCTGCGCGCCCGGGGAGAACGAAAGGCCGCCGGCAAAGACCAGGCCGGTATCCCAGGATTCGTATGATACGGGATCCGCATTCAGCCCCTCCGGAACGCGAAGGGAAAACCGCCATTCGTCACAGCGCACTTCCTTCAGATCTTCCGGGGCTGAAACGGATATCAGCAGGCAGGAGAGCAGCAGCGCGGACAGGCATAACCATATGCTTCGTCTTTTCATGGAAAACCAGCCTCCTTCTGAAAAAGCACAGGCTTATCGCTTTCATTCCTTATGACGTTTGCGGCAGCATGATTGTTCCGTAACAGAGGGGGTTATTCAGGATCGGCGGCGCCGTCCAGGGTGATCTGCGTGTTCTTGATCCATCCGCGGACGCCGGCGCCTTCCACATAATCATAGTCGCCTTTTTCCTCCAGGACAGAAACCTGCGTGCCGACGATCCATTTATAGAATGCCTGGCCATTTCCGCCGGGCTCCGTTCGCGGTTCCACCTGGACGGTGCCTTTTGTTTTGCCGTTGACGGAGATCAGGCCGGTGGGATAATCCGCTTCATCCACATCCAGCAGTTCCGCGTTGGCTTTGCTGATATATCCGAAATTGCCCTTATAAAACACATACAGATTCTGCTGATCCTGGGAACCGAGCACCGCGACCATGGCCCCGGGGTTCAGCAGCCGGACACCCGGAACCCGCTTTCCGGCGTCGTCGTTCAGGGGCGTGTTCTTTTTGGTGATCCGGGCGACTTTCATTTCATCCGTCGTAATCCAGATCAGCTGCGATGTCCGGACCAGCTGCGGTTCGCCGTTCATTTTAATCTGGCAGGTGACGGCGCCGACATCCACCATTTCCACGGGCATATCCCCGTCATCCGTGCCGATAGCCAACCAGCGGGGACGGATCATCCGCATGCCGCGCTTGGCGCAGTAGGAGAGGTCCAGCCAGTATGCCATTCCGCCGTATTCGCCGGTTTCAAAGAACCAGCGGATACCGGGCAGGTCTTCCGGCGTTTTGGCTTCCACGAAAGTGCCGTTTTCATCGAGATAATAGGGCACGGCGTTTTTGATTCGTTCATAGGTGGCGCCGGGAGCGGAATCCACGACATGGACTTTTGTGCCGTCTTCGCTCAGCGAATCAGCGAAGGCAATATGGCCGTTGACGATGCTGAAGGTGAAGATATCGCCCAGGGCAAAGCAGGTCTGAAGGCCGGCTTCTGATTCAATCAGGTTCGCCGCGGTGGTAAATCCCCAGGCTTCCGCGGCGTTGCCGGTCAGGATTTCATTGGCGGTGCCGCGGCCTTCCACATAGCAGTATCTGTATTTTTCAGCCAGGCGGTCCGGCAGGACGTCTTCACCCTCATAACCGATCCGCTGCAGCGCGTGGCTGAGCGCGAAAAGGGCACAGCCCGCTTTTTCCACGGAACGGTGATACTTGGAGGAGTAGACTTTATCATGCCACCAGCCGTCCTTCTGGCTGTACACGACGTCCGGCCCTTCCTGGACCGGGGCAACGCCGGAAACCGGAATCGTGACGCTGGCCGTTTCCGTATCCTTTTTCCCGTAGGAAACGGTGACGGTGAGGGTATACTCCGCTTCCTCCCGGGGACGGAAGCTGGCGGTATAGTGATCGGTTTCCTTGCCGGAGAACACCGCTTTTTCAGGGGTGCTCAGCGCCCAGGTGATAGACTGTGGGTTTTCCCGGTCCGGCGTGACGGTTACGTCGACATAATCGCCCAGGCGCGGATGCTCCGGGGTGAACGAGATCGCAGGCTCCGCCAGGGAGATGGAGAAAAGAAGCAATATTCCCAGTACAATAACAAACAAGAGAGGCTTTTTCATTGGCCGATCCATCCTCACATGATCAGATTATCCGGACCCGGCATACCGCCGCGTCATGCGGAGCGAGCGCAACGCGCAGGGAATCCGAGCAGCGGAGGCGCCGACTGCTCCAGAGTTCCGTAATCTCCGCTTTTTTTCCTTCCGGCAGGGTAGGAGAGGCGGAAACCGTCCGCTTCCGGTCGGAAAGATTGAAAAGCGCCAGGTAGAAACCGTCCCCGTCCTGCCGGGGGGCGATCCAGACGCTTTCTTCCTCCGTTGTGCGGAGCGGATGCGCGCACCAGCTGCTTTGGAGAATTTCCAGAATGTTCCGGTTGGTCAGCAGGGACAGGGTGAAATCATCATTCTTCGTCATTTCTCCGCCGATCATCAGCGGGGAGCGCATCATGCACCACAGGGACATCATGGTCCGCTGTTCGGCAGGCGTGAAGCGGGTCCAGTCATCCGGGCTTTCACACTGCCGCAGGGCGCCGAGGGGAAGCATGTCTGCATCCGGCCAGTGGCCGGGAGCAGCATGGACACACCATTTTTCCGCCCGCTCGAACATGCCTTTCAGCAGCTTCCAGTCATCCCAGAAGTCATCCGTAATGCGCCACATATTGGCATAGGTTTTCAGGTGTTCGGCCTGTTCCAGCGGCGCGGGGCCGGGGCTGAGGCTGAGGACCATATCCCGTCCGCAGGCGCGGCAGGCTTCGGAGATTACTTCGATTTCCCGGCGGCAGCGGGGATATTCCCGGGCGATATCGTCACACTTGACGAAGTCCACGCCCCAGGAAGCATACAGCCGGAAAATGCTGTCATAATACGCCCGGGCGGAGGGAAGGTCGCAGTTCAGGCCGTACATATCCGGATTCCACATGCAGACGGAGGAAGGATCCGCCGCCAGGTGGCAGAAGAACGGACTGTCCGCGATGGGCAGCTTCCGGTGAGCCGCCGCGCGGGGCAGGCCGCGCATGATGTGGATGCCGAATTTCAGGCCCAGGGAATGGACATAATCCGCCAGGGGACGGAAGCCGGCGCCGTTCGCCGCGCTCGGAAAGCGGTTGACGGCGGGAATGAGCCGGCCGGATTCATCCATGGCCAGCTCGGGAAACGGTTCATAGCTGTGGTCCACGGCGTTGGGCCGGGACCACTGGATATCGACGACGACATATTCCCAGCCGTAAGCTTTCAGGTGCTTTGCCATATAATCCGCGTTTTTCCGGACGGTTTCTTCCGTGACGGCGGCACCGTAGCAGTCCCAGCTGTTCCAGCCCATGGGCGGCATGTTCGCAATCATGATCTGTTCCTCCTTGCTTTACAACAAAAAGCATTATATCAAAGCGCGGGCGGGAAGACAATGCCGGTTTCAGTTATCAGTTTTCAGTTGTCAGTTATCAGTTGTTAGTATATAGTAGTTATCAGATATCAGTTGTCAGAACAACTCAGAATGCGGAAAGGAAGTTCATCAGATGCAGAAAGAGTGGATCAAAGGCGCGAATCCTTATATGCCCCTGTGGGAGCATGTGCCGGACGGGGAACCGCGGGTGTTTACTTATCAGGGGGAAACACGGGTATATGTTTACGGTTCCCACGATACCGCCCGGACGGAGTACTGCGGAACGGACTATGTGGTCTGGTCCGCGCCGGCGGATGACCTGACGGACTGGAAATGTCACGGCGTATGCTATCAGGCGGAGGACAGCAGCATCCTCTACGCGCCGGACGTGGTGGAGAAGGACGGCATATATTATATGTATGCCGCGGAGCGCAAAGGTTCGCTGATCATGGTGGCCAAATCGGATAAGCCGTGGGGACCGTTCACGGATCCGGTGAAGACGGAACTGGGATTTGACCCGGGCATCCTGGTGGATGACGACGGGAAGGTTTACGCCTACTGGGGATTCTGCAAGTCCTGGTGCGCGGAACTGAACGACGATATGGCGACGATCAAAAAGGAGACGATGCGGGAGAACCCGATTCCGCACTGCAACGCGCCATGGGCGCCGGACGACGGCGGCTTCGGAACGGATTACTTCTTTGAGGCGTCCAGCCCGCGGAAGATTTTCGGAAAATATGTATATATCTACTCCCGGCGGGTGAACGAGCATATGCCGGAACTGGGCGTATATGAAGACTGCAACGGCTTCCTGTCCTACAAGTGGAGCGACAGGCCGCTGGACGGCTGGCAGTGGGGCGGGGACATCAGTTTCAACGGAGGCGAGATCATTCCCGGCCCGGGCGGGAATAACATCATGACCTACCGCTGGGGCAACAACCACGGTTCCGTCATGGAAGTGAACGGACACTGGTATGTGTTCTATCACCGGCAGACGGGAACGGATGAGTATTCCCGGCAGGCGATGCTGGAGCCGATTGATGCTGCCATGGGAAAAGACGGAAGAATTTTCCTGGGAAAGGTTACCTATCAGGACGGACAGCCGGTTGCTTCCTGTCCGGTGGAAATGACATCCCAGGGCGCGCATATCAACGGACTGGACGCGCGGAAATGGATTTCTGCCGGATATGCCTGCCACCTGTACGGCGGGAAGGAACGGGCGTATATTTCACCGGTATATGAGCAGAGCGACGAGGTATCCGCACCGGTGAAGGAGATTACGGACGGGCTGACTGCCGGGTTCCGTTATCTGCAGTTTGGCGCGAATACGCCGAAGACTGTGACGGTCCGGGCGAAGGGGCCCGCGGAGATCAGCGTGCGGCTGGATAGCCATGACGGGAAAGAGATCGCACAGGTCAACATTCCGGAGGAATACGGAGAGACGACAGCGCCGCTGAACAGCGGGGTGATCGGAAAGCACGCGGTTTATTTCCGGTTCAGCCTGGCAGACAGCAGCGATCACGCGGAATTCGACCGCTTTACGTTTGACTGATAATCATGGATAATCCCGCGGCGGCACCTTGCCAATCGTTTTTGAATATGGTATAATGCCGCCGCTGTTATGGAGCGGTATCGAAGTGGTCATAACGGGGCTGACTCGAAATCAGTTTGACGGCAACGTCACGTGGGTTCGAATCCCACCCGCTCCGCACACATCGGGCGCCTGCTTTTGCAGGCGCTTTTTCCTGAAAACCGCGTTCATGCGGCAAGTTAAAATTCTGACCGCACGGAAGGAGAAAACATCATGAAATCCAATGTCATGACACGCAAATGGATCGTGCTGCTGATGGCCCTGGCCATGCTGCTGAACGTCGGTTTTGCCGCCGGGGAAGCACAGCCCCAGGAGGAAGAACTGTTCGGCTCTCCGTGGATCAATTCATCCGTGATCGGCAACGTGCTGCCGGAAAAACCGGAAGCGAAGGACGACCTGTTCCAGTCTGCCAACTATGAAACGATCCTGGCGCATCAGGAGACCTATCTGCCCTTGTACGAAGCGGGCGCTGCCATCCAGGGTGCTGTGCTCAGCATGATCGGGGATGAGACCGCCGCTGATCCGGAAATGCAGGCGATGCGGACCATGTTCACCCAGGCCTCGGATGACGAGGGCCTGAGCAGAACCGGCTGGACGGAAGCGGACGCCTATGTGGAAAAGATCCTAGCCGCTTCCACCCTGGAGGAGCTGAACAGCGCACTTCTGGCGGAGGATTTCCCGTTCTCTCCGTATATCCTCATGATGGCCATGCCGGAAAGCATGAGAAAAAACAACGTCATTTACCTCATGCCGGCGCTGGCCATGGCGGACGACCCGATGGGCGGAATGATCGAGTATTACGATGCGGAAGCAACGGATTCCGATCAGTTCTATCAGAAAATGATGCAGCTGAACCAGGGACTGAACTCCTTCGTTGTCCTGAACCATATGGGCAAGGGAGAGGATAACACGGCGCTCCTCGCAGCTGAGATGGAGCTGTACAACATGGAAATGTCTTATATCGGGAAAATCCCGAAGACGAAAGCAATCCTGAGCGAGGCATACGGCTACGCTGCTGAATCCCACAAATACCTGACGGCGGAGGAACTGGACGCCCTATGCCCGTCCTTCCCGCTGACGGCGACGTTGAAAAAGTTCGGCAAGGATGCCTCTTCCGTCTACAGTGTCGACAATCCCGAATGGATCAGCGCGCTGAACGATCTGTGGAAAGAGGAAAACCTGGATAAGCTGAAGACCCTGACCGCCTGGAAAGTGCTGACGGAGTGCTCGCCTTATATGACCCAGGAACCGTTCAATTTCATCAGAAACGGGATGCAGCAGGCGACGCTGTCCGGCACTGAAAACGGCTGGAGCGTCGTCAGCCACAATCAGGTTTTCAGTCCCCTGATCGCGAAACTCTATGCCGAAAAGGTCCTGGGCAGCGAGGTGAAGGATCAGCTGACCGAAATGACCAAGGGCCTGATCGAAGTTTACCGGCAGATCTGTACGGAAACAGAATGGATCTGCGAGGAAACCCGGGTAAACGCGCTGGAAAAGCTGGACAATATGACCCTGAACATTCTGGAGCCGAAGGACGGATATATCGATTTCTCAGGTCTGCAGCTGAAATCGTCTGAAGAGGGCGGTACCCTGCTGGGCAATTACCTGGCCATCAAAAAATACCGGAATGATCTGGAAAACGCGATGATCGGCCAGCCCGCCACGGCGGATATGGCATGGCGCGAAACATCCCCGGCTGTTACGAATGCCTTCTACGATCCCCTGACCAACTCCATCAATATTATGCCCGTATTTATCAACGGCCTGAACTGGTGGGACGGCATTACGGAAATGGAAATTCTGGGCGGCCTCGGCACGGTCATCGGGCATGAAATGAGCCACGGTTTCGATTTCTACGGCAGCCAGTTCAACGCCTACGGTGAGCCGACGCCCATCCTGGCCGATGACGACGTGGAAGATTTCGTGAACCGGGCGGATCAGATTGTGGCGTATTACGACGGCCTCACGGTCCTTCCGGGCATCCCCACACCCGGAAACAACCTGAAGATGGAAAACGCCGCGGACCTGATGGGCCTGAAAGCGGCGGCGATCCTGGCCGCGTCCAAAGAGAACGCGGATATGAAAGCCTTCTTTGAAATGTTCGCGAAACTGTATGCGCAGGTAACGGACCTCAATATGGCTGAAATGATTATGCAGATAGACACCCATGCGCCGAATATCCTGCGGGTGAACGTCAATGCCCAGATGACGCCTGAATTCTATGAAGCGTTCGGTGTGCAGGAAGGCGACGGCATGTATGTGAAACCGGAGGACCGCCTGGTTGTCTGGGGCAAATAAAGAGATAACGGAGAAAAAGTTGTAAAAGAATGCCATAAATTCTGGAAACAGCACGAGCTTTGGGACGAGACCTATACCCTGGACGACTTGCTGGATATTGTCGAACTGATCTGGGTTCGGCGGGAGAATGAGGCCCGAAGCCTTGAAGCCCGGGATTGATAAAAACAAAACCGCCCGCCGATTCACTATCGAACCGGCGGGCGGGATGGGAGCTATGAACCGGATGAAAAACCGGATCACTTCCAAAGCATCATTGTTGGAGCCATGACACGGCCTTCATATTTGCAGCCTTTTGTGGTGCATTTGTACACGTTGCCAAATGATATAACCACGTGGCCGCATCCAGGACAGTGCGGCTGTTCAGTCAGACCACCAGAAACGCGGGTCATTTCTCCATTTTCCAGTTCAGATGCACTGCTGTTTTTCTCTGTCATACGATCATCCATCCATTCTTTCAGATTCCATACAGGAACGTTTATTACTGGAACATCAGTGCATTGGAAGATTCTATCGCCAGTACTTCGAAAGTGATATCGTATTCATTCAGCTTGTTTGCCGCACCGGAATAATACTGGTCAAACTGTCCAGCGGTTTCTTCGCTGTATTGCAGCACAACAACAGATTCTGTTTTCAGATGGACGATATAGTATGTGCCATTCGTTCCCTTCACCAGCAAAGTTCCGGTTGCGCCGGGTGTGGAAAGATTCAGGGCGTTCTGTCCCTGCGTCAGTTTTGCATATGCTTTGCCATTTTCATATTTCCATTCGCTGATTGTGCTCAGTCCGACAGAACCATCAGGATTGATGCTCATAATCTGGGCGATTGTGCTGCCTTGCTTGGCAACATATCCTTCCGCTTTCACTTCGTCAGCTGTGGAAAGAAGTGAACTTTGCGCGGCCAGAATGGTTTCAGCCTCAGCAAAAGCGTCACCGGCCAGAACGGATTTCGTGACTGAAGCAGTGGTATATGCATCAATCTCTTCAGCCACAACAGACACAGAAACAATCAGACAGAGAACCATAAGAACCATCAACAGTTTTTTCATTGTGATAACGCTCCTTTCAGTTTATATGTTTTTGATCGAACGCTTGTTGATGATTGTTGAACCAAAAAGATTATACCGCAAAAACAGGTATAGAACAATCAATCTTTAATGAGGTGGTTTGCTTGCTGCTTCGTCCTGCGGATCCCTGCCAATTATTCGGCACACCCGGTTTTTCTGTATGGACGTTCTCCCGCGTTCATGGTAAAATATCCTTTATTCGCGAAAAACAACAGAACGGGGAAACAGGCATGAAACGAGATTGGCCGTCCCTGGATTTCATTAAATGATAGAAGAATTGGGATATCTTGACAAAAAGGTATCGCTGATTTAGCATGAAACGAACATGGGGTGAATGTCTGGGACATAAATGAAAACGGCCCGACATCTGTTTAACGGAAAATGGCGTAATAATCTGAAAGGATGGAGAAAAGGTTATGAAAAAGCTGCTGCTGGTTATGCTGGTTGTTTGTATGATCTTCCCGTTGGTTCCGGCTGCGGCGGAAGAGGATGCACTGTTTGAGGAAATGGTTGAGGAAGAAGAGTCAGATGAGCCGGTGTCTGGACCATATGGTTATCTGTCAGGGCCGGCTGATTATGTTCCGGCTGAACCGAATCCGGACGCAAAAAGCG
>JAFROK010000021.1 GCA_017429695.1 Clostridia bacterium | reverse complement strand
TGGAATTACTCCGACTCAGGGGGTACGTCATTAAGGAAGAGTCTGCCTGATCTGAACTATCCTGCTTGTCCATCCATGCGATGGTCTGTTTGCTTTACCCTTCTTTCTGGCGGGCCGTTAGTCAACTGTTTCAAACTTCTCACTTCGTTATTTCGAACTGAGTGTCTTTGAGAGGAACAGGACAAGGCTGTCGTCATTGGCAATTTCCGTTTCATACTGTTCACAGGGTTTGCCCTGATACCAGACGCCTGTGCCGTCCGGAATGTATCCCCGTTTGATATACATCCGCTGGGCGCTTCCGTAGCCGTTGTGAAGGCCGACGCAAAGCCAGATGGTATCGGCATATTGTGCGCCGATCTGTTCGGCGGTGTCCATGAGCCTGCTGCCGATTCCCTTTCTCCGGTATTTTTCCAGAACCCCGAAATCAACAATCTCCGGCCAGCCTTTTTCAACGAACGGGCCGCCCAGCCCGGTAAGGTAGACATTGACATATCCGGCGGGATGCCCCTGATACACAGCGGTCAGGGCAACACATTTTCCCTCGGCCTGATCCCGGAGCCTCGTCAGATATTTGGAGATATCCGCGTGCCAGCCCTGGGCTGTTTCTTCATCGGTAAAAACCCGGGCATCCGCTTCCTCCATGTTGCGGATCACCAGTTCGTTGTTATCGTAATAAATCATATGTCCTCCTCTTCCATCCGGATGACCTGCCGTGTTTCTCCGCCGGACAGCACCTTTGAAGGAATATAGCTCATATTAAAATGCTTTCCGTCTACCCGCTCATAACCGTCCTTCACTTTTTCTGCGGCATAGAGCACCGGCCCGCCCATAATTCCTGTCCTTTCGCAGCGGGCATCTGTACCGGCAATGACTTTGGCCACGGTTTCAATCGCTTCGTCGACCAGGGAAGCATTGCATACCTCATGCCCGCCGTACATCCGGTCAAATTCCGGCTGATGCTCTTTCAGGTGCAGCAGGTTCCGCATATAGGAAATGATCGGGAGCGAATTTGAAAACTCCAGGAGTGTGTTTCCGTTACATGCGTCTCCGGTATAGGCAATCCGGGTCTTATGGTCAATCAGGACAATGGATCCGGCAGTATGTCCACCCACCTCTACGACTTCAACGGTCCGGTCGCCCAGATCAAAAATATCGCCGTCGTACAGCGGAAAAATCTTCATGGGATTCCAGTCTGTGAAATTGTCATCCGGCTCAATCTGATCCCGGTATTCCGGCAGGGAGGTCTGCCTGGCCATTTCCAAAAGCTGCTCTTTCTTTACGCCGATACATTCCTGGAAAAACCCGATGTCCCGGTGATGAATCCAGCATTCATCAAAATGGAAATTGCCTCCGACATGATCGGAATGCGCATGCGTATTGACAAGCCGGATGGGTTTGTCCGTCAGCGTTTCGCAGAATGCTTTCAGGTTTCCCAGTCCGATGATTGAATCAATCAGGAGGGCGTAATCCCGGCCTTCGATCAGATAGCAGATCGCACAAGACTGCTCCACAAACGCATTTTTGATCATCCAGCTCCGGTCAGCGATTTTTTCGGCTTTGAAATACGGAATGGCGGCCATTTCTGTATGACTCCCTTCTGATCGTTGGTACATTAATAAGACAAAGAAAAAATCCCTTCAGGACATGAAAAATGAATCCTGCAGGGATAGAAAGCAATTATGCAAATCTCAGCTCATCCAGCGTATACCGGATCACGCCTCCGATAGAATCATCCTGATCCTCCGCTGATGTGATCCGGGACAGCCAGGGATGCGCTTCCTGCCATGATGATTCCTGTGTGTTTTTTGCCTCTTCATTCATGGAACGGTCACCTCTCTGTTGTCATCAGAACCGCAATAGATTGTAGCTGAGAATGAAGCAAAACACAATATCCGTTCCGGTTCTTTTTGTGGTTTTTTGACACAGAAGAAAGGTGCCCGGCGGATTACCTATATCCGATATAGTTTTCACCGCCAAGCAGGATGTCTTTCCTGTACTGTTCCACAAACCGATCCGTACTCTCTGTTTTCATGTCCCAGAATGCCCTTGCTTCCTTCGTCACAACCGGACAATCGTGCTGCATCGGATGCGTATAACATTCGTAATGGTTATAGCAATCAAAAAAAGTGGCATCCGTTTTCCTGGCCCTGACGATCATCGTATCCATCACAATGCCAAGAAGTCCCATATCGTCCAGAAGATCCGCTTCCATCAGCATCAGGAGGTTCCGGTCGATGGCCGGGTCATGCATACGCCATTTCTCGGAATGCGAACCGACAAGGCCCGCGATATACTCCGCCCGTGCGGGATCATATCCGTTTGACAGCAGCCAGTTTCTTGTAATCGGGACTCCCGCTTGCGCGTGATCTTCGCCTGTCTGCAAAGCAACTGCCCTTCCCACATCATGGAAGATCGTTGCGATCATCAGATCCTCATACCGAAGTCCTGCTTTATCCGGCGTGGCATCGTAAAGGCGTTTCGCCCAGCCGAGTACGCGCTTTGTATGTTCATAGCGGGTGTATCCGAACTCCAGCTTGTGCACTCCGATGGCCTTTTCACCTTCGGTTTGGCTGCCTTCCAGGGTGTGTTCCACAAACGAAAGCATTCCCCTGTAGTCCGCGCTTCCCAGCGACCGGATTGCCGCGTCCTCCGTCATTTTCCAGCTTTGTTTCCGAAGCGCTTTATCCGCCATATCCATCACGCGCATTTCCCGCTGGATAAACGGTTCGCCGAGCCGACCAAAGGCTTTGCGGTTCCGGTGGATCGGTATGGCCAGCGATTCCACCCAAACCGGTTCCGCGCCATCCAGAATTTCGTGTTCGTCGGGCTTTCTCGGAACGCATTCATCCGTGACATCGCAGAAATAATAGTAATTTTCCTGTTCGAATATCCCGTCGGGATCTTTGCTGTCCTGCTGTCTTCTGATCACGATGCCGAATTCCCGGACAGATTCCGGAACCACAATCCGCCCTGTTTCTTCTGTCACCTCACGCTGCACTGCCTGTTCCGGCGTTTCCCCGGCTTCGATTCCGCCGCCGGGAAACTCATAGCAGTCGAACTTTGACACATAATTGAGCAGCACTTTTCCGTCCTTCAGGATGACGGCCCTCGCCGACGGCCTCCTGTATACGTTTCCTTCCGGATTGTAGTTCTGCCTGTCCATCCGAAACAATTCCCTCATGCCGGTATCGCCTCCGCTGCAATCCTTGTGATCTCTGACAACTGCAGATAAAACCCTGGTCTGATGCTTTTCCCGATCAGCCGGCCGACCACTCCCTGAGTATTTCGTACAGTTCTTCAAAAGAGGAGGCGCAATAGTTGATATCGTAAGCCGCCATGGCCTCTCCGATATTTCCGGACGGCATGAACCACACCGAATCCAGGGATGCATTTTTGGCGCCCAGCATATCCGATGTAAGCGAATCACCGATCATAATGCACGATGATCCGGGTTCCCCGATCTGCTCCAGAATTCTTTCGAAGAATGCCGCATCAGGCTTTGTTACGCCCATCTCCTCGCTGATGAATACACCGTCTGTATACCGGTCAAGGCCTGTGGAAGCAAGCCTGCCTTTTGCGTTTACGGTTGCGCCGTTGGAGGCAATATAGATTCTTGCGTCCGGAATATTGTCCTTCAGCCTTCTGACAAATGCCAGTGCGCCGTCCATCAATACGCCGTTCACGGACATCGTCCGGATAAATGCATCGTTGACCTTCAGGGGATCAAGTCCGGACGAATCTCCTTCGCACCGGCTGAAAACATCCCGGAACCGCCTTGTGAAGAGTTCCGTTCTCGAGATGGTTCCTTTTTCAAGCTCCAGCCAGAGGGATTTGTTGTATGCTATAAATGCCCGGTAAATCTCATCTGAAAATGAAAGGCCGTTTTCATTCAGGACGATACCGAGCGCTTTATACTCGGAAGCATGAAAATCCAGCAATGTCTGGTCGAGATCAAACAGAAAGTTATGATGCATTCAGCGCCTCCCGGGCCGGTGCCTGGAAAACCACCGGCTTTTTCACAGAGCCTTCCGGCATATCATTTTTCACTGCGCCAAACCTCCCGGCACCAGTATATACCCAGTATGCCGGTAAAAACAACAGCGCTGTATGTACTGAATCTTTCCACGATACCGAATATTTCCTTCGGCAGGATGGCGTTTCCCGCCGCGCCAAAGAACATGCACACCAGGGCGGCCAGTGAAAGGAAACCAAGCGCTTTCCGGTGATCCCGGAAGCTTCCGGCGGCGATCAGGATCAGGGAAACTATGGAGAGAAGCACGACCAGGATCGTTACGACATACACGTGAATGAAGGACTGAACGCTGCCGTCATAACCGCTTCCGGAAAGCGGAAACAGGGAATACCCGATCGCTGATATTCCGTGCATAGCCGTAAACAGGAAAATGCCGGCTTTCAGGCTTTTCCTCGCATTGCTCAGCATCACACACAGAAATGCGCAACAGATGCCGGTAAAGATGCCGTGAATGCCGGATAACGCGCGGGCAACCGGGAAGGACGGCGCATCCAGCGCCGTCAGGTCGCTGACGGCCTGCTTGGTCCATTGATAGCCGGGATAGTTCACGGCGCCGATGATATCGTGCAGCAGGTAAAATACAACACTCAGGATGCCGCATACGCAGGCCCAGATTCCCATTTTCCGGATGATCATGTTATTTTTCATTTGCTTTGTCTCCTTTCGTGATACCATACAGCCGGCTGAATTCTTCGATATAATCCCGCATCATATCCTCGGCTGCCTTCAGTCCGGCCTGCTGAAGATCAAAACGATATTCGATGATGGCGTGCACTGCCATGGCGAAGGAGAAAGCTGCAGGATCCACGCTGCCGAAATCAGCGATTCCTTTGACCTGGAGCGCATAGAAAAGTGCCTTTGTGGCATTGATCATGGTCTTTGTCTCCCTGACCATGATCTCCGCGGCTTCGCGGCTGATGCTCCGCTCCGACATAATGAGCCTGTAGAAGAGGTTCATGTGCGGATCGCTTACCATTCGGATGTAGGAACCGACCGCTTCCGTCAGGACGTCTTTCAGGGACCGATCTTCTGTCAGCATGTCGTAATCTGTTTTTTCAGTCTGCGCCTGATCCCGGGAGGCTTGCCGAAGGCGTTCATACATGGCGCTTACGATCTCATCCCTGGAGGAGAAATGATTGTACAGCGATGCTTTTGTGATTCCGACCCGCTCTGCAATCTGCTGCATGGAGACTGTTCCCAGGCCGTTCTCTGCCGCAAGCGTCAGCGTTGCGGCAATGATTTCTTCTTTTCTGTCCTTCACTGCGCACGCTCCTTTCGAAAACTTTCTTTCGGATGTAAAAATACTACCGATCGGTAGTTTTGTCAATGTGCTTTTTTGGCTTCCCGACTAAGCATATATTCCGTTTGCTTTGCGCAGAACGATCTTTTCCTTGACATAAATATTTCTATATAGTAATATTCTATATAGAAGGAGGAATACCATGAAAATCTCACGCAGCGGTGATTATATTGCCCAGATCCGCCTGATCGGCGGCCGTGTGTTCGAAAAGCTGCTGTCCGCTTCCGGAGCGGATACTTTCAACGGTCCGCAGGGCAAAATCCTGGATGCGCTCTGGCAGGAGGACGGTCTTTCAGCCAATGAAATCGGCCGGCGCACCGGGCTGGCCAGCAGTACGCTGACCAGCATGCTGGACAGGATGGAAAATGCCGGACTGGTAAAGCGAAGCCGTTCAGCGGGTGACCGGCGCGTTGTCAGGGTTTTTCTCGGCCCGGGAGCGCAGGTGTGCAAAGAACAGTATACGACTGTTTCGCAGCAGATGACGGATATTTATTTCCGCGGATTTACAGATGAAGAAATCATTTCGTTTGAAAATGCATTGATGCGCGTGCTGGAAAACGTGCGTGAAGCGGACCGGAAATGAAACCGGAACCCGGCCATGGGAATCCGGATAAGGAAAAATATTTATGCAAAGAGGCACTGCCTCGGAAAGGAAGAACCATATGAGCAAAATCAGCATCAAACCGACCAACGATTTCTGTCCCCAGACACTTTTCCTCTACGGAACCTATGATGATGAAGGCAGGGCTGACTTCGGGCTTTTCTGCTGGCTCAGCTATATCTGGGACGGGGAGCTTGGCGTAATGGCCTGCATCGGCGGTGAAAAACTGACGAAGGAAAACATTCATAAACGGAAAGTTTTTTCCGCCTGCCTGGTGACCGAATCCCTTCTGCCGCTGGCGGATTATTTCGGAAATACGGACGGCCACAATCCGGAGAAGATGAATGTGGACCTGGCCATTGAAAAGGGACAGGTCCTGCCTGTGCCGGTACTGGCGGATTCGCCTGTTGCCTTTGAGCTGGAGGTGAAGCAGTTTATTCCCCTGGAAGACGGGGAAGTGATGCTGTGCAGGATTCGCAATGTGCTTCAGGATGATCTCCTGGTCCGGAAGGATATGGGTTCCCCAGAAAAACTGAATGCCATTGCACCGGTCCGGACGACTTGCAACCGCTATTTCAGCTGGCAGGGAGCCGATCTCGGCGCCTGGGGTGAACCTGGATTAAAGAAATGAAAAAACCGGAACATGACGTAACATGATAGCGTGCGGGGTGAGCAGCCGGATGAAGCCGAATCAGAGACAATGGGCCCGGTCCAGGGATTACCTGGCGGGAGCCGTCGCATCACTGGGATTTCCGGAGGAACTGGCCGACCTGCTGGCCCGGCAGCTGGGAAGTCCGAAAGCCATTGACCGGATGACATCCTACCTGGAAAAGGCACGTCCCGGATCATTGGAAATGATCATTGATGAGATGCTTGCGATCTGTGCCGAGATTGAGGCCTGGCGCGAAAAGAAGGAAAGCAGGGAAGCGCAGGAGGGATATAACCGGTGGCTTAACAGCAGCGTCAGGCGGCAGAATGAAAACAGGCAGGAATGAGTCGCCGGGTCCCCCATGACTCATTGCTTGACAGGGAACGGCCGGGAAGCATAGAATGATGGAACGAAACCAGAGGCGGAGGATGATGGCATGAGGAAGGACGTTATGGAAACCATGGCAGCGCTGAACAGCGTATCCACGGAGAAAATCCTTTGCCGCTGCCATGCCTGTCCGCCGCCGGACCGCCGGGAGGTAGTCCGGGTGATTAAGGATTTTCAGGCGCTGCTGTTTCCGATGTGCTTCCATCGCGACGTTCCCGAGATGACGGACGAAGCGCTGCTGGAGCGGGGACTGGACCGGCTGGAGAACCAGCTGGCGGTGGCCATGTGCTTCGGCGAGCAGAAGGCGGAGGATGCCCGGAAGGCGGCGGAGGGGATTTCAGCCGCGTTCGCGGCCAGGTTGCCTGAAATCAAACGGCTGCTGCTGAACGATATTGAAGCGCTGTATGAAGGCGACCCGGCGGCGCAGAGCCGGGAGGAAGTCATGATTTCCTATCCGGGGTTCTATGCGATTTCCATTTTCCGGATGGCGCATGAACTGTATCAGATGAAGGCGCCGCTGATTCCCCGGATTATGACAGAATTTGCCCATGAAAAGACCGGCATTGATATTCATCCCGGGGCAACGGTGGGCGAGCATTTCTTTATCGACCACGGCACCGGTATCGTCATCGGTGAAACCACGGTGATCGGCCACCATGTCAAGCTATACCAGGGTGTGACCCTCGGCGCGAAGAGCTTTGAGCTGGATGGGGAAGGAAACCCGGTGAAGGGAATCAAGCGGCATCCGAACATCGGAAACCATGTGGTGATTTACGCCAACGCAACAATCCTCGGCGGCAATACGACCATCGGGGATGACTGCGTGATCGGCGGCAATACGTGGCTGACACACTCGGTTCCGGCAGGAAGCACCATTGCCTACAATTCAGCTGAAAATGAAGGAAAACGATGAGGGGAAAGCGATGTTGAAACGCCTGGTGATCCTGCTGGCATTGATGCTCTCTGTGAGCGGCCTTGTTTTCGCCGAAGGGGAAAACGGTGAATTTCCGCCGCTGAACGAAAACGGTTTTCTGGACAGCGGGGAGTTTGTTTTTGAGGATGAGGAAAATGGCGTATGGCGCTATGCCAGCCCGACGCTGTGGATCGAGATTTACCGCCTGGAACAAAAGAAGCCGGCCCGCGTATGGTATGAAGCGGAAATTCGCTGCGCGCCGGATCCGGAGAACGGCGGACCCCGGATGATTCCGGCTGATCCGGAAAACTGGATGAAGAAAAAGGAATACCCCTATAAACTGGTCCGGAAAACCGGAACTGTATTGGCCGTGACCAATGACTATGCCCAGCTTCGGATGGAGCAGAAAAAGAAATATACGGGAATTGTGATCCGTAACGGCGTTGTTTACGGGAGCGTGACAAAAGCCAAAAACGGCAAGGGTTTCCCGAACCTGGACTGCCTGGCGATCTGGCCGGACGGGGATATGAAGGTTTTCTACAGCGATGAAAAAACCGCCGAGGAATACCTGGCGAACGGTGCAGTGGATGTGCTGGCATTCGGCCCAATCCTGATCCGCGATGGCGAGCTGAATGAGGAAGGGCTGAAAAAATATGGCACCAGCAAGGCGGAACGCGTTGCGGTCGGCATGGTGGAGAAAGGGCATTATTATTTTATGATGCTCGAAGGCCGGGTCAAACGCAGCAACGGGGATACAATCCGGTTCCTGGCGGAGAAGCTGCTGGACAAGGGCTGCGTGATCGGGTTCAACCTGGACGGCGGGCAGACGGCCGGGATCATGTTTATGGGGCATCAGCTGTGCCGGATCAAGGACGGACCGAAGCATTATTCATCCAGGATTACATGCGATGTGCTCGGCATCGGGCATTCGGACCTGCTACCAGATGAAAAGGATCCCTGGTAATCAATCAATGTTTTCGAAGAAATCGTCCTTGAGGATATCGTCGCCGACGAGGGAACGGTAGAGCCCGAAGAGGCTGTTGTCCCAGGGCCCCCAGTCTTCCACATGGTAATCGGTTTTCTGCTGGGATACATGGCGGCGGAAACCGGCTTCGGCGACCTCAAAGGAGGTCATGCCGCCGAAAGCCTCCAGAGGCCGGCGCCAGTCCATATCAATCACGTTCTGGTCATACAGGTGGATATAGCATTTCGGTACATCCCATACGCCGTATTCCTTAGCGGATTTGGGATATTTCTTTTCGTTGGCGGCCAGTTTCAGGCAGTTCATGGCAGCGTCCGCGCAAACCCGGTGGGCGCCGTGGCCGTATTCACCTTTGATATCGTGGGTCAGCAGGACGTCCGGCTGAAAGCGGCGGATCCATCCGGTGACCACTTCATAAACACGGTTTTTACTCCAGTGCTGGTATTGCTTTGAAAGTGAGCTGGAAAAAGCATCCCGGAAGCCGCCCCATACCGGATACTGGCGCACCCCACAGGTCCACAGGCAGTCCAGCAGCTCCAGGCGCCGGTAGGGCATGGAGGGAACCATCATGCAGACCTGGCAGCTTTTTCCCTGCTGGCCAGCGTAAGTGGGGAGGGCGCCTCCGAACCACAGCACCTCATCGTCCGCGTGGGCGACCAGGAGCATCAGATCGGCCTTTTCCGCGGGCGGTTCCCACAGTTGGACCTCCGGCGGGATTTCGCCGGCGCCGTAAACATGCAGTTCCATCAGGTTGAAATGGGTTTTGGTGCCGGGGGCATTGGCAATGCGGAAAAAGGTGGTGTCTTCCGGCAGGGGAAGGTATTCGGCAAGGTAGTTTCCGTCTGTATGGCCCGCGTCGGTCCATGCGCCGGATTCATCCTGCAGCAGGACACCCCAGGGATGGGGATTTTCATACCACTGGACCATGACGCCGGAAATGGTTTCCCCCTTGGGGGCGGTGACTTCGATATAGGCGGAATTGCCGTTGTTCGACTGCCAGTAGGTTTTATAGTTCCGGTCGGTGCACCTGGAGAACTCGGTGCGCCGGGATCCCGCAAAAAATTTGCAGCGGGATGTGACATCCGCCGCGGGATCGGCGGATGCGGCTCCGACGAGCAGGAGCAGAACCAGCAGGATCAGCAGGGGAAATATTTTTCGTTGCATTTGCTGCACCTCGGAAAAGCGGGGATCAGGTCCAGCCGCCGTCAAATCTGACAATGTTGCCGGTAAAATATTCGGGCATATCCAGGAGGTTCAGCACGGCCCGGGCGGTTTCTTCCGGCGTAACGATGTATCCGGCAGGAATCTGGCTGCGGATTTCTTCTGTTTCCGCTTCGGACAGGTGGCTGTTCATCCGGGTGTCCACCATGCCCGGCGCCAGCGCGTTGACCTGGATATGGGAGGGGGCAAGCTCCCGGGCCAGGGCGGCGGTGAATGCGTTCACCGCGCCTTTGGCGGCGCTGTAGGCGACTTCACATGACGCGCCGGTCAGTCCCCACACAGAGGAAATGTTGATGATCTTTCCTGCCTGGCGGCTGATCATGTCCGGCACATAGGTATGACAGGTATTGTAGAGCGAAGTCAGGTTCGTCCGGATCACCGCGCCCCATTCCGCAGGCGCCATATCGGTCAGCAGCCCGGTCCGGGAAATACCGGCGTTGTTGATCAGCACATCCGCGGGGCCGAATGACCGGCGGAGGGATTCCACATAGGACAGATCGCCTACGTCCCCCAGGGAGGATACACAAAGAAGATCCCCCGCCGCGCTGACGAGGCGGGAGGTCTCCTCCAGGGCGGCGGCGTCATGGCCGCCGTTCAGTATGATTTTGTTGAATTTTCCGGATGCGGCGCAGGCCAGCGCGATGGCGCGCCCGATGCCCCGGGACGCCCCGGTAATCAGTACAGTACTCATCAGTATTCAAAAACCGTAATGACCCAGCCCATGTTATCCAGCGAGGAAACATGAGGCGCCGAAGTGACGTCGATCATGAAGGAATCCGCGTCGCCGACCAGCTGGGCATAAACTTCATACTTCAGCACGCCGTTCTCATACAGGGCGAGGTGCGGATGTTCATGCAGGTACTCGATATATTCCTCCAGGCACATGTCCAGGTAATGCATGACGGCGGCGTTGCCCTTGCCGACATACCGGAACAGTTTCAGCTGGACCGATACGCCGGTCTTGTCGTGCTTGTCCTGGGAACTGGCCAGCGGCCACTGGGCCAGCGGGAAGCGGAAGACCAGTCCGTATTTCCAGCTGTTCTCAATCATCCAGATTCCCTGCTCGGAGGCTTCAAATTTGGTCCCGTTCAGATCTGCGTTGCCGTTTTCATAAACCTTGAGGGTAAAGGCCATACCGCTGTTGAACTCGCTGGTACCGGGGAAGTTGACGGATTTCTTGGCGGCGGCAATCAGGTCGTCCTCGTTGGCGTATTTGGAGGCAAGCTTTTCCTTCTGCTTGGTGAACAGTTCGTTCTGCCTGTCCCAGGAACGGTAGCCTTCGGTAACGGTGTACCATGAAAGCCCCTCTTCCTTGGCCGCGGCGGTTGCTTCAAGCAGCGCGTCCCAGACAGCCGGGAACATGGCGATATTATGGTTGTCCACCTGGATCTTCTGTTTTACTGCCGTATATTTGCTGTAGCTGACAATCCCGGTTTCGTCAAAATCGAGCGGGCGGGAATGCCATTCGTTGACCAGGAGCATGTTGTTTCCCTCAGCCATCAGGCTGGCACGGTTAAGCTGCTCCCGGGTCAGGTTCTTGAGCTCATATCCCGTCAGGTCCAGCAGGTCCCAGCCTTCCTGTTTCGCTTCGGGCCACTGGGTGCCGGCATCCGGCTCCGTAACAGGATTCAGGAGGCGCTGTTTTTCCGCTTCCCAGTCCCGGAGGGCCTGTTGGTTCTTTTCCGCATATTCTTCGACCAGCTGCTCACGCTCTTCCCGGGCTTTTTCGGCTTCTTTTTCCCAGGAGCTGCGGATTCCGTCGTTATACGGCTTGATCATAAAGCAGCCGACTGCCAGCGCCGCGGCAATGATAGTGATAACCAGTACCACGGGGACCGCTTTGCTTTTATTCGTCTTCCTGCTCATTTTTCCACACCTGCCTTTGAATCTGACGTTGATATCTGAATATCGTTCATTTCACCTGAAAGCAATTCCTTAAAAATTTCGTCACAGATTATTAAAAATCCTCTTTTTGGCGGAGAACGGTTTACATCCGTTCCGGCGCCTCGATACCGATCAGGTACAGGCCGGTTTTGATCACCCGGCGGGTGGCATCGGCCAGGGCCACGCGGGCGGCGGCCTGCGCCGGTTCTCCGTCCAGGATCCTGTGCTCGTAGTAGTATTTGTTGAAGGCCTGGGCAATATCGGTCACAGCCCGGGTGATCATGCTGGGTTCATATTTGTCCGCGGCGTCCAGCACCACGTCCGGGAAACGGCTCAGCAGCCGCAGCAGCGCCTGGGCTTCGTCATCTGTCAGGGCGGACCAGTCCGGCGTGACGCCGGCGAGGGATTCCGCCTTGCGCAGCAGGCTGCAGCAGCGGGCATGGGTATACTGGACATAAGGGCCGGATTCGCCGTCAAAGTTCAGCGCCCGTTCCCAGCGGAAGTCAATATCCTTGATCCGGTTATTGCTCAGGTCGGTGTAGACCACGGCGCCGATGCCGACCTGGCGGGCGACCTCGTCCTTGTTTTCCAGGTTCGGGGATTTCTCCTCAATAATTTCACGGGCTTTGGCAACCGCCTGGTCCAGCAGGTCCTCCAGCAGCACCACGTTGCCGGTCCGGGTCTTCAGGGCAGCGCCGTCAAAGCTGACCATGCCGAAGGATACATGTACGCAGCCTTTGGCCCAGGGATAACCCATCTTTTCCAGCACGCGGAAAACCTGCCGGAAATGAAGGTCCTGCTGATAGGCGACCACATAAAGGCATTTGTCAAAGTGGTAGGTATTCTGGCGGTATACTGCCGCAGCCAGGTCCCGGGTGGCATAGATGGTGGCGCCGTCACTTTTGAGGATCAGGCAGGGCGGCATGTTGTCCTCTTCCAGATCCACAACCCAGGCGCCCTGGGACTGAACCAGGAGGTTTTTGTCCCGCAGTTCCTGGATCACGGGCTCCATCTTGTCATTGTAGAAGCTTTCGCCGGCGTAGCTGTCAAAGCTGACGCCCAATTTGTCATAGACCTTCGCGGCGTCCTTCAGGGTAACGTCCTTGAACCAGGTGAAGATTTCCATGGCTTCGGGATCGCCGTCCTCGATTTTTTTGAACCAGGCGCGGCCCTCATCCTCCAGGGACGGATCCTTTTCCGCCTCCTCATGGAAGCGGACATAGAGCCTCGTCATGGCGTCCACGCCGTCGCGTTCCACTTCCTCCTTAACACCCCACTTTTTGTAGGCACAGATCATCTTGCCGAACTGGGTGCCCCAGTCGCCGAGGTGGTTGATGCCCACGGTGGTGTAGCCCAGGAAATCATAAATCCGCTTCAGGCTGTGGCCGATCATGGTGGTGGAAAGGTGACCGATATGGAAGCGCTTGGCGATATTGATGGAGGAATAGTCCAGACAGACGGTTTTGCCCTTTCCGATATCGGAAGATCCGAAACGGTCTCCGGCAGCCTGCAGGGCGGCCATGGTCTGCGCCGCGAAGTTTTCACGGTTCAGGAAGAAGTTCATGTATCCGTTCACCGGCTGCACGGAAGCAACGTCCGCATGGGCCCAGGCGGCGCAGACAGCTTCGGCAATCTTCGGCGGGGCCATGCGCAGGGGCTTGGCCAGGCGGAAGCAGGGAAAGGCATAGTCGCCCAGGGCCGGGTCTGGCGGAACGGCCAGCAGGCTCCGCAGGTCTTCCGCTGTGGGAAGGCCTTCGGCTTCGGGCCAGAGGTTCTGAATGGTTTCAGCTGTCAGGGCAGCAATCTGAGTCATCGTATCCATAAAAAACAGTCCTTTCTTACATACAACGAATCATATTATCATATCCTTGCGAAAAAAGGCAACAGGATTGACATCGGGAAGTGGAACGCATATAATGAAAGGACTGAGGCGAACCGTTTTTTTTGCTGTGCGTTCGCGCGGAAAAGCGGTTTTTCATAAGGGCGGCACCGCTGCCCTGCCAGATCAAGTCAGGAGGTAAGTTCATGTCCATCAAACTGACCATTGACGGCAATACCGCCGTCAGCCACGTTGCATATGCATTCAGCGATGTGGCCGCGATCTACCCCATCACTCCTTCCTCCCCCATGGCGGAAGTTGCCGACGAGTGGGCTGCCCATGACCGGAAAAACCTGTTCGGCCAGACGGTCCGCATCGCCGAGATGCAGAGCGAAGCCGGCGCCGCCGGCGCTGTGCACGGCTCTCTTTCCGCCGGCGCGCTGACCACGACGTTCACCGCGTCCCAGGGCCTGCTGCTGATGATCCCGAACATGTACAAGATCTCCGGCGAACTGACGCCCGCGGTCTTCCATGTCAGCGCCCGCGCCCTGGCGTATCATGCCCTGAACATCTTCGGTGACCACAGCGACGTCATGGCCTGCCGGCAGACCGGGTTTGCCATGCTGGCCAGCAACTCCGTCCAGGAAGCACACGACATGGCCCTGGTTGCCCACCTGGCGACCCTGAAGAGCTCCGTGCCGTTCCTGCACTTCTTCGACGGTTTCCGCACCAGCCATGAAATCCAGAAGATCGACGCAATTGACACCAAGAACAACTATGAAGAAATCAAATCCCTGGTTCCCTGGGACAAGATCGAAGAGTTCCGCGCCCGCGCGCTGAACCCCGAACATCCGCACCAGGCCGGTACCGCCCAGAACAGCGATATCTACTTCCAGGGCCGTGAAGCCGGCAACAAGTTCTACCTGGACGTTCCCGCCATCGTGGAAGAGTGCATGGACCAGGTCGCGAAGCTGACCGGCCGTGTGTACAAGCCCTTCCAGTACGAAGGCGCCCCGGATGCCGAAAAGATCATCATCTCCATGGGCTCCAGCTGCGACGTGGCGCATGAAACCGTCAACAAGATGCTGGAAAGCGGCGAGAAGGTCGGTATCCTGAAGTGCCACCTGTATCGCCCCTTCTCCGTCGAGTACATGATGAAGGTGCTCCCGAAGACCGTGAAGAAGATCGCGGTTCTGGACCGGACGAAGGAATCCGGCTCCCTGGGCGAGCCCCTGTACCTGGATGTCGTGAGCGCGCTGGCCGAAGCGGGCCGCGGAGACATCAAGGTGGTCGGCGGCCGTTACGGTCTGGGCAGCAAGGAATTCACCCCGACCATGGTCAAGGCCGTGTTCGCCAACCTGGACGGCGAAATGAAGAACCACTTCACCGTCGGTATTGAAGACGACGTGACCGGCACCAGCCTGAAGCTGGGCGACACCTTCGCCGCCGCTCCCGCCGGTACATCCGCCTGCATGTTCTACGGCCTTGGTTCCGATGGTACCGTCGGCGCCAACAAGAACAGCATCAAGATCATCGGCGACCATACCGAGAAATACGCCCAGGCCTACTTCTTCTATGATTCCAAGAAGTCCGGCGGCCTGACCGTTTCCCACCTGCGCTTCGGCGACACGCCGATCCAGAGCCCCTACCTGATCGACCACGCTGACTTCATCAGCTGCTCCAACCCCGCCTACGTCACCATGTACGACATGGTGAGCCCGCTGCGCGAGGGTGGCACCTTCCTGCTGAACTGCCAGTGGTCCAAGGAAGAGCTGAACGACCGCCTGCCGGCTTCCATGAAGAATAAGCTGGCCGCGAAGAAAGCGAACTTCTACATCATCAACGCCATCGACCTGGCCCGCAAGGTCGGCATGGGCGGACGCACCAACACCACCATGCAGGCGGCCTTCTTCAAACTGGCGAACATCATTCCTTACGAAGATGCCGACAAGTACATGAAGGAAAAGGTCGTTGCTTCCTACGGCAAGAAGGGTGAAGATGTTGTCAAGATGAACTTCGCCGCCATCGACGCCGCGCTGGAAGGCCTGGTCAAGGTGGATATCCCCGCCGACTGGGCAACCACGAAGACCGGCGCCGAACCCGCGAAAGTTCCCGGCACCACCGAATACTTCGATGAATTCATCGCTCCCGTGCTGGCCCAGGAAGGCAACAAGCTTCCCGTCAGCAAGCTGGATCCACGCGGCATCGTGCCCACCGGCACCACCAAGTTCGAGAAGCGCGGTATCGCCGTCATGGTTCCCGAGTGGGAGCCGGATATCTGTGTAGGCTGCGCGATGTGCTCCATCGTCTGCCCGCACGCCGCGATCCGTACGATCTACACCGCGGACGACGCCAAGGTTCCGGAAGGCTACGTCACCAAGAAGGCCATCGGCAAGGAATTCGCCGGCCTGCAGCTGCGCGTGCAGGTGTCCCCGCTGGATTGTACCGGCTGCGGCAACTGCGTGGACGTCTGCCTCGGCAAGAAGAAGGACGATCCCACCCAGAAGGCGCTGGTCATGAAGCCCCTGGATACCCAGCGCAAGGAAGAGGAGAACTGGGAGTTCGCGATGACCGTTCCGGAAATTGCGGACCGGATCGAAAACAAGGGCTCCATCAAGAACAGCCAGGCCCTCAAGCCCCTGTTCGAGTTCAGCGGCGCATGCGCCGGCTGCGGCGAGACGCCCTATGTCAAGCTGGTTACCCAGCTGTTCGGCGACCGGATGATGATTGCCAACGCGACGGGCTGCTCCTCCATCTACGGCGGTTCCGCCCCGACCTGCCCCTACACCACCAACGAGAAGGGCTTCGGACCTGCCTGGAGCAACAGCCTGTTCGAGGATAACGCCGAGTTCGGCTTCGGTATGAACCTGGCGACCCAGCAGCGCCGCGCCAAGCTGGCGGAAGTCATCGCGGAAGTGACTGAAGTGGGCAAGGACGAGGAAATCGTCGCGGCCTGCAAGGAATGGCTCGAGAAGAAGGACTGCGCGGAAGGCTCCCGCAAGGCCGGCGACAAGCTGGTTGCGCTGCTCGAAGCGAAGACCGACAAGAAGGGCTGCGAACGCCGTGAGTTCATCCTGGCCAACAAGGACCTGCTGACCAAGAAGAGCATCTGGATCTTCGGCGGCGACGGATGGGCATACGACATCGGATATGGCGGCGTGGATCACGTGCTGGCCCAGAACCAGGATGTCAACATCCTCGTGCTGGATACCGAAGTGTACTCCAACACCGGCGGCCAGGCCTCCAAGGCGACGCCCACCGGCTCCGTGGCCAAGTTCGCTGCGGCCGGCAAGCGGACCAAGAAAAAGGACCTGGGCATGATGGCCATGAGCTACGGCTATGTGTACGTGGCGCAGGTCGCCATGAGCAACCCGCAGCAGGTCGTCAAGGCCATGCTGGAAGCGGAAGCTTACAACGGACCTTCCCTGATCATCGCCTACGCGCCCTGCATCAACCACGGCCTCAAGGCCAAGGGCGGCATGGGCAAGGCCCAGGCGGAAATCAAGAAGGCTGTGGACTGCGGCTACTGGCAGCTGTACCGCTACAACCCCGAACTGGAGAACCCGATGACCGTCGACAGCAAGGATCCGACCGGCGATTATCAGGAATTCCTGAAGGGCGAAGTGCGTTACACCTCCCTGGCCCAGCAGTTCCCGGATGCAGCCGCCAAGCTGTTTGTCCAGCAGGAAGAGGACGCCAAGGTGCGCCGCGAATCCTACAAGAAGATGGCTGGCCAGGCATAAGAGATACCAATCAAAAAGTCACCGCGGAAAACCGCGGTGACTTTTTGATTAACCGGCCGTGCTGTCGCGTTACTGATCCCGGTACACGTTCACTACAGGAGAGTCTTCGAGAACTGCCCACCACAGAGGAACGGACATGTAAGACTCTGTCACGATGGTATTATCAGGCTGGTCCTCGAAATCGGCGCCTTCCCAGTTTTCAAAATCCCCGACTTCCATCCAGAAGACGACATCGCAGATGCCGGTTGAAAGCGTTGTTCCTCTGGCTTCGCAGTTCACGCTGATGAATTCAACGTTAACCTCCAGCCGCCTGGCGATTTCAGCAATCAATGCCGTATTGAAGCCCAGCGGTTCGTCTCCGGCGGAAATATAGTCCATGGGCGGACGGTCTCCTGTTACAGCCACCCGGATCGTTTCGGCACCCGGAAAGTCCTCGGGTACAACAGCGTCGGGATCATCTCCCTCGATAACGTCCTCGATATAGCGCTGCCTCAGATCCTCCAGTGTGCCATCCCCCTTCATTTCGACAATGGCCGCGGAAATCCGGTCACACAGTTCAACGTCATCGTCCCGCAGGAGCATGCAGAAGAGCAGGTTATTCGGGTTAAGGTACGGTTCACGGTGCGCAATGCCATCATATCTGGACGCGATGTACCGCACGGTGTTCTGATCGGTTTCGAGAACAACTATTTCGCCTGTGGCCAGCGCCATCACCATATCGGTAATATGATCGTAGAACACATATCTGTCGCAGATACTGTTGACCATGATATCCTTAAGCACATCATTCAGTTCATCTTCGGTGATGCGCAGTTTGGACAGCCGGCCGATATTGCCGTATTTTGTGACTTCACCGGCAGCACATGCGGGCAGGCAAAGCGAAAGGGCCATCACGAGCGCCAAAGCATATAAAACAAGTCTCTTCATAGGGGATACCTCCTTCTTGAATATTAAATCGTAATACATATATGATTCCTGCAGTCCGTGTAGCGGTATTTCAGCTGTTTCGACATATTCTTCAGGATTGTCACGCCCAGACCATCGTCCGCCTGGGAGAAGGGATCATATTCCTCTCCGCCGCAGGTGAGCGCGATCTGCGTTGTCCGGTCGGCTTCCGCATAGGAAATATCCAGCTTCATCTCCACATCATCCCGGTCCGGATAGCAATGGGCCAGCAGCTCATAGATCATCTCCTCACAGCAGATCTGCAGCCGGCTGATATGGATGCCGTCCAGGCCGTATTTCTCGCCGAAGGTCCGGATACCACCCTGCAGGACCATCAGATCAAAGTCCTTCCGGGAGATCTCGTAGGTAAAGTATTTAATCTTCTGGATGAAAGCGATCGTTTTTTCCCGCTTTGGATTGTCAAAGATCTCCGCCGGCGTTCCCTGCTCATAGATGCCGCCGTCCGCAAAGAACAACACCCTGCCAGCCACCTCGCGGGCGAAGTTCATCTCGTGGGTGACGATCAGCATGCTCATGTCCCGCTTGGTCAGCATCCGGATCACTGCCAGCACTTCACCCACCATCGTGGGGTCCAGGGCGCTGGTCGGCTCGTCAAACAGCAGCACCTTCGGCTCCATCATCAGGCAGCGGCAGATCGCAATCCGTTGCTGCTGACCTCCGGAGAGTACCGTGGGCCAGGCGCGGGCGCGGCTGGCAAGGCCGACCTGACTGAGCAGGTCCATGGCTTTCTTCTCTGCTTCCTGCCTGTTCATTCTCTTCAGGCGAACGGGAGCCAGGCACAGGTTATCCATCACGTTCATCTCGGAAAACAGGTGGAACTTCTGGAACACCATGCCCATGCTGTGCCGGATTTCGTTCACATTTGCGCCTTTGGCGGTAATCTCCTTCCCGTCGATGAAGATTTGTCCGGAATCCGGTTTTTCCAGCAGGCACAGGGAGCGCAGGAATACGCTTTTGCCGCATCCGGAGCCGCCGATAATGGCAATCCGTTCTCCCTGTTCCACTGCCAGGTCAATGCCTTTGAGCACATCCAGCGGGCCGAAGGATTTCTTCAGTCCTTTCACTTCAATCAGACTCATACCGCCGCACCCCGCTTTCTCATCCTGATCTTATCCGAGAGTGCGAACAATCCGAACACAATGTAGCTTAGCGCCAGGTAGATCAGCATGCCGATAATGATCGTCAGCAGCGGCTGCATCGTGCGGGAAGCGGTGTTGTTGATCACACGGGTCAGGTCGGTGATGGTGATATAGCCGACAACACTGGTCCACTGGATCAGGTTCACGATGGTGGACTGGTACACGGGTTTGGCAATGCGAAACACCTGCGGCAGCGTGATGAGCCGGAATGTTTTCCATGCTGAAAAGCCCAGTGTCCGGGCGGCCTCGGCCTGTCCCTTGTCCGCTGCCTCCAGCGCAGAGCGCAGCAGCTCCGCCACGTGGGCGGACACGTTCAGCCCGAAAGTGATTACTGCCACCATCTCCTTCTTAATGCCGGCCCTGGCCAGCACGCCGTAATACAGCAGGAGCAGCAGCATCAGCACCGGCGTACCCCGCATTATGGCAATGTAGACAGAGCTGATTCCCCGGGCCAACAGATTTTTCCGCGTGCGCAGCAGGCAAATCAGGGCGCCCAGTATCGTGCCCAGGACCAGCGCCATCGCCGAAATCTGGACCGTAACCAGAAGGCCGTTCAGGATGGTCTTCCATGAATCGCCCTTGATCAGGATTTTGTATAGTTTGTCAGATAATGACATTTCCGGCCTCCTTCATGTTCCTGCAAAGCATGGCAGGTCAAAGTGAAACGCAATATAACGACGTCCACCATACGGATGGAAATCATTCTATCCGTAGTCCGGCGGAAGATTGTCGTTCATATGGGTATGCAGATCCGTACGGAATTTGCATTCGCTCCGGATATAGGTTTTGACGATGGTTTTTTCAATGCCGGGGCGATAATCCTTGGTCTGGCTCATCAGAGTCCTGGAAATGGCGGGGACGGATGCTTTCAGCTCCACCCGGCCGTCGGGGAAGATATATTACTGATTCAGCGTGAATCCAGCGAACTGCAGGTGGCCGTCGCCGACGAAAGTGAAGTAGAGGGATGTAATCCCGTCCGGGATGCTTACTTCAGTCGTTTCATCATGCCAGACATTGGCATAGCCGATTGGGACGCTGCCGATGGCTTCGCCGTCCCAGGCGGTGCGGATTTCCATTTTGCCCCGGGCATAGCCCTTGGTGCGGATGGTAACGGACTTCAGGCCCTTCATATCGAAATAGCGGAAACCGGCGGTGGCGGAGGAGCGCATGTTCGCAATCAGGGGTTCCGGATCCGCGTGGCCGCTGCAGGTCTGGGTGATCTTCGGGAAGCTGTCGCTCATCCAGCCGGACCAGGGTACATAGGTTACCTCGGTATCGGTGAAGAGGTGGCAGGCGATATTCGCCGGATACCAGCCTTCACCGCGGAGGGGCGTGTCCTTTCCGCCGCAGGAGGTGATTTCCGCCTGGACGATTGTGCCGTCCGGCAGGATGGTCAGCCGCTCAAGGCAGCCCTGGCGGGAATAGTTGGTGCCGTTGGTGTGGCGGTGATAGAAGATATACCACTGGCCGTTGATTTTGGCGATGGACCCGTGGTTGTTGGCAGTGTAGTACATGGGCTTTGCGGCGGGCTTGTAGGTATCGATCCCGTCGTCGCAGGCGCTGACAATCACGCCGCCGTAGGTGAAGCCTTCTGTCGGTTTTTTGCTGACCGCCCAGCACAGTTCATGGAATTTGATGGACGAATAAATGAAATAGTACAGGTCGCCGTTTTTCCGGATGGAAGGCGCCTCAAAGAATTCATGGCCTTCAAAGCCGGACCCCTCGCTGTACATGACGCCGGGCGCCACGAAGCGGGTTTCCTCCACGATGCTCAGCATGTCCGGCCCGAGCACGGTGCACATGGCGCCGTGGCGGGATTTGTCCCCGTAGCCGCAGAAACCTGTGTAGAGGTAGGTCCGGTCGCCTTCCGTCAGCACGCCGGGATCGAACTGGGGCTCGTCGCCCGCCCGGTCACCCAGGCGGACGCCGTCCGCATGGTGTACATAGCCGTAGAATTCAAACGGTCCGGCGGGGGAATCGCTGACCGCGACGGAAACAAAGCCTTTGGAGCTCAGCACGTAGTACAGGTAGTACCGGCCGTCGGGGCCCTGCGTCACATCCGGCGCGTAGAGGTTGCCCTGCAGGTCGCCGTTTTCCGGATCCTGGTCCTTGCGGTAGATGACGCCTTCGCAGCGCCAGTCACCCAGGTCATTCACCGGGGCGGACCAGCCCATATAGTCGCCCATGCAGTAGACATCCCCGCCGAAGAAGTCGTGGGATCCGTAGACGTATACCCGGTCGCCGTACACATGCGGTTCGCCGTCCGGAATGTATTCCCAGAAGGGGAGATAGGGATTTGTGATCTGTTTCATGTTGTCCATTGCGGTATGCTCCTGTTCTTTTTGTTTCGATTCATGATACATCATTATGCTGCTTGTCGCAGGTGTTCCCTTTTCTGTTCGGATAACTTGATTATAGAGAACCTGCGCCTGCCCGTCAATCGTTTCTTTCCATCCGCCGGAAAGTATGGTACAATTCTCCGCAGCAGAAACCGAAAAGAATGGGGGATCAACAGGATATGAAAAAAGCAACGCTGACCCTGCATCCGGATTACCGGATCGGCGACATTTCCCCGCGGCTGTTCGGCGCTTTCCTGGAACCGATCGGCTCCATGGTGAACGGCAGCATGTATAACCCGAAGCATCCCGCGGCGGATGAACAGGGCATGCGGAAGGATTTTTACTCCGCGCTGAAGGAAGCCGGCTTGCCGGAGATCCGCCTGCCGGGCGGAAATTTTGTGTCCGGATGGCAGTGGAAGGATTCCATCGGCCCCATGGCGGAACGGAAGGTGCATGTGGATCCGGCCTGGTTCCAGATCATCCCGAATGACGTCGGCCATGACGAATACCTGCAGTGGGCGGAAAAGGCCGGAGCGGAGGCAGTGTATACCGTCAACCTGGGTACCGGAAGTACGCAGGACGCGATGGACTGCGTGGAATATACCAATTTTGCCGGCGGAACCTACTGGTCCGACCTGCGGAAAAAGAACGGGCACGCGGCGCCTTACGGCGTGAAGACCTGGTGCCTGGGCAACGAGATGGACGGCCCCTGGCAGATCGCCTCCTGGGAGCGGGATCCCCGGGGATACGGCATCCTGGCCCACGAGACCTCCAAGGCAATGAAATGGATTGATCCCACCATTGAGACGATCGCCTGCGCTTCCTCGTCACCGTTCCTGAGCCATTATCCGGAATGGGACCGGAAGGTGCTGGAGCAGTGCTATGACTCGGTGGATTATATATCCCTGCACCATTACCATTCCGCGCCGCCGGACCTGCTGGAGGCACTGCTGGCCGGATACCAGGCCTTTGAAAACTACATCGACACGGAGATTGCCCTGTGCGATTACCTGAAGACGAAGCTGCGGACAAAGAAGACAATGTATCTTTCCCTGGATGAGTATGCCAGCTTTTACCGGCCGCGGGGTGAAAACCACCTGGGCCGGAACGGCGTGCAGACCGCGGATATGTTCTTTTCCTTCGATCCGGAACGGAAATACGTCCGCCACGATCCGGACGACTGGTCCACGCGCCGCATGCCGCCGCGGGGAAACGAGATGCTGTTCGCCCTGGCCAACGTGTCGACCATGCTGGTCATGCTGCGGCGGGCGGACCGGGTGAAGATCGGCTGCGCGACGGGCGGGATCAACATGCTCTGCCAGACGGACCGGGAGCACGTCTGGAAAGGCGCGGCATACTACCTGTTTACGGATATGATCCGGCTGGCCAGGGGGGTGTCTCTCCGCTGCGAAGGAACCTGCGACACCTACGACGTGCCCGGGTATGCCATTGACGATATGAACCAGTACGGCGGGTTCACCGGCGTGAAAACCGTCCAGGCGGCCGCGGCCCTGCAGGAAGATAAAGAAGAACTGACAATATTTGTGATCAACGCCGACCTGAACGAGCCCCGGGAACTGACGGCGGACCTGCGGGCCTTTGAAGGCTGGCAGCTGCATGAGCATACGGAGATGTACGCAAAGGATGCCAATGACGCCAACACATTTGAACATCCGGATGTGCTGCTTCCCCGGAAAAACGCGGACTCCCGCCTGGAGGGCGGAAGACTGACGGCGGTGCTGCAGCCGGCGTCCTGGAATGTGTTCCGGCTGAAAAAGTAAAAAAATGCATATGAAAACCGGCCTGTGCGGAATGTGCGCAGGCCGGTTTTTGTTACAGGGCAGGATCAGTCATCCTTCTGCCGCTCCACCGCTTCCCGGTGATCGGCTTTGATTTTCGCCAGCAGCTCGGGCTGTTCGATCAGGTCCAGGGCGGTCAGCGCCAGCGCTTTTGCGCCGAGGCGGATGGACTGCAGGCCGGTTTCCGATCTGCAGGCTTCCAGCTTTTCGATGCTGTGGCCGGCAACCGGCGTATCGCTGATTTTGATCATGGGCTGGATCACCGGGATGACCTGGGACACGTTGCCTACATCGGAGGAACCCAGGTTTGCGGCCCGGGACGGATCATATGTTTCGCCCAGCGACAGCAGGTTCTTCAGGTATACCGCGTCAAAGGAAGGCGTGGGAACGATATTGTGCACCAGGTTGCGCTGGGTCGGTTCCAGCAGGCCGGTACATCCGGTCTGGAGCGCGGCGCCTTCCACGATTTTTTCCAGTTTGTGGTATACGTCCATCATCCGGTTGACGGTAGCGGCCCGGACGTAGAAGCGCCCTTCCGTATCATCGGGAATGATATTCGGGGCATCGCCGCCTTTGGTCACGATGCCGTGGATCCGGACATCCCCGGGCAGCTGCTGGCGCAGCAGGCCGATGGCATTGAATACCAGGATCAGGGCGTCCAGGGCGTTGATGCCGGCCTGGGGATTGGAAGAGGCGTGGGACGCTTTTCCGCGGAAAGCAATCCGGATCGGGGCGCAGGCGATCTCGGCATGGGTCAAGTCATGGTAATCCGAGCCGGGATGGACACACAGCGCGGCGTCCACATCGTTAAAGAAACCTTCCCGGACAAAACTGCCCTTGGCGCTGCCGTTTTCGCCGCCTTCTTCACCCGGCGTGCCGTAAACGCGGATTTCCCCGCCGGCTTCACCGACGACCTGCTTCAGGCTGGCGGCCGCCAGGACGGATGTGGCGCCGAAAAGATTGTGCCCGCAGCCATGGCCGAGGCCGGCCAGGGCATCGTATTCCGCCAGGAAGACCAGGACCGGGCCGGGCTTTCCGGAAGAATAAACGGCGGAAAAGCCGGTGGGATGGCCGGCGACGTCCACCTGAACATCAAAACCCTCTTCCCGGAGCATCCGGGAGAGGGTATCGCAGGCAAAGGTTTCGTGGTTGCTGGTTTCCGGATGCGCATGGATATCCAGCGCAATCTGCCGGTAGGCAGGGTAGCGGGAATCCGCATAGGCAAGAATGGTATCACGGCGGGACATGGAATGCCTTCTTTCTGACTGGTTATGATTCAGCCGTTATACTTTCGGAAGCTGCCGGGGCCGCTTTTCCGGTCTTCCGGCCGCGCCGGATGGTGATCAGTTTCCGGTTAAATGTCAGGCGGGACAGGCCGTTTCCCAGGCTCTGCAGGATAATCGTCACAATCAGCAGCACCACGACGCAGACGTTAACGATATCTTCATAGCTTTGGTTCTGGCCGTAATTGATGGCAAAGGAGCCAAGTCCGCCGGCGCCGACAGCACCGGCCATGGTGGTCAGGCCGATCAGGCTGATGGCGGTTACGGTGGTAACCCGGATCAGGGCGGGTACCGCTTCGGGCAGGTAAACCCGGAAGATCAGTCCCAGCGTGCCGCTTCCCATGCTGCGGGCGGCTTCAATTTTGCCTTCCTCGACGCCGGAAAGGGCAACTTCCACCTGGCGGGAATAGAAAGGCACCGTTCCGAAAACCAGCGGCATAATGGCGCCTTTGACCTTAATGGAGGTTCCGACGATGGCCCGGGTGTAGGGAATCAGGAAAATCAGCAGGATGATGAACGGAATGGACCGGAAGACATTGACGATCGTGTTGGCCAGGTGATAGACAATCGGGTTCCGGCGGATACCGCCGCGTTTTGTCACAACCAGGAGGGTGCCCAGGATCAGGCCGATCACAAAAGCAATCAGGCCGGCTTTCCAGAACATTTCCAGGGTGGCCTCTCCGCTTTCCGCGAACTTGACTTTGTATTTGTAGAGGTTCGGGGCGATGGTCTTCAGCTGCTCAGCAATCCAGATGTTCAGCTGATAAATGATCGACTTGTTCATCCCGAAGCACCTCCGTCCTTACATGATTTTCTGCCATATAGGCGATCCCTTCCCGGATTTTTTCCGGATCGCCGCTGAGGATGCCCACAATGCCGCCGAGGGGGCATCCGTGCAGGTATTCGGCATTGGCCAGAATCAGGTTCAGGTCAAATCCGAATTTCCGGGCGGCGTTGGTAATCACCGCCTGGCCGACATATTCCTTCTCAAAGACCATGCGGACCAGCATTTCACCCGGCCTGATCCGGAGCAGTTCCGCATCTTCGTCCATGAGTTTTTCCAGCCGGCCCAGCAGCGAAGAGGAAGCAACAAACTTCCGGGTGATCTTTGCCTGGGGGTTGGCGAAAATGTCATAGACGCTGCCTTCTTCCACCACCCGGCCGTTTTCCATGACGGCGACCCGCTCGGCGATGGCTTTGATCACAGCCATCTCGTGGGTGATCAGGACAATGGTGATGCCCAGCTTCCGGTTCACGTCCCGCAGCAGGTTCAGGATGGATTCCGTAGCGTCCGGATCCAGGGCGCTGGTGGCCTCGTCAGACAGCAGAATCCGGGGCTCAGCCGCAAGGGCCCGCGCGATGGCGACCCGTTGCTTCTGGCCTCCGGAAAGCTGGGAAGGATATGCGTCGATTTTGTCGCTGAGATTGACCAGGTCCAGCAGTTCGCAGACCCGTTCCCGGATCTCGCGGCTGCTCCGTTTTGTATATTTCAGGGAATAGGCGATATTGTCATAAACCGTGGACCGGTCCAGCAGGTTGAAATGCTGGAAAATCATGCCGATTCCCCGGCGCAGGGTATTCTGCTGGCGTGCGGTCATTTTCCGGAGGGAAGGGCCGTCCGCCTGGACGGCCTTTTCCACCGGATCATTCAGTTCTGTGGGTTCTGTCAGCTCCGCTGCGCTTCCGGGTTCGGCGTCTGCACCGGCAGATTCCGCGGGATGGTTTTTCCTGCGTCCCACATAGGGCTTGCCGTGGATCAGGGTAATTTCCCCGAAACCGCCGATGCGGATTTTACCCGAATCCGGGTATTCCAGCAGATTGAGGCAGCGCACCAGGGTTGATTTTCCGGCGCCGGAATAGCCGATTACGCCATAGATGGATCCGTCGGGGATACACAGGGAAACATCCTGCAATGCCTCGACCTGTCCGCCTTTCTGGCGGAATGTTTTATTCAGGTGCTGAACTTCAATCATGGGTATGCCTCATTTCTGCCGGGTTCAGATCATTATTCGCCGTACAGTCCGGCGGCTTCTTTCAGGGCGTCCAGGGAATCATAATTCCTGGAGTACAGGGTCAGCGGGGCGATCAGGGTATCGCCGATGGCCACTACGTCGTAACCGTTGTCGCCGGCGTCCTTGTTCAGATAGGCCTTGTGCTGGAAGGCGTTCAGGTCGATTTCGCCGGTGTGCAGCGCTTCGTTGGGCAGGTTGTAGGCATCAAACTCCACCAGTTCGATGTAGATGTTGGCGCCCTCGTCATCCAGTACTTTCTGGACGGCTTTCCACTGGTCGTTGTTTGCGCCGCAGACGCCGACGGTCACCTTCGTCTTGCCCGTGGGATCGGATTCGTAGGCGATCAGTGCATCCGCATCTTCCTGGGTCAGGGTAATGTTGCTGTCATAATCAAAGGCCGGGAAGAACGCTTCCTGGTAGTTTACCAGCAGGAATTCGGCAACCAGCTGGGTCTGGTAGGCAGCCACGATGGTTTTGTAGGTTTCGTTGTCCGCATCCGCAGCGCGGGCGGCAATGATGTTGACATAGGGATTGTCGCCGCTTTCGCTCTGTTTCTCAATGATCAGGCCGTCTTTGGAAGGAATCAGGCCGTTGGGAATGGCGTAGGTGCCGTTGATCGTGGAAGCACCGTAGTCAGCCAGCGTGGAAGGCAGGGTGTTTGCCTGGGCGGGGATGACTTCGATGTTGTAAATATATCCGGTGATGTCAGCGATTTCCGGGGTGTATCCGGCAGCGGGATCCACGGTGATGAGGCCGGCGGTTTCCAGCAGCTTGATGCCGCGGGACAGGTTCGTTCCGTCATCCGGAATGCCGATTTCCAGCGTGTCCGCCAGGGACACGGTCAGGGACAGTGCGAGTGCAAGGGCTAGGGCCAGAGCGATCAGTTTCTTCATAGTGGGTTTCTCCTTTCATATTTGAAAAAATCATTGTTTTCTCTGCGGATGCTTTCGGATCACCGAACGCAATAAATTATTATAAAGTGGACATAAACCTTTTGTCAAACCGGCGCCTGCGGTAAAACAAAAACCGGAAGCGTCGAAAGCTCCCGGGCAACATGACATGCGGATTGATCAGATAAAACTCAGCCCTGATAAATCCGGAGGCGTACGCAAAAGCGGTCGGACGCTTCAGTCACGGAACATGCCCGGGAGATAAGCATTCGACAGGACATCATGGTCTTGCTGAACATGCGGTGCGCCTCCTTCCTTCAGATGATGGGCGTATCTTAACACGATTCTCCTACCAAGTCAATAGGCAAACAGAACTTTTTTCCGGAAACTTTTTTCACGGCCGGCAGATGATGACATAATAAGGAAAGTATGCTATACTGTGCCGGCATGGAGGCCGTATCAATGAGTAAAACAAAGGACAGGATCCGCGAAAGCAATCTCCGCTACAAACAGTCGCTGGGGCAGAATTTCCTGTACGATGAGGAACTGCTGTCCGCGCTGGCGGAAGCGGCGGGCGTTTCCGCGGATGAGGATGTGCTGGAAATCGGCCCGGGCTGCGGCAGCCTGACAAAGCACCTGTGCCGCAGGGCGGCTCATGTGCTGGCTGTTGAGCTGGACGAGAGGCTGATCCCCCTGCTGACGGCTTTCATGGCGGAGGAGAAGAACCTGGCCATCGTGCAGGGCGATGTCATGGCCCTGAACCTGCAGGAGGTTACGAAGGACCTGAAAAAGCCCTTTGCCGTGGTGGCCAATATTCCGTATTATATTACAACGCCGCTGATCCAGCATCTGCTGACCGGCGGGCTTCCCGTCAGCCGGCTGGCCCTGATGGTACAGAAAGAAGTGGCGGACAAGATCCTTTCCTCCCCGGGGGATGATGGCTGGGGACCGCTGGCTATCCGTTGCCAGTATATGTGCGAACCGCACCTGGCCATGGATGTACCCGCCGCCTGTTTCACTCCGCCGCCGAAGGTGGACAGCGCGTTCATCGTGCTGCCGCTGCGGGAAAAACCGGCAGTGGAAGTCAAAAGTGAGGAAATGTTCTTCAAAGTCGCAGCAGCTGCCTTTGCGTCCCGGCGGAAGACGATGGTCAACAATCTCTGCGCCACCTTCCGGGTGGAAAGGCCGCAGGCGGCGGAATGGATGCGCGCGGCCGGGCTGAATGAAATGGTCCGCGGGGAAAAGCTGTCCCTGGAGGAGCTGGCGAGGCTCGCGGATGCAATTTATATAAGTTGACAGTTATCAGTCGACAGTTATCAGAAATTAGTTCATTGAGTTATGGAGCAGGTATGAAGATTGCGAAGTTTACGCATGTGTCGGAAACGCAGTATGCGGAGGCAATGGGAGAGCGGCTGGCGGATGCGGTGCCCGTGGCGGAAATCCCGCTGCCGAAGCGGGCGACAGCCGGAAGTGCCGGATATGACTTTGTTTCCCCTGCGGAAACGGTGATTCCCGCCGGAGGCAGCGCACTGATTCCCACGGGAATCCGCGCGGAGATGGAACCCGGCTGGGTACTGATGCTGTTTCCCCGCAGTTCGCTGGGGTTCAAACACGGCGTGCGGCTGAGCAATACTGCCGGGATTATCGACAGCGACTACGCCTTTGCGAAAAACGAAGGGCACATCATGGTCAAACTGCGGAACCCGTCGGATGATCCGGTAACGATCGGCCGCGGGGAGCGTTTCTGCCAGGGCATCTTCCTGCCCTACGGAACGGCGGAGGAAAGCGGGGAGTTTGCTGAGCGGACCGGCGGGTTCGGATCCACGGGACAATAGGTGTCAGGTATCAGTATTAGGTTAGGTATCAGGTGTCAGGAGCCGGGTGTCAGACTGGTAGGCGATCAAGGGAGATTGTTTATTGTTGAGGTGATATAGTCATGGATACGATTCGGGCAACGGAAAAAGACCTGGAGGAGCTGCTGGCGCTTTACCAGCGGGTGGCGGACCAGATGCAGGCTGAAGGGCTGAAACAATGGCAGTGGGGGATTTATCCCACGGAAGAACTGATCCGGGAGGATGTGGCGCAGGGCCTGATGTATATTCAGCGGGTGGACGGCGTCCTGGCCGGCGCGGTGTCGATCGTCGGCACAGACCTGGAACCGGAATATGAAACGGTGCCGTGGACCGGCGGCCTCAATCCCGGATATTTCCACCGCCTGGTGGTGGATCCGCCGATGCAGGGAGCCGGAATCGCAGGAGATATCCTGGACGACCTGCTGCAGATGCTGCGCCGGGCCGGCTGCGACTGTGTCCGCTGTGATACGTCCGTCGAAAACAGGCGGGCGCTGCGACTGTATGAAAAGATGGGCTTCCGGCCCTGCGGGCATATCTACTGGAGCAGCACGGGAAACAGGAACGTTGCCCTGAACAAGCCGCTGAAACGGGAAACGCCGCTGTGGCCGATTAAAATGACGCCGGCGTTCCGCGGCGGCAGCCTGACGCCCTGGGGCGGTGAAAAGCTGCGGACCCGGTTCGGCAAGGATATTCCGGATGCAACTACCGGGGAAAGCCTGGAAGTCAGCTGTATTCCTGGCCTGGAAAGCACCGACAACATGGGCCGGACACTGACGGAACTGATTGCATACCACGGCGAGAAAATAGTCGGCCGGTATGCGGACAAGCCGTTCCCGCTGCTGCTGAAGCTGATCGACGCCCGGGATATGCTGAGCGTACAGGTGCACCCCGGGGATGCGTATGCGGCGCAGAATGAGGGCGGCAAGCTGGGCAAGACGGAGGCATGGCTGATCCTTGACACGCCGGAAGGCGGCGGGGAACTGGTATACGGCATCAAAACCGGAACCACGCTGGGCGAACTGAAAGAAGCCTGCGAGCAGGGCAGCGCCGTGGAAAACCTGCTGCAGCGGGTGAAAGTCCGGGCAGGCGACGTATGCTATATCCCCTCCGGATGCGTGCATGCGATCGGGGCAGGTATCCTGCTGTATGAGATCCAGGAGTCTTCCGACCTGACGTACCGCTTCTATGACTGGGACCGGAAGGACGCAAACGGCAACCGCCGGGAACTGCACCTGAAAAAGGCCCTGGATGTGACCAACCTGAAGATGCACCGCAGGCCGGTGCATGTGGAGCGCGCATTCGGCACCAAGCGGGTATTGAACGAGGAAAACTTCACGCTGGATATCATCCAGCCGGAAGGCTCCGCCGCGCTGCCGGAGATCAACCATTTCGGCATGATTACAGCGGTGGAAGGCGAAATGATGCTCCAGTGGGCCAGCGGCAGCATGACAATCCGGCCCGGGGAGACCTTCTTCCTGCCGGCCAGCGTACCGCCGCTTACCCTGAAGGGAACGGGAATTGCAGCGCTGGCCATGCCAGCGTAAGGTGCCAGGTTTCAGGTATCAGGATTTCAGGTTGTTTGACAGTTACCATTGGAGCTTCCTGTAAAATGTAAATGACCGCTGAGAAGCAGGCTGGGATTGCAAAAGGAAAGTACCCCACAGTAGAATAGAACGCCTCATTGAGAAAAACAGGCTGAAACTAAACTACTAGGAGGGGTACAAGATGCATTATACG
>JAFROK010000020.1 GCA_017429695.1 Clostridia bacterium | reverse complement strand
TTTCTTTGTTTGTAAAGTCTTAATAGTTACAATTCTATTAACTATGTTATAACTAAATGAAACAGGTGCCTCGCTTACAAAAGCACCTGCTTCAATGTTTATTCATTTGCTTTTGGTCCGCCCATCCCGTGAACAGTAACCAGGAATATCCAGCTGCCCATTGATGGCAAACAGTTGGATTTCCGGCTTACAAAGCTGGATGCCTTTTCCGGGGCGGAACTGCTCCGGCTGCTGGCGAAGATGCCGGAGGCTTCCGGCTCCGGGGAATTGCTGGCTGATATGTTTGTTTCCATGGCGCCGGAGGATCTCCGGTCGGTCATGATCTCCTGCCTGAATCATGTGGAAGTGCTGCTGCCGGCCGGTTACCAGCCCATCATGCAGGGATCTTCCTGGAGCTGGCCGGAACTGGAACATGATACCGCCACTTGTCTGAAATTGACCTTAGAGGAGGCCCTCTGGACGCTGCGGGGTTTTTTCTCAGAAGGCGGGCCGATATCCCGTCCCGCCGAAGTGACTTCATCCCCGCAACCTGCCCGAACCTGAACGAATTCTTGTTTCTGCCGGTTGCGCTGGGATTCTGGAAACAGCACGAGCTGTGGGACGGAACTTACACCCTGGATGACCTGCTGGATATTGTCGAGCTGATCCGGGTCCGGAATGAGAATCATTCCCGGGCCAGAGAGGCCCAGGAATGATAAAAAATAAAACCGCCCGCTGCTTCGTTATCGAACCGGCGGGCGGAACGGGAGCTGTGAACCGGATGAAACCCGGATCAAAACCATACGATGTCCTTCGGCAACAGGATATGGCCTTCATTATCACAGCCTTTTGTGATGCATTTGTACGAGCCTTCATAAGAATCGACCTTCAAGCGGCATAACCTGCAGTGCGGCTGTTCAATCAGCCGGGGATCTTTCTTGATCGGCTCGGCCGGTTCATATGGCAGGCCTCCGCCTGAAACACGGGCCATTTCTTCCTTTTCCAGTTCAAATACGCTGTTCTTTTTCTCTGTCATATCATCATCCATCCATTCTTTCAGATTTCATATTCGGTTTCCATTATTGGATACGTATGAGGATCACCCGCCGGCAGTGATATGCCGAAAAAATTTTTTCCATGGATTCTCCGTAACATCTGCCCTGACTTCAATATGATTTATTTCGTTCAATTCACCCGGAAATCCTTCCGGGATGAATTGCTTTCGGGAGGTGATCCGCTATTCCCCAGGAATTTCTGGCATCCTTCGCGGTGGACATCGATGAAGCCGGCGTCAACCGGCTGCAGACGATCCTGACGCAGAACCGGGATCTGGCAAACCAGCTGGCTGCCGCTTTCAATACGGCCCGTGCTTCCATGATGGACTTCATCCAATCCGCGACGGAAGAGTTTTCCGCGCTGCCATTCTTCTCCCGGCCTTCCTCCGTGGAGGAAACGCTCGGCGCTTCCGGCACCTTTTCGATTGACCTGGATTTTACCAAGGCTTCGAAGCAACTTGAAACGTTTCTTGCTACGGCAAAGAAACAGTTCAAACTGACCGCCGACGGTTCCGGCATTGTCTCTGCCGCTTCCTCTGCACTGTCCCAGGTACGGAGCATGTTCTCAAGCGCCGGACTGGTGCTGAAGGTAAAAACGGAAGTGGAAAAGCCGGGAACTTCGGATGATGATTCCGATCCTTATTCCAGCCTTACATTTACGCCGGTCCGGGCCGCAACCGGCGGGCGGTTCTCTTCGCCGACCCATGCGGAGATTGCCGAGGACGGGGATCCGGAATACGTGGTGCCGGTGAAGAAGGAAAACGAAGCTGTTCCGCTGGTCAGGAGCCTGCTGTCGGAGCTGTCGGCATCGGCGCTTGAATCGCTGCGGGATGTACTGCCGGTATCCGGCCGGGAAGCGTATTCAGCCTTTTCAGATGTGCCGGAAATGCTTTCCGCAGCGCCGGCAATGGCCGCACCGGTGGTGAACCAGACGACTTCCAGCAATGTTTCCGCGCCGGTGAATATCCATGTGGAAGCTGCTGCGGCTGATCCGGAAGCCGTAGGCCGGTCCATTTATGATACGGCAGAACGGTATCTGCTGAGGACCCTTCGGGAGGTGCCAGGATGAGCAATACATCTTCCGCCTATATCACCGTCAAGGACTATAACCAAACCTACCACTTCACCGGCGTTCTCTCTGTAACTCACGCACTCAGCCTGAAAGTCTTCGAAAAAGCAGACGCCACGGAGCTCGGCTCCTTCGTCAACGGCGCAAAGAACCAACCGGATAAGGTCACCCTCTCCGTGCTGGAAACCGACGCGGCCCATTCCGCCGCCGGCTGGGCCACCCGGATGCTGGATGTGCTGGAATCCGTGAAGCGGAACCGGCTGCTGTGCCGGGTGGTGACCCCGCACCATACCTATGACGATATGCTGCTGACGGGTATATCCGTCACCCAGGACGAAGAGCATCCCGACGGCTGGGCCGGGGACCTGACCTTTACGGAATATATTCCGATGGCCATCCTGGGGGAAACGAAGACCGACGACAACGCCTCCACGCCGACGAACACCGGTTCCACGGCTCCGGCAAAGAAGGATTCCGGCGTGGCGGCGAAGGTGGATTACGGTGCTGCCCCGGCAGCGAGTGCCGGGGCATTTATCACCGGGTTCCTGGCATTGCAGAACGGCAGCTCCCTGGAACAGAAAATAGCCCGTGCCGGGATCGACACGGACAGTATCCGGTATATTGTGTAGTTGTGCAGGATTTGCACAGCAAAAAAGCCGGTTCTGAAGCAGAACCGGCAGGTGCGTTATACTGGGAAATCGCGATTAAACTCACTAAGGGGTAGTTCGTATAAATTTTGGTTTTTCGGGCCAGAGTTTGTCGTATTATCTTCCGATTCTCCTCGCTATTTACAATTCTGTAACAAGTTGAAATGCGATAAATCAGAACTGATTGGACTTGATGATTTCAGCCAGGGACACTTCCGGATTCCGGAAACGGGCATCCGGGTTTTTGTCCTGTACTGACAGGGTAATCGCTTTCTTCGGGCAGGCATGGGCGCAGGCCAGGCAGAATTCGCAGTATTCGGAATACCGGTGGGCCTTTTTATCATCACCCACATAGAACCGTCCAAGCGGGCAGACCTTTGAGCAGATTCCGCATCCAACACACTTGTCCGTGACCGTGATCTGGGTTCCGTCCGTCATTTCTGGCCAGCGGCAGTTCCGTTCCGATACCATTGCGAAACCGGTCATCTGCTGCTCCGAGGGCTCCCGGAATCCTTTGACACGGTTCGCGATATTCTGCTTCAGCTCCGCCACCTGCCGAGGAATCTGTTTGTCAATAGCCATCTGGTCGTTCATATCAAAAGCAAAAATGAAATTGTCCACCATTTGGACAGTGGCCGCATAGTCAACCCGGACTCCAACATGTTCACCGTATGCTACGGCTTCCTTCTCTGCGACAGATGGATTCATGCCGTAAGTCATCACGATATAGAAATATGGAGTGTCAAACCGTGCCTTTGCCAGGAACCGGCGGACGATACGCGGCATTAGCCCGGAATAGGTCGGCGCGACAATTCCAATAGTATCCGCTTTGTAGTGAAGCGGGGCTTTCTTTTTCAGTTCCTGCGGAATACTGTAAAGCTCTGAATCAAGTTCCCTGGCAATCGCAAGGCAATTTCCAGTTGCAGTGAAGTAAAAAATCATCGCATTTCCCTCCTTGTTTGTCGAGAATATCAAAAGTTACACGCTTAAGATTCGATGCTGATCAAGCCGATTCCTGTAAGCAAAATTCACACACAAAAACACCCCGGCCTATACAGACCGGTGTGAATGGCTTGGAGCGGAAAACAATAATTCTTTCGTCCTAGGCCTTTTCCCGATTTCCTAATTTTTTTCGCTAAACGGGTATGGAAATCCTGCTTTGATCTTCTCTTTTTCAGGAGGCTTCCGATGCGCACATTATCTTATATTGAGCTGCCACTGATGAACGATTTCCGTCAGGTGTTTACCGTGGATGTGACGATTGACGGTGATGCCCTTCATGCCCGGGTGGAAATCCGGTACCTATCCGCTCTGGATCAGTGGGTCATTTCCATCTGGGATCATGCCACATCGGTGCTGCTGGTGAACCAGGTGCCGCTCATCTGCTCCTATGGGGAGCTGAATGACCTGCTGTTGCCTTTCCGGTATATCCGGGATGGAGTAGGGGTTGGGTCATTGTTCGTCCTGCGAAATACAGACGAACCGTCTACCGTAAATCCGGCCAAAGGGAACCTGACAGAGTTTCAGGTTATGTTTGGAGACACCTTTGTGCCCGACTTGGAGGAATCTGCTTGATTGTTGTCAACCGCTCGCTCACTGTCACGCTGGACGGTGAGTCGCTTTCTTTCTCCGGCCGGATGCGGTTGCGGGGAAAGGATGAACTATCCCTGTTTCCGGCACTGTTTACGCTGGAGCTCTGGAACCTGCCAGAAGAGATGTACCTGCAGATGTCCAGATGCCGGGAGATCGCCGTTTCCCATGGGGATGCCTGCCTGGTATCCGGACGGGTATGGGATGTATTCCGACATGGAGACGAAGAGGGAACGGTCACGGCGGTTTCCATTTCTCTTGGGCTTGATTTGTGGGAAAGCACGGTTTCATTATGTGTTCCTGCCGGAACGCCGCTTTCTGAGACTGTCCGGCAGCTCCTCGATGCTTCCGGTACCGGGATCCCATTTTTGTCGGTGCTTTCACCGGACCCGGTTTCTTCCAGGGGACAGTCATTCTTCGGCAGGGGAGCTGAGTGTGTTGCTTCTGTACTGTCGATTGCTTCGCTTCGGCCCATGCTGACGCCTTCCGGACTGATGGCGGTTCCGCCCGTCGGCCTTCCGGAGGCCGTCCGGATCACGGAAGCGGACCTGACGGATGCCCCGGCCTTTGCCGGAGGCAGCCTGCACGGGGCACCGTTAATGATGATTCTTTCCGCGACGGTGGCAGGCTGGCGGCCGGGACAGACCGTGGATGTGGAATACAAAAATATCCGTGTCCGGGGGATCGTCAAAGAACGGTCTGTGGATGCGGATACCGGGGACGGAGCATGGAAGTGTGAACTGCTGGTGGAGGTCATTTCATAATGGAAAATGCTTCTCTTTCTCCCGCCGAGCGCGAGGCGCTGAAGCGGGATTTCTTTTTGTCGCTGCATTGCTCCCTGCCGGGAAATGTGGTGTCCTTTGACGCGGAGAAGCAAACGGCAGAGATCCAGCCGGCGGTGAAGGTGGGTTCCATGTCTTATCCGATCCTGGCGGACGTGCCGGTGTTCATGCCGGTACCCTTTGAAGTGCATCCCGGGGATGCCTGCCTGGTGGTTTTCTCTGATGTGGATATCGACAGATGGCTGGAGACAGGCGAAGCCGCCGTACCGAATTCGGCACGGCGGCATTCGCTGTCAGACGGGTTTGCGTTTGTGGGGTTCAGGACGGGGTAACTTCCGGTTTTTCGTTTCAATCAGGTACCTTGTCTGTCCATGCTGAGTTTCCGCATATTCTTTTCGTCTCAAAAACAATCATACGCAGCCTGTGTATACTTTATGTATTCCGGCAGGCCGTTTTTGTTACAAAAATCGATGAGCGCTTGTACGGCTTGCTTCCTTGGAAGGGCAAGAATCTCAGGTAGCACACCGGCCTGTACGAGAATCGTGTGCAGTGTTTCAAGCTCGCTCGCTCCTCCATTGACCTTATCCATCTCGTCCATGCTTAATTCGCGCATGTTCTTTTCTTCCATGGTTCAAAGCCTCCTTGTCTGTTTATCTTCCGGGTTTGTGTGGCTATGTTCGTCATTGGCCGCCAAATGAAACTGCTCCGCAATTTCTACATTCGAGGTTAACGCATCCTCCAGATACTAAAGTTACGTACCATCTTCCTCCGCATTTACATCTTCCGTCATCCACATAATATTGCCCATACTCATCTTCTACTATTCCCCCTCCGCTGATTTTGTTCATTTCCTCCATGCTCAGTTCCCGCATATTCTTTTCTTCCATGGCTCAAAACCTCCTTGTCGGTTTATTTCCGGCATAACGCACGATCGCTGATCTTCACTTATTTATTGAATCTTTGTTTGTATTCTTGTCTGGATATTATTTCTGTGCTGTGTCCATGTTCTTCAGCCCAGTGATAACATTTAGACGTATAGTAATCTGTTTTCAGTATTTCCCCTGTTTTATCATCCACTACCCAAGAAAGAGCAGCAAACCCTCCATCAACAACCAGTCCGCCGGTTACATTCTCCAGTTCGTTAACGTTTAGTTCTTTTGCTTCATTGTTAACAATCATTGCAATACCTCCCATCATGTAATAAAGATGCTCCCACGAGTTGATACGCATCAGATCTGCCACCTGGCAGTTGGGAATTGACCGAAAGTTAAGTTCCTCATTTGCCAAAGTAAATGCAACTCGCCAGTTGCGTTTACTTTGGCAAATCAACCAGTCGCATTTACTCTGGCAAATATGATATCGTAGGATCGCTGCATCTCGGTTTTAAGGAGGTGCCGAGATGAATCAAGGGAAA